>VSNT01000202.1 GCA_009774465.1 Lachnospiraceae bacterium
AATCCATTGCATTTTTGAATATGGTTGTTACCAGCTAGGAATAATAATCATTTTATTGGTAATAATATTAAATGTTTGTGTGTTGTTTTACTTCAAATACATGAATTTCTTTTTTGAAAATATAAATAGTCTTTTTGGCATGGATTTTAAAATCATGCAGATTGTGCTGCCACTTGGAATCAGCTTTTACACATTTCAACAGATTTCATTTCTCATTGATACATATAAAGAAAATATTCTTTACAAATTTGAAGATTATGCGGAATTTGTCTGCTTCTTTCCACAGCTTGTAGCTGGGCCGATTGTCTCCCATGAGATGATTGCGCAGTTTCAGGATGAGGAAAGAAAAAGAATTAATTTTGACAATCTTTCAAGAGGTTTATTCTTGTTTTCCACCGGATTATTTAAAAAGATTATGATTGCAGATACTTTTGCGAAGGCGGCCAACTGGGGCTTTTCAAATGTAGCAGCAATGAACAGTTTAGATGCAGTTATTGTTATGATTGCATATACTTTTCAAATCTATTTTGATTTTAGCGGTTACAGCGACATGGCGGTTGGGCTGGCGGCGCTGTTTAATATTGATATACCCTGTAATTTTAATGCGCCATATCAGGCGGATTCTATCATAGACTTTTGGAAAAGATGGCATATTACCCTTACTCAATTTTTACGCAAATATATTTACTATCCGCTGGGGGGAAGTAAGAAAGGAAAGGGAAGAACATATTATAATATTTTTATCGTCTTTCTGGTAAGCGGAATCTGGCATGGAGCAAACTGGACATTTATTGTATGGGGTGTCATACATGGAATTGCCAATATATGCAATAGAATATTTGGGAGGGTTTGGAATAAAATCTGGGGCTGGCTGCAGTGGACATGCACGTTCATTTTTTTATGCTTTACCTGGATGATTTTCCGCGCAGAATCTTTAAAACAGGTGGGGGAATTCCTGCAGAGAACGTTTTCTGGTTTTACATTTCATATTACGCATGAATTGGCAGGATGCTTTGTTTTACCGGAAGTTAATTTGCTTACTTATGCATTTAGAGTGCATGATTATAATGCAACAAACTATTTCATTATGTTTTCGGCAATATTACTTGGTTTTGGCCTTGTTTTGAAAGTAAAGCCATTTGCCCAGCAAAAATTTCAACCAAAAACAAGCAATATGCTTGGGGCGATTGTATGCCTGATCTGGTCGGTGCTTTCGCTAGCTGGTAACTCAATATTCATTTATTTTGGATTTTAGGCAGGTGTCTCTAAAGCGGCAGATGGGAGTAAAGATGAAGCAAATTTCAAGTAAAAAATGGGTATTTATGGTATTGACTGTAACATGGGCTGTTTTTATAGGCTGCGCGGCGTTTGTAATAACAATTGATCCCTATTTACATTATGGACTTCCTGATAATGGACTTAATTATAATTTAAGAATTCCAAATCAAAGGTATCATAATGACGGACTCATCAGGTATTTTAATTATGATGCAGTGATTACCGGAACTTCCATGACGGAAAATTTTAAGACGTCAGAATTTGATGAAATATTTGGCATTAATTCAATTAAAGTTCCATTTTCAGGCGGAAGCTACAGGGATATAAATGATGCCTGCATAAGGGTATTGGAAAGAAACCCTGACACAAAAATAATTTTGCGCAGTTTGGATCTTTCCAGACTGATAGATGATAAAAATGCTTCACAATATAGTGATCATCCGGAATATTTGTATAATGATAAGCTGCTGGATGATGTAAATTACTGGCTGAATAAAATGACAATCTTAGAAGGATGTATGATTGATGTTGTACTCTATTCTGCAGAAACAGAAGGGGCGTTTTTAGATACCTTTTCCTTTGATGAGTATTCTACGTGGTACCAATTGTTTCCTTTTGATAAGGAAAGTGTATTAGCCGGTTATACTCGTCCGGAAATAAGTACTAATATAGCTGAGCTGACTGATAAAGAAAAAGAAATGATACTTGAAAATGTCACACAAAATGTTACCGAATTAGCCAGTAAATATCCGGACACTACATTTTTACTGTTTTTCCCACCATACAGCATCTGTTATTGGGATTCACTGGTTAGAGGAGGAAGCCTGGAGCGGGAAATTGAGGCGCAGAGGATTGCAATTGAGGAGATATTGAAATATGACAATATAGAATTGTATTCTTTTTGCAATAATTTTGAGGTGGTGTGTGATTTAAATAATTATAAAGATGTAGGACACTACAGCGAGAAGATTAATTCCCAGATGCTTGGGTGGATGTATGAGGGAGAGTATAGGCTGACCTGGGATAATTACGAGGGGTATTTGGAGGAGATATATGAGTTTTATAAGGGGTATGATTATGATGGATTGTTTGCATACTATCCGTCCAGTCCCAACCATTCAGCCGGAGTCAGGACAGGCAGGGAAACATCTTCGTAATCTTTCCGGTTCAAACGCATCTTAGATGTCCTTTTCCGTTACAGAAAGAACTGTTGTAAGCCTAAGTAATAGGGAAGGATACCAGAACCGGAGGATATGTATTATTCAGAACTGGCTATGGAGTCTATGAAGGTATCAGAGACATATCTAATTCAAATAGTTGGAGTAAGAAAACATCTAATGAATACTAAAAGAAATTTGAATCTTGACATTAAAATACAAAACTATTAAGAACTTAAGTTCCTTGATTGATGATTGGCAATTTTGTAAAATAATAATATGTTTTATAGAAAATGAATTAGGAGTAATTTCAAGTTATTCTTAATTCAATTTTTATACATGGAGAACGAAAACAAAAATTTACCAAAGGTGACCTATGCAAATAACTGACAAGCCTCTTTCCAATATACTTTGTTTAATAAAAGGAAACATTGCGGACAAAACTTTATTAGATTCCAAGCAGATAGATACAGTTGTGAATGCAGCTAACCCTACACTGATGGGAAGCAATCAGGGGGTTGATGGTGCGATTCACGAAGCAGTCTATGAGCTTTCCGGCAGGAAGAAACGTCTTGATGAGCGAATTTGTCGGGAAACCCAAACTTCTATTAAGAAGGGTATGATTCGATGTCAGCGCGGAAGCGCTTGTATGACTTCTGGGTATGAATTGTGCAGGAACATTATTCATGTAGTGGGGGCAGAATATGATGGCACTTCCAAAAAGAAGGAGAACTGCTCCAGCTCCAGAATTTCCATAATAGAGTCCTGCTATTCGGAAATAGTTAACCTGCTGAGAAAGCATACGGATATTAAAAGAATTGGAATTCCGATTATAGGTTCAGGGGAATATGGTTTTCCCTACGATTTGGCGGTGAAGATAGCAATTACTTCTGTGTTTAACAGTCTGATTGAATGGAAGGAGAAGGATCCGGAGCAGTTTGCAATGGCTGGTGTGGATAAAATTTATTTTTTTATATACGATTCCTGTGAATCTGTTTGTGAAGAGCATATGAAAACAGCCGTGAAAATTTACAGGGAATATAGGCCTTACATAAAAGACGAGCGGAGGGTTGTGATGCAAAACTCAACACAAGCTCATTTCCGGTATATGAGAGAAATTGCAAGATATGATGAAAAAAGAGGATATTTTGCAATTGCCAAAGCCATTCGTCTGCTTTTAATGGGATTGAGGATATTTTTTTTGCTGCCCATGTGGCTGAAGGATTGTATTGGCGGCAAGGATTGGAAAAAGCGGCGACGCTATGTGGAGGTACTGGCTCTGGTAAAAATGATTTTGCCGCTGATTTATTATCAGATATTAATGTGGCTTGAGAAAAGCAGATTTGAAATCGTCGGGCAGTGGATTTAAGGAAGCATTACTGTTTGGGGTGCTGGGGGAACGTCAGATAGTGGAGTTTACTGAAAATGTGGATTATATCTGGCCCTATGTGGATGGGGCGTCAGATTCTTTTTTATGTCACTGGTATTTGGCTATTTTGCCAATCATTTGAAACAGCGGAGATTTAGAAGCTGATAGGAAGGAGAAAGAGATATGAATCGATTTTTTGGAGTTCCTTTAATGAATGTAAATTCAGCTAATAACAATGAGGATTTAAAAGGGTATCTTAAGGGCATTTTTGACTTAACAGAAAGTCGGTACGATCAACGAGTCAATGAGCAGAAAAAAGCAGATGGTATGAGAAATACCTGGGGGAAGTTTAAGTAAGTTTGTATTAAACGTAAAAGACAGAATGCTGGAGGCGAGGCAGGACTTTTGCAATTTGTCAGAAGAGAATCAGAAGTAGAACAGGGACTTGATTCAACTAAATCAGTTACATTTGCGCCGATGCAATTGGAAGATCATCGAAACTCTCTTTATACTTTTAAGTTTATTTTGCTGATGTTTAAAGGAAATAATAGAGTTTTTTATCACGAAGCAATAGGAAAATTTATTTATGAACATGGAAGA
>VSNT01000203.1 GCA_009774465.1 Lachnospiraceae bacterium
TCTATCAAAGGATTGACGAACGGGTGGATAACATGCTTGCACAGGGGCTTGTAAAAGAAGTGCAAACCTTAAAGGATTCCCAACTTGTCTAATATTTTCTGAGCCTCTTTGTACATTTTCTGCCTGTTAACCATGCCAAACCGCTGGAAGCGGCGATAATCTCCGAGAAATATGTTTTCTGCCACCGAGATTGTTGCGATTGTCCCAATCTCCTGCACAATAATTTCAATTCCGCTCCTTGCAGCTTCCAGCGCAGTATCCGGTTTCCAGGGCTCTCCTTTATAATACATTTCTCCGTCGTCAGCTCCCTGCATTCCCGCCAGAATTGACATAGCTGTAGATTTTCCTGAGCCGTTTTCACCTATCAGTCCGCGGATCTCCCCACGCCGAATCTGCATGTCTACATGATCCAATGCTATCGTTACGCCAAAGTTCTTATTCAGCTTTCTGATTTCTGCAATTACTTCTTTTTGATTCGTCATTTACGAACCTCCGTGTCATTCCTTCATTATTGTAAATCCGCCATTGCCTTATCCAATACTTCAACAATATTTGCCGTAATATCCGCTCCTGTGAGAGAAGAATTGTTGACTCCCAGGCAGCTGTCTATAAATTCATAGTCCGCAACATAATTAGATTCATTCTGGTCCGTTGCAGTAATTGCCAGAAGCTGTTCCGGGGAAGTCACCGCAACAAATCGATTGCACAGACACGTTTTTTCTCCGTTTTCATCATTCAAACAATCGCCATACCCCGTAAGCATGTTATACACCTGAATAAATGGCAGGGCACTCTGGATAGATGCAAATTTTGTAGTGCTCATGTCCAGAGAAGGATTCCCAAACATATCCTTTGTCTCAAAAGCTGCTGTCAATGCTTCACCGGGGATTCCCAGACACACTACATGAATATCCTTTTCATAGGCACGCTCCACCTCGTCCAACGTAACTCCGAACCCCGCATAAATATTTAATGCGGCCAGTACATAATCATATTTTCCTGTTTGTAATTCTGCACCAAGCCCTTGAATATAGCCATCCACATTATACAAATCAGGATAAATATACACCGGAATGTTTTTATCATTTTCCGCATACATAGGCGTAGACGACGCCAGATAGGTAGAAATGTCCTCAGTAAAAGTCAAACCATATACTTCTTCCAACGCATGGAGCATTGCAGTAGAAATTTCTGTTGACTGAAGGTGTCCATTATATGCAAGAGAAGTACATACAACAAATCCATGTTCTTCACCTGTGTCAATATTTTCAAGCAGATAATTCAAAAACAACTGTCCGGCTGCCTGCTGGTCTTCAGCAAAGGTACCTCCAAAATTATCATATCCTCCTGTAAACATGGCTTCGCTTCTGGGCGTACGGGCTATATTTTGTACAAATACCATGTCATATTCCTGACATTTCTGTAAAAGCTGTTCCGTATCCGTATTGTAGCAGCTTATAATAGCATCACATCCGGCACTGGCACAATTCTCAATAAATGTCATTGCCGCATCCGTATCAGATAACTCTTCTGAAAAAGTAAACTCGCAATTATAATGAGGCGCTATATATTCAGTCAGATAGTTTTGTCTGGTGACAGATTCATCTGTAACTATCATTTCCGCCACACCTATCTTAAATTTCTTTCCATTTGATGCCTGATTATTTTCTTCACTTTCCCCTGCTGACGTATTTTCCTGTTGCTCCCCCTCTGCCCCATGAGAGGCTCCTTCACCGTCTCCTACTTTTTCACCACAGCCTGCAAGACACCCAAATACCAAAACCATTGTAAGCAGCATTGCCAATATTTTTTTCATCCTGTTCATATTAATCTCCTTTTCTCTCACTTTTGTTAAAAATCTCTGCATCCTTTCCCCTCCTGCATAGTGGCAGCCGGACAAGTATAAACCCGTCTGCCCATTACATTTACCGGCTCTCCGGTCAATATCAGTTTCTTTTTTAAAAGCAGTCTTTTTGAACTTGTCCCCAGCATAATATCCATAATCCCCGGCTCTACAACAAACTGCATATCTTCATTGTAATAGCCCATCTGTGCCATCTTTAAATAAAACTCAAGTTTCTTTTCCTCTCCCGGCTGCAGGGTTATACGTTTAAAACCGGAAAGCTGCATGTTAGGCCTGGTAACATGCGCACCTGAAAATCTGGTATATAGTTGAACTACCTCGTCACCTTTCACTCTGCCGGTATTTTTTATTTTACAGCAGACCGTCACCTCACCATCAGTGGCAATTTCTTCATCTGAAAGCATAAGGCTGCTCAATTCAAATGAAGAATAACTAAGTCCGTGGCCAAAGCAGTATAAGGGATCGGATAAACCATCTACGTAGCCGCCTGTAAATACCGCCGCAACACTATCGTCTCCTCCGCTGTTATATCCGGAACCTATACGATGATTATAGTAAATTGGAATCTGACCAGGCGTTCTGGGAACTGTTACAGTCAGCTTGCCTCCGGGATTGAGCGTCCCATCCAAAACATCACTGATCACCTTTCCGGCAGATGGTCCCGGCATAAACGCCTCCAAAATTGCTGCGCAATGACTTTCCGCATAATTTACTGCAAACACGCCCGGGCCATACAAAACCAAAACTACCGGCTTTCCTACAGCGGTCAAAGCCTCCAATAGTTTCTGCTGTACCCCCGGAAGATCTAAAGACTGCCTGTCCTTACCCTCTCCTCCCGTAACATTCACCCAGCCACAATTACCGCCGCATGCCATAACCACTGCATCGGCCTCTTCGGCCGCCTTTATGGCCTCTAAAACACCGCTCTCATCTTCTCCCATAATCCCACAGCCCTCTGCGTAAACCACATCATACCGCTCGGATAATACTTCATATAAAGAACGGGCTCCCATCTGCCTTAACACACTGACCATATCATCTAAAGATTCCTTCTGCTCTTTTGAAAAAATTTCAAACAGTTTCTCAAATGGTCCTCTGGGTTTATTGGCTTCCTTTACGGAAGCAGCTTTCGCCTGCTCATCCTCTATTCCATTAAAAGTTGTTCCCTGCCCTGAAACACCAGCTTTCAGCATTTCAATATATGCCGGATATGTGTAACCACTGACCGGATACCGCAGGCTATTTGCATGCGGCCCCACTACAGCCAGTTTTAATCCTTTTTTCAGAGGAAGTATCCCGTCATTTTTTAACATAACAATTGATTTACCTGCAATTTCTTCGCTGAAAGCTGACTTTTGTGAATTACACATAACAGTTTTTACCTGTTTTTCATCACAATACGGATTATCAAAGAGTCCACATTTGAATTTTATTGTAAGCACACGCCTCACAGAATCATTGATGCATTCCTCAGATAATTCTCCGGATCGTACATATTTCGGCAATTGGCGAAATGCATCACCTACCGGAATCTCCGTATCCGTTCCTGCACGTTTAGCTAAAAGACCTGCCTCCTCATATGATTTTGCTGTCTTAAAATAATTATAATTTTTCAAAACCGCGGCACCATCTGAAGTAGCCACTCCCTGAAATCCCATTGTATCTCTCAAAAGCCCCTGGAGAATTTCCTTATTTGCAATAACAGGCAGTCCGTCAATCTCTCCATAATTACACATAACAGAACCCAGACCTGCCATTTTATCTGCCGCTTCAAAAGGTGTTGCAAAAATTTCATATAACTCACGTTTTCCCATGCGGCAGGCTGCGGTATTTAATCCTCCCTGGGTAGAAGCATAACCTAAAAAATGTTTTGCAATGCAGCTTACATTCTGCTCCTGCATCCCTTTTACATAATGGATGCCAAACTGACTGACCAGATATGGATCTTCCCCAAAACATTCATATGTCCGCCCCCATCTTGGATCCTGCAGCACGTCAATCACCGGACTCATGGCAGAGGATATTCCTACGCTGTGTGTTTCTTGTCCAATAATTCCTGCCATTTTATAAATCAGTTCCGGTTCCCATGTACATCCTGCGTTGAGCATGGACGGAAACAGGGTTCCGCCTTTTGCCGGGTATCCACAAAGATTTTCCGATTGTAACACTACAGGTATCCCCAGTCTGGTCTCTTCCACAAAAAATCTTTGTATCTGATTACTGATTTTTGCGATCTGCTCCGGATCAACCAATCCAACAAGGGAAAACTGGGTAAATCGTCCTAAACCGTCTGAAAACCGCTCTCTCATTTGCTCCATATCTACTTTTCCTTCTGAAATAAAAGATGATGGCAGATCACCGCATAATTGAGCCGCCTTTTCTTCCAATGTCATTTTGGAGAGCAAATCTTCCACCCTTTTCTCAATTGGCTGATTTTTGTTTCTGTATAGTTCCATTCTTTTTCCTCCTTAAATAAATTCTGTCTTCCTAAAGTTACTTTTATGTATATTAAAAGAGATGGAACTTTCCTCTCTATTTA
>VSNT01000204.1 GCA_009774465.1 Lachnospiraceae bacterium
TACCCTGTGCGCCGATAATGATAACAAGCTCCGCCTGCGTGGCAAAGCTCCTTGCTTTCCGCACTTCATCCTCCACCAGTCCGATATGCTTATAGACCGGAAACGCCCCAACCACACCTCCGCATACCTCGCAGCGCGGGGCTTTTCCCTGGTTCCATATCTGCACATCATTGTACTCCTGCCCGCATTTCAGACACTTATTAAACCCAAAGCTGCCCTGAATCTCCGCCACATTTCTGGAGCCTGCCAGCGTATGCAGACAGTCAATATTCGTAGTTATGACGCCCTGCAGCAGACCGCGCCTTTCATATTCCGCCAGTTTCCTATGGGCAATGCTCGGTCCGTTCTCAAACATGGCATTTAAAAACGCTTTCCTCGCCGTATTGTAATAATGGTTCGGCGCGCTTTTCAACACCGCCGAAGAACTCATTTGCAGGACTAAGGGAAAATTCATATGTGCAAAATCCATAATCCCGGCTGCCATTGAAATCCCTGCGCCGGTAATGGCAACCGTATAGCGGCTGCCATTGATAAATTTTTGTAACTGTAAAATCTGTTCCTCCATTTCACGATGCCCGTTCAAACTGGCTGTTGTAAAGTTCTGCATAGAAACCTCCCTTTTTCAGCAGTTCCGAATGATTCCCGCTTTCCACAATATCCCCGTCCTTCATAACCAGAATCATGTCCGCATTTTTAATCGTAGACAGGCGGTGTGCAATTACAAAGGAAGTGCGCCCTGCCATCAGCTTATCCATTGCATTCTGGATCAGGATTTCGGTACGGGTGTCCACGGAGCTTGTAGCCTCGTCCAGAATCAGCATGGGCGCATTTTCTATCATGGCCCTCGCAATCGTGACAAGCTGCCTCTGTCCTGCGGACAGACTTGCGTTGTCATTCAGCACCGTGTCATATCCTTTCGGGAGCGTTTTAATAAAATGATGTAATCCCACCGCTTTGCAGGCCGCTACCATCTGTTCCTCCGTAACGCCCTCTTTAGAATAGACGATATTCTCCCGGATCGTCCCTTCAAACAGCCATGTGTCCTGCAGAACCATACAGAACAGGTTATGGACATTCTCACGGGTAAGCTCCTGGATCGGCACGCCATCAATCCTGATTTCCCCGTCCTGTGCCTCATAAAACCGCATCAGGAGATTTACCATCGTGGTCTTTCCCGCCCCGGTAGGCCCTACAATGGCAATTTTCTGTCCGGCTTTTACGGAAGCTGAAAAATCGTGGATGATTGTCTTGTTTTCGCTATACCCAAAACGGATATGCTCAAAATCCACATTCCCGTCCACCTCTGCCAAATGAGCGGATTTCCCTCTTTCGTCCGCCAGTTCTTCTTCCCCTAAAAATTCAAACACACGCTCACTGGCTGCCGCCGCAGACTGTAAACTGGTGGCTGCCTGTGCAAGCTGAGAAAGAGGCTGCGTAAAGAGACGGACATACAGCATAAATGCTACAATTACACTAAATGATATGGTTCCGTTCAGTGTCAAAACCGCACCGACCACGCAGACCACCACATAACCGAGATTCCCCACAAAGGCCATGAGCGGCTGCATCAGTCCGGACATAAACTGGCTTTTCCATGCGGAATGATACAAACGCTGATTCATTGCATGAAACTCATTTTTCGCCGCTTTTTCACCGTTGTATGCCTTCACCACATTATGGCCGGAATAGGTTTCCTCAATATGTCCGTTCAATGTGCCAAGTTCCTGTTGCTGCCGCTTAAAATATTTCTGTGACCGGGTAATAATAAGCATCATGAAACCAAATCCAGAAAAAGCAGCTAATATGGCAGAGACAGCCATAATCCAGTTGGTATAAAACATCATAATTAAAGAGCCGGCAAACATAGCCGAAGCCGTCACCAGTGTCCCGACACTCTGATTCAAGGTCTGCCCTATGGTGTCCACATCATTTGTCACACGGGACAGGATATTCCCCGTACTGGTTCCATCAAAATATTTAAGAGGCAGTCGGTTGATCTTCTGCGAAATCTCTGTCCGCAGAGATTTTGATACTTTCTGCGTGACGGTCGCCATCACCATACCCTGGATCAGACTGAACAGCCACCCCAGGCCGTACAACGCCGCAAGCAGGACGGCGATCTCCACTACCGCCTCCACATCAATCCCCGTCATCAGCCCTTCGGTCATCAGATTTGTCATATCTGCCACCTTTCCCGGACCAATCAGATTCAGTATGGAGCCAGTAACCGCAAGCACCATAGCAAGCACGATTGCCGGAAGGTATCTGCCGCAATAGGCAAACAGCTTTTTCAGGGAACCGCTGAAATCCTTTGCCTTTTCTCCGCCTCCCATCCTTCCGCCTCCAGGCCCAAAACCACGTTTGGAACCGTTGTTTTTCTGCATCTCATTTTTCTGTTCAGGCACTTTCCAATTCCTCCTTCGATAACTGTGATTCCGCAATTTCACGATAGACAGGACAATTTGCCAGAAGTTCCTTATGCCTGCCAATCCCCACAATCTTACCTTCATCCAGCACGATAATCTTGTCGGCATCCATGATCGTACCGATACGCTGTGCCACAATCAAGGTCGTAGCCGTTCCGGTTTCCTGTTTCAGCATTTTCCGAAGAATCCGGTCTGTCTTATAATCCAGAGCTGAAAAGGAATCATCAAAAATATAGATTTCCGGCCTGCGGTAAATGGCCCTTGCTATGGCAAGCCGTTGTTTCTGCCCACCGGACAGATTCGTTCCGCCCTGCGCAACTGCCGTATGAAACCCACTATCCATGCCCTGGACAAAATCCCCGGCCTGCGCGATTTCTATGGATTTCCAGAGCAATTCTTCATCCACGCTCTGCCGCCCGTTTTCTCCATACGTCACATTTGACAGCACACTTCCCCTGAACATAACTGCCCGCTGTGAGACATATCCCAATTTCCTGTGAAGGGCCTCCTGGGTATATTCTTTAATGTTAATCCCGTCAATACAGATTTCCCCATCGGTCACATCGTAGAAACGGGGAACCAGGTTAATCAGGGTACTTTTGCCGCTTCCGGTAGAACCTATGAAAGCCACTGTCTCTCCCCGATGGACGGTAAAGCTGATGTCTGTGAGAATCGCTTCCTCCGCATCCGGGTAGCGGAACGATACGTGCTTAAATTCAATTTCTCCCTGCTCGAATAATTCAGAACCGCTGATTTTACCATCCTTTATTTTTGTCTCCGTATCAAGCACCTCATTGATACGCTTTGCAGACACAACCGCCCTCGGCAGCACAATGAAAGTCATAACAAGCATCATAAACGCCATAATGATCTGCATGGCATAAGAGGAAAACACCACCATATCCGAAAAAATACCGAGCCGGTCTGTGAGCGCCGCATCATTGATAATATATACTCCCGCCCAATAGATAGCGAGCGTCAGCCCGGACATAATCAAGGTCATTCCCGGAAACAATACGGACATGGTTCTGCTGGTAAACAGGTTCGTCCTTGTCAGTTCCTCGTTTGCACCCTCAAACTTTTTCTCCTGATACCCCTCCGCATTATAAGCCCGCACCACGCGAATACCTGTGAGATTTTCCCTTGCCACACGGTTCAGGTTATCCGTGAGCTTCTGCATATTCTTAAATTTCGGCAGCACCAGGGCGATTACCGTGCCAAGCATTACCGTAAGGATTGCAACCGCGCCTCCCGTGATGGCTGTCCATTGCCAGCTTTTCCCGGCTATCTTTAAGATTGCCCATACCGCCAGGATCGGCGCTTTAATCATTGCCTGCAGCCCCAATGCCACAAACATCTGTATCTGCTGAATATCATTGGTAGTGCGTGTAATCAGGCTCGCCGTAGAAAATTTCCCGATTTCTTCCATCGAAAAATCCATCGTCTTATTATAAACAGCCTCCCGCAGCCGCATGGCAAGCCCCGCCGCAATCTGCGCCACAAAGAAACCTACAATAAAAGCCGTCACAAGGCTCCCCAACGCACACAGCAGCATGGAGCCTCCCGCAGACAGAATCTCGCCCATTTCACTTCCGGGCGTCTGCACTAAAGCTGTAATCTCCCTCATGTAATCCGGCAGCCGCAAGTCCAGTCCCACCCCGCAGACAATAAACACAAGAGAGCATACGACAAACAGCCAGTCACGCCGGTTCATGTACTTTAATATTTTGAGCATAAAAACCTCCTGATAAATCATGTTATGGAAAGAAAGGGATGCACAAAGCACCCCCCTCCTAAAGTTGTCACTCTGTACGCAATGCCGCTACCGGGTCTTTCTTCGCTGCCCTTCTGGAAGGAATCCATCCTGCAATGACTGTGATCGCCAAACTTAGCAGGAGCAAGCGCTGCGCCGCCTAAATCGGGAGGGAAGCAG
>VSNT01000205.1 GCA_009774465.1 Lachnospiraceae bacterium
CACCTACCTAGCGCATTATATAAATCTTCTAATAATTGTGTAGCCAAGGTTCTGTCTGAAGGACTTAAATCTTGTATCAAAATTTTATTTTCAATATATTTTGCCATATCTATTCCTTTCTGAACATGAGAACCGCCATTTTTACCTAACATTAATCCTGTCTGTTGCTCAAATCTTATTATATCTGCTGTTCCACCATCACCTATAAATGAATTTTCTCTGTATAATTGTTTTATCGCGTTTTGTAATTGTGGATTTTCAGCTTGATCTAAAAGTTCTTTTTGTATATTTGTGCCTATCCAGTCTTTATATTGACTAGGTAAAACTTTGCCATTTGGTCCCACATAAAAATCAGGTTCTAAACCACCCTCAAAATCCAAACCAGCATTAACCCCATTATCAACTTCCGCATCCACCTGCTCAACTCTTGACTGTCCACTTCCTGCTGAAGGATCATCTGAATATGCCATTCCCTCATGTCCGCTGGGATCATAATACATCACAGGATTATTGCCACAATAAGCATACAGGTTTAATCCATCTCCTCTGTAAGCATCTTCCTGTGTGAATCTCCCAATTACCAGATTATAAAATCTTGCCCTCAAATAATACTGTCCAGTTTCCTGACCATACTGCTGCCCTGTGTACTGAATGCGGTTTTCTATGCTTTCCTTACCTTTAAGCACATTTCCAAAGGCATCATAAGCATATCAGTCCTCTACTGCTCCATTATTTCCAGTGATATAAACAGTGCTTCCCTGTTCGTCCTGACTATATGCATGACCTCATATCTTCTACATGTGAAAGGAAAATACCTTTCTGGCATCTTCTTATAGGCACTCTATCTTCTGCACTCTAGAGCAGGAGAACTCTTATGACGGGAAAGGACTGCGTGCAGAGTTAAAGGAGAGCGGAAACTAAATAGAGTTCCTTTACTATAATGGAGAGATTTTTATATTCTGTAACTACTGACAGTGTTTTTTCTCCGTCAGTACGTTTCTCGCATTGTAGCAATACGTTTCTTCTCCATCAAAAATACTGCTCACTTCTCCTTCCCACCCATATTGTATTACTTTTTTCACTAAAAAAAATTGTTACACCCCGAGGGACAGAGAATGTGGCCTTAGTTATTGAATAAAATTATAATTAATCTATCCCTTATCTCTTGTAAAGTAATTCTCATAAAATATCCCCTTTTCTATAATCATCAGATGTTGTTTCACAACACTATGAAATTTCATCAAATTCTCGTTTTATTTTATCTAATAGTATATTTTCTTTATTAACAGATAAAATGTTTTTTATATACCGCCTTCCTTTTCCGGTTATCTCCTGCTTTAATTGCTCAAAATTAATTACCTGATCCGTCCATTCACCAGCTTTTGGATTTCTTAGAAAAAATTCTATATCATGAGATCCCTGTTCTTTTTTTGCTTTTACAACGCTTATCATTACCTCTTCACCATTTCTTTTAAATACTATCCAAGTATTATATGATTCCACATCGCTAAGCGCAACATAATCTTTTATCATTAGGTTCTTAATGACTCTAGCCAATCTTTCAAACCAATCATATAATGAAACCTTGTCCACTTTTTTTTCTATCTCTTTTGGGTACATTTCTCCGTAAATACAATTATTACATTTCATTTGAAAAAAGCCATGTTGTCCAACAAAATCATCATACTCGCTATATACTATTCTATAATTTAACTCAAACATATATTTCTCCTACCTAAAATCAGTTACGTCATACTTATACACACCATAAGCAGTATCAAAAGTTCCATCATCTTTTATAAAAATATTTATAATATCTCCATTTATTTCTATCGATTGTAAACCGGTTTTTCCTTGACTTCTTAAAGTATTGTATGCCTCTTGTGTATATTTTACAATTTCCTCCTGAGTCCAATCTTTATTAAAAAATGATGTATTATTTAACTTATTGGCTAACTGTTCGTCCGTTAAATAATTTGCCTGCTCTGCCATTCCTTCAAATGTGTGCTTTTTAATATGCTGAATATTGCTATTAGATAGTTCTATTGTTCCCCTACTACCCTCAAATTCGATTCCATCAGGCACATTAACCCCATTATCAACTTCCGTATCCACCCGCTCAACTCTTGACTGTCCACTTTCTGCTGAAGGCTCATCTGAGTATGCCATTCCATCATGTCCGCTGGGATCATAATACATCACAGGATTATTTCCACAGTAAGCATACAGATTCAGTCCATCTCCCCTGTACGTATCTTCCTGTGTGAATCTTCCTATCACCGGATTATAGTATCTTGCCCTTAAATAATACTGCCCAGTTTCCTGATCATACTGCTGCCCTGTGTACTGAATACGGTTTTCTATGCTTTCCTTACCTACAAGCACATTTCCAAAGGCATCATAAGCATAGCTGTTCTCTACTGCTCCATTATTTCCAGTGATATAAACAGTGCTTCCCTGCTCGTCCTGATGATACATATGGTATGCACTATCATTTAAAGTCTGTACACAAAATAATCCCTGCCCCTGTAAATGTCTTTTTACAGGAGTTCCGTTTTCATCACATTCTGCATGGATTTCTCCATTATGGAAAATAAAGGTGGATATTTTTCCGCTCTCGCTTAGCCCTGCGCGCAGTCCTTCTCCATCGTAGAGATTTTCCTGCTCCCTGCCATCAAATGTTTTTACATATGTCTGCCTGTTCAACAGGTCATACTGGTAGCTGGTCGTCTTGCTTCCCTCCTTTTCTCTTACCAGGCTTCCATTCTCATCATACAGATATTTAGTAACAACTGACAGTGTTTTTTCTCCGTCAGTTCGTTCCTTTCATTGTAACAGTATTAGCTACATTCACAATACTATTACTACAATATTTATCCTGACCTTTTTCTGCTGTCAAAACATAATTATAGTGCTGCTTTTTCGGCCTGTTTCCTGCCAAATCACAAGCATCTGTCACTAATTCCACATATTAATAGAATATATATAGTTTCTATTTTTTTTGTTCCACTCCCATCTTTATTTGATATAATTTTCTTGCATCATTTAAACATAATTCATTAGCACCACCTGCATATGTAGGATCATTATATTGAACCTCATCATCTTCCCAATTACAAATCACACAAATTTCATATGTACCTGGTGGTTGCTCATTCAAAGTATAATTTCCACAACATGGACACTTAAATTTCATCTTTATATCCTCACTGTCTATTAAAATAATCAATTCCATTCGATGGTTTAAAGTATGTTCTAATGTAACCATCTACTGACTTAACTGCAAATTCATTAGTATTAGGGTTATAAAATATAATATCACCATTAGCTCTTATTTTTGTTAATATATCATCGCTTGTAGAATTAATTAAATTGCCTGCCCTTTTTAAATATTCTTCCTTTGATATATCACCAAATTCATTAGCATGTTTATTATAATGTGAATCTAATAAATCTTGATTCCTAAAACTAATACTGCCCTCAAAATCCAAACCTCCATTCCCAGCATTAACACCATTATCAATTTCCGCATCTACCTGCTCAACTCTTGACTGTCCACTCCCTGCTGAAGGTTCATCTGAATACGCCATTCCCTCATGTCCACTGGGATCATAATACATCAAGGATTGTTGCCACAGTAAGCATACAGGTTTAATCCATCTCCTCTGTAAGTATCTTCCTGTGTGAATCTCCCGATTACCGGATTATAAAATCTTGCCCTTAAATAATACTGCCCAGTTTCCTAGTCATACTGCTGTCCTGTATACAGAATGATGTTTTCTATGCTTTCCTTACCTTCAAGCACATTTCCAAAGATATCATAGGCATAACTATTTTCTGCTAATCCACTATTTCCTGTGATATATACAGTACTTTCCTGCTTGTCCCGATGATATGTGTGACATATATCAGCATTTAGAATCTATACACAAAATAGCTACAAATATCCTTTTAAAAACCTGCTACTCTCGTCACATTACGTGAGAGTTCCCCATTATGGAAAATATATGTGAATCCTTATCTTCTCCTTGCCATTTTTTCATTCTCATCATCCAAATATTTTTTAGCAAATGACATTACTTCTCTCTTCAATTAACTATTCCAAAAATATATACATCAAAACTACTGTTGCCACTTTTCGCTATTTTTCCACTTTTCGACAATATGAGGTTTTAATACTTCTTCATTCATTATTTTAACTGCCGAATCAGGATAGGCAATATCATTATACGGAATTTTTGCAACTTCAATAT
>VSNT01000206.1 GCA_009774465.1 Lachnospiraceae bacterium
AAGATGTGTATAAGTGACATGTGTAATATATCCGGACACACAGTAAATCCTGTCTGCTTTTTCATAATAATTCCGATCAGATACAGGACAATAACCGCTTGCATTATAATCATTATGTAAAAATACCGCTTTTTTCCGGGCGTTTACATGATCCATCACATAATAGGTGGCCGCCCCCTGCAGATAGCCCACAGCCAGATCAAATTCTTCCTCAATCACCGGGGCAATATCTGACGCCGGTTTCCAGCACAGCTTTTTGATATCCAGCTTTCTGTTCCTTACCTGCCAGATAAAAAGCTTCAGCATGGAGGGGAGCGATCTGAAAAATATCTTTTTTCTTATCATTCCCTTTATAATCTGTTTTCCAAGAGACTTCCTTGCATTTTCATCAAGAACTGAGGCTGCCCTGGGCGTCTTATTTAATATCCTTACATGAGAAGGCACCTCATTAAACAATTCTCCCTGTCCCAATATGGAAAATAAGGAAAGCTCATATTCTTCCTCTTTCCATGCATGAAGCAAATGTAAAAGACAGCGTTCCGCCCCGGCTCTTCCCATTGTATTGATTACAAACAGTACTTTCTTTTTCAATCCTCTAATCCTCTTCTTCCAACAGGGTTCTTCCGGCAAGCATATTCTCATATTCTTCATCAGAAATTACATTGTACCCATAATCAATGGCCAAATTATTCAATGCAAATATATTCTGCTCCAGCCGGTACACCACGCATTCCTCTGATTCCATATATATGCTGATCTGATCCGGGAACAGCTTTTCATAGGCAGCAAGCCATGCTGACAGCTTGGCTTCCAGCATCCTGCGGTTTTCAATGATATTATAATATTTCATTGTACCCTTTTCAGAAATTCCAAGCATTTCCCTTGTAGCCGCTCCTTCCGCCTCCTTGAGGGAAACAGGCGCATCATCATAACTTTGCCTCATAATTCTGGTTGTATTATAGGCAACAGGAATTTTTTCCAAAACAAAAAATACATATTTTGTAGGAATTTCCAGATATCTGTCCTCTTCATACCGCTCCATCTTTTCAATAAATTCCCACAGCTCATAATGATATCCCTGCCCACGTATCAGAGAAAGTTCTTCTACGGGAGATACCACTGTCCACGTATTTTTTTTATAATCCTGCGTCAGTTTTACACAGGCCTGGGCCGCTGTTGAAGTCTGCAGATAAAAGTAAGTCTGAAAGGGAATACAGCCCAGCCCATAGGTTACATAAAAACACATGGCTGCTGCCAAAAATCCCAGTCCTTCTGAAAAGCGCTTTCCCCACCTGCCAAAACATACTGCTAATGCTTCGAAAGGAAGCCCCAAAATAATGGGCCCTAAATACCCTACAAACATCCTGACTCTTTCTTCCTTCATAAGCTGTGGAATTCCTATGATCCAATAGCCAATCAGCAGCACACAGAAAGCAAGCGTCATCCAGACTGCAAAAAACTGTTTACACCGCCAGTCCTTCCATGCTTTCCTCATCAGCAAAAAGTAAACTGCTCCAAAAATCATTCCCGCCCAGAATACATATCCCCAGAAATCGTACATTTTTTCTATCATCATCTTAAAGAACAAAGAAAAAACATTCTCCCGGCTTTTTTGATCTTCCGTGGAATCAGGCTCTTGCGCCTGGTCTGTCACAGCTTCCAATTCAATTTCTTCTGCTTCTTCCTCTTCATCCTTTTGGGAATTTATAACTCCCAGCGCCCATGTCATAGAGCCCTGCCAGTACTTTCCTTCCAGTTTTCCAATCAGAAATGGAAGCATACTGATACACAGGATTAAAAGCAGAAGCCTGCAAAGTGGAAGAATCAGTTTTTCTTTCCATATTCTTGGTAAATAAACAAGAAACAGACTGCCGCAAAGAGCCACTGCAAAAATCACTGTAAAAAAATGGGTGGATAGCACAAGAGAGGAAGCAAGTGCAAAATAAATACCATCTTCCTTCTTTTTGCTTTCAAAAAATTTCCCCAAAAGCAGCACGCTAACCAGCATAAAAGGCATTGCACATTCCTGGGGAAGCGTAAATCCCATACGATATACAAATGCATTTCCGCAAAAGCTGGTCACCCCATAAAGAATCAGATAAATAACTACAGCCGCCTTAGTCTGCGCCACCCTGCGTAAGAAATAAACAGCCGCCGCTACTGTAAGAAAACAGTTCAGCGCTCCATAATAACGAAAAATCTGACTCATATGAAGTCCGCTTAAAAGATGAAGCGCGGAGATCATATTATGCATACCGAAAGGATAAATTCCATCATAAAAAATATCCCCTGCCTCCATGTAATTGATCCATTCATTATGTACATACATATCAGAAGTTCTGTAAGCATAGGTTCCGAAAAAGGCAGTCATTCTGTGATCCATCAAAATAACAAAGGCAGCCAGACAAACAAGAAAACATACGACCTTTAAAACAGTCAGTTCCTTAATAAAGCCCTTTACTTCTTCTTTTATGGCCTTCCCGGTCTTTTTCAGCCATTTTTTCACAAAAACTTCTGCCCGGTACTGTCCTCCGCTAAGCAGAGCCAGCACATGAGTGGCATCCATAAATATTTTTCTGTACTTAACTTTCCTGACAGCTCCATAGACAATCAGCGTCAAAATAATGCCAAGGATCAGCGTATATCTGTTATAAATATGCAAAAGTCCAAGGGCATACACCAGACTGATACACACGGTATAACTGACAAGCAGCGCCTTAACCGTACTATCGGCAATCTGCTTTCTTCCCATAGGAAGCCGCAGCACCTTTGCCGGCAGCAGCACCATGAAAAAAAGATATAGAATCAAAAAATATAAAGTACTGCCCATTTCCTGCATTCCGCTCCTCCTTTATTTGCTCAACCAGTAACGAATAATATCCAGCCCTTTGGGAGAAAGAGGAATTCCGGAACCCTTAAGCTCATCAAGCACCCTGTAAAAATCCTCTCTCTTTTCCAGATTATATTTAATATATAACAGGTTAAAATAACTTTGTTCTTCATCCGGCCATTTGTTTAAGGACAGTTCCGCCCACTCTTCCGCCTGTCCGCCTTTTCCCTCCTTAAAAAGCGCCCGCACCATCATGCTGCACTGTTCACTGGTAACCGCACCGGGATGATGCTTCATCAGATTTTCAACCAGACCTGTATAAATATAAAGGTACATCATCTCTTCCACTCCAAGAAGGGCGCCGCTGTCCAGAATACGCAGTACCGTATCAATATACTCCTCATTCACTTCCTGATTCGTCCGGTCAGCGTCATAAGAGGCCTGCAGACGGTTTATTTCTCCCGTAAATTTGCCCATAATATCAGTCAGTGCAGAGGCAGCATAATGTGCAGTTTCCGGATCTTCATTTTCCACAGCCTTACGAATCAGCCCCAGGTTTTCACTGACGTCCGACTTAAGCAGATTGATCATTGCTTCTCTTCTGTCCTTGGTGGTGGAGACAGTAAGCACTTCCTCCATAGGAAGCATTTTCATTTCAGCATCCTTGTCCACATCCTGCTCAAATTCTTTCTTGGTCTTATCCATACTTAGGTTTTCATAGTCCACTTCCTCCTGCCGAAAAGCCACTCCAAACAGATAACTTAATAAGTAGCAAAAAAGGGCAGTGACGGGACAGCAGATCATAATAACGCCTCTTAAAAAGACATAACGCATTTTCGTCTGTTCATACCTGATTATCATATAGTTTACTGCAATAAAAAAATTTGCAACAAGCAGCAGCCAAAAAAATGTGTTCTCATTATAGTTCATTTAACAATACCGCCTTACATCTGAATCCTTCTCTTGAAAGCTTTCTTAAAACAAATTCTGCATCCTCATAGCTGGTATGGGCAAGAACATAAATAAACAGGTCATCCTCTTTCAAAAATCCGATTCTGTCGCTGTCACGCAGCATACCTCCCAGCTCTGCATTCAACTGTGCCTTTTCTTTTCCTTCCGTCATGATTTGGATCAATGCATATTCCGCATCTTCCCTTGTCTTTCCTTCCAACTGTTCCTTTACTTTCTGTGTAAAGGCTTCCGGCAGCATGATATTCATATCTTCATAATATTCCTGACTTCTGCCGATCTTTTCATACTGGTACCCTTTTTCCAGACTTGCCGCAATAATTTTTACCAGCACCAGAAACAAATTCTTTTTATAAAGGTTTAACTCCTCAAATTCTATATTCCACAGCATAATAATATAAATC
>VSNT01000207.1 GCA_009774465.1 Lachnospiraceae bacterium
CCCCCGAGAACGCCTATTTCGAGTGCATCCATGAGATGAAGCTCATCATTGACCTCATCAACAAGGGCGGCGTGGCCATGATGAACTACTCCATCTCCGACACCGCCGAGTACGGCGAGTACGTCTCCGGCCCCCGCATCCTGCCCTACGAGGAGACCAAGAAGAACATGAAGGCCGTCCTCACCGACATCCAGGACGGCGTGTTCGCCGGCCGCTGGATCGCCGAGAACAAGAACGGCCGCACCTTCTTCAACGCCAAGCGGGCCCAGCTGGCCAAGCACCAGATGGAGACCGTGGGCGCGGAGCTGCGCAAGAACATGCTCTGGGGCGATGATACCGACCCCGATACCGCGTCCAACTAAATTCTCGATTGTAAGAAATAAGAGTTCCCTGGTTTGTTCCAGGGAACTCCTATTTCTTAGTGAACTTACGGACAGAGCACCGTTACTCAATTTTCTTACTTCGCAGTAGAACTGGTGACATGCCAAGTTTTAAAAGAACTATCATAATCATATACCATAATGTCATAACCGACTTTTGGAGTATATTCAATTTCTGCTTTACTAGATGTAATTCGAGTTACACCAAAGTCAAAATCTATTCCATCGAGAAGTACAGCCAGCCCTAACTCTACTGTGCGATTCTTGATTTGTTCAATAACTACTGTACCACCGTCGTCAATAGGGATATAATGACCGTATGTATTATTCTCTACTGCTGACGTAGGCTTAGCACAGTGGGTGCATTGGCTAGTTGCACCTGTCTTTGTCCCACCGTATATCGAATCCAACCTATATGTAGTAATAATTTGTCCTTGGCTGTGGATGATTGTTTCTTCCACAACAAACTCACCTTTTGTATAGTAAGTCTTTTTTTGCGCGCTACTACCAGTAGTAGAAAATTCCGGATACCTTGTTGTAGTTCCGAGTGCTCTAGTTATACTACCTTTAGCAGAAATTCCAGCGATTCCAGAATCAACACCCACTTCTACTTTCAAAGAATCGGATGCGGTAAAGGTGACATTCAATTTAGAGTGAGGGTCAACATGAAATTCTCCAATAGGAATATCAACATTTGGAAACCTCTCAACTACTGTGCGCGTTGTAGGTTTAGTAATTCCGCATCGAGCCATATCCATTTTATCTGACTCTGTAATAACATAAATAGGCGAATCCTCAGAGATTTTTCCAGTTTCAACACAGTATTTATAAACCGCCTTGTCATAACTGCTGGTTTCTGATTCCAAATAAATCTCATTTTCAGTTGATATGTTTTCAGTTGCTTTGAGCTCAATAGAAATATTACCGCCGTTATTTGCGTCAAAATCATTTGATTCAGAATATATCTTTGTCAAGTAGTATGTGGTATCTTGGTACCCGCTTTTTTCTACATAAACGATATAATCCCCAAAAATTAAAGTACCATTAGATGGAAACTTCAAATCTGGCATATAAGTTACTTTGCATGTTCCATCAAAGTCTGTAGTAGCACTTGCGACTACAGATTGATCCAAATAACTATAAATATAAATATTAGCATTGTTGACTGGTTGAGCGGTTTCATCTTGAATTGTGATGTTAAATTGACTCTCTAAAGGTTGAGACGTTTGGAAAGTTGCAATACATTCAAGCGGAAACAGCGAAAGAAAAATCGTACATACAAGTGCATAAGCTAATATCTTTTTAGTCTTCATTTCTTATTCTCTCCTTAATAATATATCTGAAATTGTGGTAGTGTTACACAACCCATATTTACAAGTGACTTCTACACGATTCTGGGAAGGAGGGAAATTATCAAATAACAAAAATATACAAATATACTTACTTCTAAATGTTTGGTCTTCGGGGGAAAGGTATCCGTCCAGTGCGCATTTTAAAGGGTTGATTCTATCGCTATACATTCGGAGAAATTCCGATTGAGAAAAGTAGCCGGCAGATTCTAAAAGAAAATCATCATCTAAATCCACAACATAAATCATAGGAAAAAGAACTGTATTTGAATCAATATCTTGCACACTGATTTGCTGGATTTTGATAGGTACTTTGTTAGTGTTTATTAGCCCTACCGGAGTAACAAAAACAGTGTCTTCTGATTTTTTGATAAATGGCCCGCATGGTAAATTTCCAGTTGATACCAAATCAATCGTGTTATGGCAATTGAAATTAACAATATAAACAATAAGGGCAGAAAATGCAATTAAAACTGTAGCCATTACTACGAACAAGGTAGCTTTATTTTTTGATAAAATCCCCAAGCAATCCGCAATGCTAGCCCCGTGTGGAGGTGCCTTCATGCCCATTGGCCTGCTCCTTTCGCGCCCTCGGTGGTATGGAGTTGACTTGTTATACAAATTTATTTTTTATTTTTAAAATGGTCTCTTAGCGCAAAAATACAGGCTGCAAGATTAAAAAATGAGGCTATAAAAGCATATGTACTTCCAGTGCCAATACCCACAATGAGCATAAAAATGAATGATAAAAAGAGAAAGCTTCCACCAATAAGATTAGACTTCATAAAAAACATCCTCTTCAAGTGACCCCAGCATCCGTTTCAGATTATTTATGAAGTTGCTGGAACGCATAGCCAGCTCCACTTCCTCTTACGACTATTTTTCTCACTCAACTTGCACCTTTTTAGCTTGTAGTAATTACCAGGATAATTGCCAAAACAAGAACCCCATTCGTCAGGCAGGATGCGAATAAAAACAATTCTTTCCAACAAGCCTTTGTATCAGAAGCTTTTTTCCAAAAATATGGAAGGATAAGCGCACACAAAACAGCTATATACACATATAAGGAGTTAGACACTGTGTTTATCTCCCCTCTCCTCTTATGCCTTTATCCGAAGATTTCTTACTCCAATAACGTCTTTTACCCCACTAACGCTGATGTCTATCCCCGCCGGAAAACTCACGCCAGAACCAACCCCGAGAGTGTAGTGTGCAAATTCAGCATGTGTATTGAGTTCATAGAGAAGAGGTCCAGATTTTTCATTTACAAGACCTGTGTAGACAAAAAGCGAACCGTATTTTGCCCAATAATACCATGCGTTAATATATTTTTCAGCGGGAAAGTGAATTGCAGCACCATGATATAGGTTGTCAGATACAAATCCTGGGGATTCTTGTTCTTGCTGCGTGCTTGTGTAATAATAATTTACTGTTGAAAATGAAGTCTTTTCGTCAAACGCCATATTATTATTTCCCCCATTTACATATGTCCCTTCCCAAGACACCGCTGCATAGTCCGTCCACAAAACAAGGGGTTTGCAATCCCAAGACCAAGTATAGATTACTCCCATACGTGTATTACTTCTGACGAGTTCGCCAAGCGCTGTACTTAATGTTGCTGTTACGGCCCTTAATTCAGGGTTATTTTCTATTCTCTCACCTTCGTAGGTACGTAAAATTTCAATTGCTTCATCTGAGTAGCAATACTGATCCTTTAGGACATCTGTTGACAACATTGCCCTATAAGCGAGTTCGGATTCAATTGCATCAGAAGTAATATACTCCACTTTTTCTTTAGGCATGTTTGCAATAGCCAAATTATTCTTCCTCGCTGCACGAATTTCTACAATATAATCATATTCATTGGTGACATCTTTTTCCAAGACTGGCATATATAACTCTGGGTTAATGGCAAGGTTTTCTTTATGAATTTCAGCCATATTCTGATTGTCGGTTAGGGGACCATTGGTTTCCTTACCAGGCCCTAAAGCAAAGGACGTAGTGCTTGCGACATAAGCATTATACAGCATAGAATAAGTGACCAAAACCTCTTTATAATATTCTCCTTTCATTTTTCGCAGGTGGTTTACTTTTATAACATTGAGACTACTCCATGGTGCTCATTGGACCCGCCCCCCTTCATAAAATCATCCTCTTTTGTGTTATAATTAAATACGATGAAAGGAAGTGATTTTGGACAACTAAGTCAAGTTTTTCGAAACACTTTCTGGGGTTTTTACCAACTGTAACTCATCAAAGAATCCCCGCGCATAAAAATAAGAAGCCCTACCCCCTTTTTTGTGCTGTCCGCACAACCTGAGGCGGTTCATGTTGCCTGGAGTCCATTTATAGTATTCGTATGCTTCTTCATGCATCGCATCATATCGTTATAATATTCTTCTGATATCAATAAAAATATAATTGAAAGCGCCCCCAGCGGGGCGCTCCTGGATCTCAGGAAACCGGAGCCCGGAAGATTTCCACAGTCGGCGCGTCGAACAAGTCCCA
>VSNT01000208.1 GCA_009774465.1 Lachnospiraceae bacterium
CCTTAGAATAAATAATAAAATAAAAATATGCTATCGTTTTTTTGGTGTATCTAAAAATCATAATGCATACCATCATAAGCCAAAATGCAATAAAAATATAAAATGCAATCTTTTTGTCAAATGCAAATCCTATTAGAGTTACATTTGCTGCCCCTATTCCTAAAATTATTTTATAAAGAATATCTTGATAAAATTTAATCATAGACATACATTCTTCTTTTGTCATCTTGCCCTCCTAATAAATCAATCATTTCAAATCAAAATAATCTTTATAATCTTGTACTAAATTTCCCATTCCAGATTTTTCTCTGACACTGAAACTCCAAACAAATTGTAGGTCATACTGTAGGTTCTCCAAAAATGCTATATTTTCTTTATGTTGATCATCAGTATATTCTTCATTGTCATAAATTTTTTCTATTTGTATCGCATATTCCATTTTTAGCATACAATCACCTTGATCATTTGCTTGTCTTGCCCAATCATCATAATCTTTAACTATCCATCCATAATATTTATATTGATTTATAGGTTTATTCATATATATATCCTCCAATCTTATCCAATGAAAATCCATTTATGTCTATGCTGACTTTCTGTTTCTCTTTACTCTTACTCCATTTCTCCACCGTTCAGGTCTTGACTGCCCGAAAACCCATTTCCATTCGTCTTCCGTCATTACATGGGTTCCATGCTCTAACTTCACGATTACCATACGCTTTCCATGAGAAACAAAATCTCTAATAATACTATATCTTCCTCTATCCACTTTTATTTCCTCCATATTATATCATCTTTCCACTATAAAAGCCACCAGATTTCTAATCTGATGGCTTTTACTCACCTCTATATTTACTTTTTAACATTGTAACCGCCATTATTGGCTTTCCGCATAGCATCCATTTTGGACATTCCATTATTCATATCCCGTGCCATAGCTCCATAGTCTGTTCTGTATCCTTCCGGCGGTAATCTGTGATCAAACTTATAATTTGTAATCATTCCAGGTAAAAAGAAAATTGCCAACAAAATAACGATTCCGATTAAATCTCCCATAATTTCCACCTTTCTGCCTACTATGTAGGACTTTGATCCGTTTGTTTATGTTTTCATTATATAACTTTTATGTCCAATTTCAAGAACTGAAAAGGTAAATTTTAAGGCATCTTACTCCAATCAATCTGCTTAAAAAGTTCCTGATTAAATGCTTCTAACTCTTCTTTCTGATCACAACTATCTGACTCACAATATTCATCTAACTCATCGAAAAAGTATTCATCTGTTTCCAAATGCCAATCATTCCATTCACCTTCAGATTCATCAAAAACCTCCAATCCTCCAGTATTGCAATAATCAGGTTTTATGTTATTTTGAAGCTGAAAAGCGTCATACGCTGCTAATGTATGCAATAACCTTTTTCCGTCCTCTGCACTTTTTACCGGAACATAAAACGTATCACAATTACCTACTTGTGGAATCCACCATACTCTTAATTTACTCATTTTAATATCCTTCCTTTCTCCAATCAATAAAATGCGAATTTTAAGACTGTTTCTTTCTATAATTCACTTCTGCATATTCTTCGTAGCCTTCCTCAACTTGATAGTCATAACTGAGTTGTATTGTCTGATCTACTTTTTCCTTGATTTCTTCATCTGTTGCATCGTCATCAACATAAAATTCAAAATCGTAACATCCTAAAGCTCTTACACTGATATACCCACTTACTTTTTTCATTGTGTTTTCTCCAATCACTCTAAATACAATGTTAATCTTCCACTTTGCATTTCCCAACAAGTAAATGATCTATCGTCATACTTTTTATCCATTTTATTAATTGTAGTGATATGACGAGTCTCATTGTCAATCAAAATTATTGTAGTATCAGTCATTGCACACTGTAAAAATTCTCCAACATTATACATCTTATTTTCCTCCAATCATTCATTTAATCTTCTTCATCAATGAATCACAATTATTTTTCCTCTGTTATAGTCAGGAAGTCCCGTTTCTTCTTCTATTGTCCTATCAACAAGGATTTCCACCACATTCCATTTATGGATACTCTGAACCTGAACAGGGAAGCCGTCACACTGGTTTAAATTGTCGTGTGTTTCCATATATGAAAGTAAATCTTTCAGCTTCCCATTAAAAACAATCCTGCCTTCTCCAGTGTTCCAATACTCTTTTAACTTGATGTTTCTTTCTCCACTTGCCTCATTCACATAGTACAGGATGTCGCCGCGCTGAAGCTAGGCAGCTTCTTAAAGAAGTTGTTGATTATGAACCAAAAGAAAAGAAAATCAAAATAATTGATGAAGACGGCAATGAACAAGAGGCGGTATCTAAATCATATCAGACTCACACGATTCGTTGCAAGGGTGCTTCCATTGTTGGTAAGCAGAGGAAATTAAAATTCGGTGAAGATGCTATGTTCTGGCTAAAGAAATGGTTAGAAGTGCGTGGTGAAGATGATTGTCCTTATATGTTTGTGATTAAACAAAAGAAAGATGGATCTGTTCGCCAGGTTGGAGAAGATACTTTTAATGGGTGGTGTCATGGTTTATTTACGCAAATTGTTGGGCGAAGAGTACATCCTCACCTATTTAGAGAAAGCAGAGCTACCAACATTGTTGTGTATGAGCATAAATCTGCTGAAGTCGCACAGAAATTATTAGGACACAATGATGTTTCTACAACCAAGAATCATTACATAATTAAGAAAGACGAAGATGACGAGTCTGATGAAGCATTTATTTAGGAGATGAATCTCCAATTTCATTACTGCAAAAGTTATATAAACTTATATAAGAAATCTAAAGTTATATAAACTTATATAATATAATTCAAGTAGAGCGAGGTGTAAGGTAGCTGGTTATTGACTGATAAATAGACCATAAAATGCAAAATATATAATATGAAATCAGTGTTCAAAAACAGAGATGTTCAGTTTTGTAGATAACAACTATGCAGTCATTATCAAGTTTTACAAGCATCAACGGCAATAACCAAATCCGTAATAGGATGGCAACTGCTATAGTAAGTGTTGAGAGGTTCGTACTCATTTGCGTTAATGATGACATTTCAGGAGAGTCTTCAATACTCTCCTTTTCATGGGTGTGTGAGCGAAATTGGTATCGCAGCGGTCTGTAAAATCGTGGCTTCGGCATTTCTGGTTCGAGTCCAGAGGCACCCACTGCATAAAACGAAAATATATAAAAGAAAGTTGGTGAATGAAAACAAATGGGTAAAACATTAGATATTATAGATAGGCAATTAGAATTGGGGGATGTAAAAACAATTACATCTAATGGTGGCAGCATAGTCAAGTTTATAGAATTGCTTTTTTCTTCTACTACTAAGGCACAATTTGCATTATCTGATGATAAGAAAACAGTAGAAATTTTGGTGAGTGACAATAATTTAGAAATGCCACAACTGTATTGCAAAATGGATAAAGAAACTTTAAGAAATCTTATTTTGAGTTTGAAGAATATGCACAATCAATTATTAGATGAGGAGGGTTCCGTATAAATGAAATTAAACATTGCAAAGAAAATTGATGAGAATATCGTATCTGTCGATATTACTGTCGCAGAACTTGGTACTACTGACACAGATGAAAGTACAGAGAGGGAACTTTTACATGATTTTGTAAGGACAGTAGAATACTCTAAAATTCAGTTTAAGGCAAATATGAAAGAAGATGCCAACGGTGATCCTATTGTAACTGACAGTGAACTTGCTGAGAATACTGTTGTTTCTGTTGAATTAAAGGATTTAATCAATAAATCCCATGTAATTGACGAGGATTTACATATCACATTTTCTGTTGATGTTACTAAGCTACCAGATGCAGAAGCAGTAAAACCTTTTGATACTGTTGAGAAACTTGGTAAGGCTAAAGCTGTATTATTTGCCACTAAGATTCAGGAAGAAATCGGGAAAAAACTTTCTGAAATCAGAGCATTAAACACCAAATTTGAAGGTGATACAGAAGTAGTTCTGTAATAAACAAGCGATACCACAATGTTATCGCTATATAAAAGACACATGGTTTGCCGAAATAGTCAGAACGGCTTCTGAACCTACCTTGAAAGTAGTGTGTACGGTGATGAATCGTATGGAGATCGACACTTCATTTCGGCGTTCAAATAGGGAGTATCCCAAAGTTTGTGTAAACCTCCAAACTGATGTAAGATAAGATTACTCAGTTTGGAGGTATTATTATGGC
>VSNT01000209.1 GCA_009774465.1 Lachnospiraceae bacterium
GTTCTATATTAAACAATTTATATATATCAAATACAGATATACACCCATAACGACATTTCATAATCCCGCATATATAAGCAGATTGCTTATCAGGAACATTTGTTATCTCCGTGTTTGGAACTACTTCTTTCACGTCATTTATTTTTATTCCATAATGCTCTCTGCCAATTTTTATAATCATAAATCGTTCTTCTTGTTCCAAAATAGTAATGCCTCCTTACAAAACTCTAATTTCACCACATCCTATTTAATTCAATCTATTGAAAATATTTATAATGGAATTTACACAAAGTTCCTCCCCCAATGCGCCACTATTAAGGCATAGGTCATAGTTCTGCGGTATGCCCCACGGGCGGTCTGTATAGTGCGAATAGTAGATTTTCCTCCGGGTATCTTTATCTGTAATCCGCTTTTGGATGGGCTTTTCACTATCTCCGTATCGTTCAAGAACACGTTTCGCCCGATCCTCCATATCCGAATAGATGAAAATGTGCAGGCAGTCGCTATTGTCCCGAAGGATATAGTCGCTGCACCGTCCAACAATTACGCAGCTTTCCTTTTCAGCAAGGCTCTTGATAATTTTTGTCTGTGTAAAGTAAATTGTATCAGCAGGGGAAGGCTCCGTGCGCCCATGCAGAGAACGGTTCATAACAAGATTAAATAAAAGACTGTTTTTTGCGGTAGAATATTCTGCGGCTTCTTCAATAAATTCTTTTGAAAATCCGGTTTCCTCTGCAATTTTCTCTAATAGCTCCTGATCGTAAAAGCCGATACCCAGTGTCTTGGCAACAATCTTTCCAATACTGTGCCCTCCGCTTCCAAACTCCCGACTAATCGTGATAACTCTTTTTTTCATGGTACTGTTCCTCCAATCTTTTCCGTGTGTTTCTAGGATGCTTTTATGTTTAGCCGCCCCATCTTCTTAACCTCTTTAATACAAAGAATCATACAGAGGACAAACGCCAGCACATCTGCTGTCGGCCCCGCCATAAGAATACCTGTCAGCCCCCAAATCCTCGATAAGATCAGCATTGCGGGGATATAGAACAACAACTGCTTTGAAAGGGAAGCAATCGCCGCTTTGACCGGCTGACCGATTGCCTGAAACAGTACACCTGTACACATCTGTACTCCATTTAAAAATGTCAGCAGAAGATAAATTCGGAAGCACTGTACAGCGAATTCTTCATACAGACTGGATTCTGTACCAAAAATCCGGATAAGCTGCAACGGGAAACACTGGAAGATCACCCATGCCACACATGTGATAATTGTACAGACACCTGCACTCAATAAAAATGTCTTTTTTACCCGGTCATATTTCTGTGCGCCATAATTAAAACCTATGATCGGCTGGCTGCCGCTTGCTACCCCGATACCTACGGAAAACGCAATCATACTCACCTTCATGCACAGACCGAACGTAGTCAGCGGAATGTCCGGGCCATAGGCCGAAAGCGCACCATATTTAGTCAGCAGGTTGTTGGATACAAAAGCCACTACCGTTGATGTCAGGTTATTAAAACAGCTTGCAAATCCAAGACTTGCCATCCTGCAAGCGACAGACCAGTTCATAACCAGAGATGCCTTTCCAAACTGAATCGTTTTGAACTTAAACAGATAGGCAACATTACAAAGCAGGCCCACAAGCTGCGAAAGTATCGTAGCCACAGCAGCGCCCTCAACACCCCAATGGAATACAAAAATAAAAATCGGATCAAGAATTGTATTAAGGATAGCACCTATCATCATAGCGAACATGGCATAACGAGGGCTTCCATCGGTACGGATTGCGGAATTGATGACCGTTGCAACAATCGCAAAAGGAAATCCAACCACAATAATACGTCCATATCCAACTGCATATGGCATCAGGCTGTTCGTTGCTCCAAAGATACGGCACAGAGGACTTAAAAAGATAAAGGCGAACACCGCATAAAGTATACTGATAATGCCGGAAGCGATCACAGCAGTTCCCACGCCCTTTGCCGCCTTATCTGCATTGCCCTGCCCTAAATTCAGACTGAAAAATGCCGCAAGGCCATCGCCAAATAAGGTTGCGACAGCAATCGCTATCGTGGCAATCGGAGCGATAATATTTGTTGCACCATTTCCAAGAAATCCTACGCCCTGACCAATAAAAATTTGATCCACCATGTTGTAGAGTGAATTGATGATAAGAGAAATAATGCTCGGTATCGCATAGCTTGCAAGCAGTCTGCCAATCCGCTCATATCCAAGTGGATTCTCTGTTGTCTGTGTAGTGTTCATAATAAATGCTCCTCCTTTAATTAGAATTCTAAGTATTAGATTAAAAAATTAGATTCTGATTATTACCGGTACATTCCTTGCAGTTGGAAATCTCATTGATAACCCTCCTTTCCTTGTATTTAGAATTCTAACTAATAGAGTAAAAGAATACTTATTTCGTATTCTCCGTCATTTGCATAATAACTTTTTCAAAAATTTTTAAATCGTCCTCGGAAATCCCAACAAAAATACTGTGCATATACTCCCCAATGCGTTTGGTTATATCATCCTGTATCGCAAGCGTCTGTTCAGTCAGAACAAGTTTTTTATACCGCCCATCACTCTCCAAGCTTTCACGCCGCAAATATCCGTTACGTTCCAGATTGCTGATAAGGCTCGTAACAGAGGAGCCTTTGATCTCCAAAAATTCCTCTAAGTCCTTCGGAAAAATATCTCTTTTTTCCGATTCAACAATAATATAATGTAAAATGAGCGCCTGAACACTGGTGATTGGCGTATCAGTGAAAAAACTCGCAAAGTATCTCCGTATCCTCCGATTTAGCTTATCATATTTTTCCATCAGCTTTTGTTCGTCCATGATTACCCCTTATCATATAATTAGAATTCTAAATAAGTAAAGTTATAATACACCCAGCGACTTTAAAAGTCAATGGTTAAAATGTCAGTTCACAATTTTTTCAGATTTAACACAATATATCATCCTTTTGTAAGCACAAACCAGATTAATGACGACGACGAGAAGTATCAGAGATCAACCTTTGCGCTGAATACCTTGAACAACCTATCTTCGAGCAAGAAAAAACAGCCCTCCAAATTGGAAGGCTCATGCTCTATGAAATGCTGTTCCTTTTGACAACCCACCATCATGTTCTTTCTAATCAAACAACAGCTCATCTACCGTAACAAACTCATACCCTTCCGCCTTTAGCCGATCTACAATTTCAAGGGCTGCCGTCACTGTGGTTTTATATTGATCATGCATTAAAATAATATCATTTTCCCCTGCCCTGGCACAGACGGTATTTACAATACAGGAAACGTCACTGCTGCACCAGTCAAGAGGATCAATGGTCCAAAGTACCGGAAACATGTTAAGCTCTTTTTCAAACTCTTTATTCCAGCTTCCATAGGGAGGGCGCACATAAATCGTATCCTGCCCGGTCACTTCCTTAATTACTTCATTTGTCTTAATAATCTCCTTCTTAAAATTTTCCGCATTGCCTGATGTCAGCTGAATATGGCTGTAAGTGTGGTTTCCTATTAAATGATCATCCTCATAAATCTCACGCACAATCTCCGGATAAGCTTCTACATTTTGTCCTGTTATAAAAAAGGTTGCCTTCGCATCCCTTTCCTTCAACCCCTTTAAAAGCTGCTCCGTATAGTAAGGATGAGGCCCGTCATCAAAGGTCAAAGCAATTTTTTTGCTGTCTTCCTCCTTAAATGCCCTTCCTGTTGTAGGCAGAAAATTCTGCTGAAAATAGCCGATCAGACACATAATTGCCAAAAATATCATTAAAATAATACAGGAAAAAATTCTTCTTTTCAGATTCATGCACAACAACTCTTTTTCGTCGCCTTATTCTATTTATATGCTTTGAAATAGACATCATGCATAATCCTTTATTTCCGCGGTTAATGAGTCAAGCGGATGTAAAGCATCCATTTGACGAATGCCGCAAGGGGCATTTTTAAATAATTTCACTACTTTAAATTGACGTCAGGTGCAATTAATTCATATACGTTACATTTAAAAACAGCAGAGAACGCTCCCTGCTGCTCAATAAACTAAAATATTTAAATATTATTTAAGTTAAAATACGTAATAGTGTAAATTTAATAGGTAAAAAATGTTAAGGCATGATACCAAAACAATTTTTGAAATAAGAAAATTACGAC
>VSNT01000021.1 GCA_009774465.1 Lachnospiraceae bacterium
ACTATTGTCACTCCTTTCGTATCAAACATTTTATCTTCTCTTTTCCATAATAATATTTTTCAAGAAATATGGCAAAAAATTAAGAATAATTTATTTGACACCTGAAATAATATGTAGTAGTATCATAATATATTTAACATAGTTTTTAAAACTATATCTCAAGGTTTTGTTGTAAAAGGAGGCTTTTTTATGCAGATAACAATACGTGAACCGGGAAGTGCGCTTACCCACTTTATCGGTATGATGATGGCAGTTTTTGCTGCTATGCCTTTACTCATAAAAGCCGGCGTCTCATCCGGCAAAAATACTCTGATCGCGCTCAGCATTTTTTGTATCAGCATGATTCTTTTATATGGCGCAAGCGCTGCTTATCATTCACTGAACATTGGCGGCAAAGTTCTTCGTGTTTTCCGTAAACTGGATCATATGATGATCTTCGTGCTGATTGCAGGCTCCTACACGCCAGTGTGTCTGATTGTTTTAGGCGGAAACCTGGGGTATACTCTGCTTGCTGTTGTATGGGGAATCGCAATTTTCGGCATGGCCCTAAAGGCTTTCTGGATTACCTGCCCCAAATGGTTTTCCTCAGTAATTTATATTGCAATGGGCTGGGTATGCGTAGCAGTATTCGGGCCTTTATGGAGCATTCTCCCACATGCTGCCTTTGGCTGGCTTTTGGCCGGAGGAATTATTTACACCATAGGCGGTGTGATTTATGCCCTGAAACTTCCTTTATTCAATGCAAAACATGAATTTTTCGGTTCCCATGAAATTTTCCACCTGTTTGTCATGGGCGGAAGTATCTGCCACTTTATCTTTATGTATTTGTATGTGGCATAAAGTCCGGATTTCAAATACACTCTCCCAACTTTTTACGAGAGTTTCTCTTACAGGGGATTTCTTTCGTAAAAAGCTTTCCACCCTACACAAGGGGAAGGGCAAGCTTCACGGTATGCCCTTCCTCTTTTATTTGAAAACTTCCATTATGGGCCAGGGCAATCTGCTTCACAATTCTAAGCCCCATAACATGTGGTTTCTTCTGCGAATTTCCTACGTCCTGTTCAAGAAGCTCTATCACTTCTCCTGGTATTCCGCATCCGTCATCTGACACCTGCAAGGTACAGTTGTTCCCTTCTTTTCTGCCTGTAATCACAATATGGCATCCTTTCGGATTATGGAAAATGCTGTTATTTAATAAATTACAGGCTGCCCTTGTAATCAGTTTTTCATCCCCCAGCAGCACTACATCTTCCAGGCTGTCATCTACTTCAAGAATCAGTTCATATTGTTCTTTTATCCCCTCATTGATTTTTTCTGCAGTCAGTTTCCTTAAAAGTGCCGCCGGATAAAACTTCGCTGCTCTTAAAGGCTGCATATTATATTCCAGCTTTGAGGTTAAATTTAAGTCTTCAATCAACTGTTTGATTTTAAGGCTTTGGGCTTTAATTGCTGCTGCACGCTCTCTGTCTTCTCTGCATAAGTCTTCTTTATTTTCCAACTCATCTGCATATCCTACAATAACGGAAAGAGGGGTTCGTATATCATGAGAAACGCCGGCAATCCATTCCGTCCGGGCCTCATCTCTTTTATTTAATGCTGTTCTTTGCTGTTCCAAAAGATTGGATGTGCGGTTAACCTGAGCTGCAAGCTGGGATGCCGCTCCTTTTTCAGAAAGCTCCACTTTATGATTGGCTGATAATTCAAAAATCCCCTCTACAAGCGGCAGCAAAGATTGATAATATCGAAAACCCAAAAAAAGAATCGTGCAGACAACTACCAGAAGGTTTACCCCCAGAGCTAATCTAAAGTACTTCTCTAAATTGTGCATGAACGCTTCCGGAAACTCTATGGAATATTTCCACATACTGCCTTTATCCCTTCCTGCCACTAAAAGCCCTTTTTCGGTATCCAACACTCTGACCGGATAATCATTTAAATACCATCTGCTAAAAGCTGCAACCTCACCGGCTGTATAATGGTCTTTAACCCCTTGGGGCAGATTCCAGCCATAGCGCAGATTTCCCTCCTCATCCAACACCATCAGAAAAAGGAAACCGCGTTCTGAGAGGTATTCTTCTCCTTCCTGGTTCAGGCTTAATTCCCCATTTACTTCTTCCAGCCCCATAGATTCCAGCCTGCTGATTCCGTAGCCGGAAATTGGGCGTTCAATCAGATACAAGTCTCTGATTACCCAAAAGAAAATGCCAATATTGGCTATAAGCAGAAGTAAAATAATCCCCCATGTAGAAACCACATATTTTCCATATATTTTCAGCAGACTTTTCATAATCTATAACCATATTCCTTTCAACGCCTGGAGACTGTGCGCAAGGCACAAACCTCTTAATTAAGAACGTTCAATTTTCCTGCCTTCCTGTACTAATTTATATCCCAGCCCGCGCACAGTCAAAAGAAATACAGGTTTTGAAGGATTTTCTTCTATTTTTTCCCGCAGTCTCCTGATATGCACCATAATCGTATTTTCATAGCCAAAATAATTATCCTCCCACACTGCCTGACATAGTTGGTCAAAGGTGACTATATTTCCTTTATTTTCCCATAATTTTTTAAGAATCAAAAGCTCCTTTGCTGTCAGGGAAATTTCTTCTTTCCTTTCCTTCCATTTTACGGTTCCGCTTTTGAAATTCACCATGCAGCCTCCCAGCGCAATCCCTTCTGCTTCTTTTTCATCCACTGTTTTTGAAAACCAGGTTCTTTTTAAAATTGCACTGACTCGCAGGGCAAGCTCTTTGGGCAGAAAAGGTTTTACCATATAGTCATCTGCGCCAAGCCCAAGCCCTAACAGCCGGTCACTGTCCTCATCTCTGGCTGACAAAAACAGCACCGGCACATCCGAAACTGTCCTGATTCTCTGCATCAGGGAAAATCCGTCTCCATCCGGCAGATTAATGTCAAGAATTACAAGATGAGGCTCTTTATGCATAAAATACTCCTCCGTATCCTTTACACAAAAAGTCATATCTATATTGGAAAATCCTTCCCTGCGCAGGATTCCCTCAACCATCCTGCAAAGCTCTTTATTGTCATCCACAACCAGCAGTGTGCTGTCAAATATATGCTTCATTTAACCCTCCATTCAAAGCCTTGACTTCCTTTATTTAAATTTATTGTAATACAATTTGAAATCCATGTAAGCATATTCTGAAAAATTTAAGGTAAATGTAAGGCAGGCTTCATTTCCACGTAAGGGCAGGTTTGTATCCTGTTTATGCAAGGGTGAAGATGCAGTATGCAATCGCCTATTATACATGGAAAGGAATCAGATTTTTATGAAAAGTTATGAAAAAAACAAAAACCTTGTAATTGAAACCCATAATCTCTCTAAAAACTATGGAACCACCGGCCACGCTAAATCTGTTGTTCATCAGGTGGATTTGGCAGTTCCCGAAGGCTGTATTTATGGATTTTTAGGCCCAAATGGCGCCGGGAAAAGCACTACCATGAAAATGCTTTTGGGACTGATCAAACCTTCGGAAGGAGACATTTCTATTTTGGGAACGCCCCTTGTCTCATCAGGAAAAGGCGTTTCAAAAGAAAAAGACCGGCTTTCCATCTTAAAAAAGACCGGTTCTTTAATTGAATCCCCTTCCTATTATGGCCATTTAACCGGAAGAGAAAACCTGGAAATTCTCTGCACCTTAAAAAATATCCCCAAAAAGGAAATCAATGAGGTATTATCCATTGTCAGAATGGAAAATCAGCAGAATAAAAAAGCCGGTCACTATTCTCTTGGCATGAAACAGCGTCTTGGCCTTGCCGGCGCTTTGTTGGGGCATCCTAAACTGCTTCTTTTGGATGAGCCTACTAACGGACTTGATCCCGCCGGAATCTCGGAAATGCGTGATTTAATCCGCTCCCTTCCGGAAAATTATCATATGACTGTCATGGTTTCCAGCCATCTTTTAAGTGAAATTGACCAGATGGCAGACTATGCAGGCATTATCAATAAAGGGAAGCTGATTTATCAGGACAGCCTTCTTCACCTGCATGAATACAGCAGGCGTCAGTTAAAGCTCCGCACAGACAATAATAATCGAGCTTTATGTATCTTAAATGAAAATGATATTAACTGTACTTTACTGGAAAATTATCTTACATTTTCTGAGACCAGTGATGAAAAGACTGCCTTTTTAATCTCCGCTCTGGTGCGGGAAGGTATCGGCATTTTGCGAATTGAAGAATATCAAAAATCCCTGGAGGACATTTTCCTTCAGCTTACAGGAAAGCAGATGAGTTTATAATGCGTTTGTTTATGACAGAATTTCAAAAAATACGCCGGCGGCATATTGGACTTTTATATGTAGGCGCATGGTTATTTACCTTTTTATGGATGGCATGGGCAATGAGCAGCATGAGCCCCGAAGAAATTGACGACCAGGGGTATTATTATCTTCTTTTTTCCATTCCGCTGATCAATGCCATTATCCTGCCCACTATTTTGGCCTGTGTAGAAAGCAGAATCTGCGATATTGAGTTAAAAGGAAATACGTTGAAAATGCTTTGCACCATGCAGCCGCGCCACAGCATTTATCATGTTAAGCTGGCAATCAGCTCCCTATATCTGCTGATCTTCTGTCTCGCGGAAACAGCAATTATCCCTTTTTTGGGGCACTGTTATCAAACCAGCCAGCCCATGCCCATAAAAAATGTTGCCATTTTTTTGTTTTCCACTTATGGGGTAAGCCTGGTTTTAATCATACTGCAGCAATCTTTATCCTTATTGTCAGAAAACCAGTTGTTTCCTTTGTTTTTTGGCGTGGGAGGAACCTTTGTGGGGCTTTTTTCATGGTTTTTCCCAAATCTTCCTATCCGCTATATGCTTCCCTGGGGCTATTACTGCGTAGGAGTAACTTTAAATATGCTTTATGACGAAGTCACCCGCACCGTTACCTACTACACAATTCCTTTTCCGACGGAAATCTTCTGCTGTTTTCTTATCTTTGGCGTTTTCATTTATCTGGCTGGAAAAGATCGTTTTATGAAAAAGGAGGTTTAAATCATGCTTCTTGCCTGTATAAAAAGTGAACAAATAAAAATCCGGCGCTCCTTTATCTGGATCGCCTTTGTACTGACTCCCCTGATTCCTACTGTTATGGGAACCCAAAATTACTTAAACAACATTGCTCTTCTTAAATCCGAATGGTTTTCTTTATGGACGCAGGAAACTTTATTTTATTCCAATTTCTTCTTTGCCCCCTTGATTGCCATTTATTGCAGCTACTTATGGAGAATGGAAAATCAAAATAAAAACCGACATATGCTGCTTACCCAGCCGGTTCCAGTGAGAAATGTTTTTCTGGGGAAATTTATTACTATTTTGAAAATTACTTTTTTCACTCAGTTTTGGGTTTTTCTCCTTTTTCTCATAAGCGGAAAGCTGGTCGCCCTCCCCGGGCTGCCGCCTGCGCAGACATTTATCTATACTCTAAGAGGACTTTTGGGGGGAGCAGTGATTGCAGCCTTACAGCTTCTGATCTCTATGATTATTCGAAGCTTTGCAGCTCCCATAGCAATTGCTGTGGTAGGCAGCATCTCAGGTCTTATTGCCGCCAACTCAGATTATGGACTTTACTATCCCTATTCCCTTATGATGCTGGGTATGAATGCCAACAAATCGGACGATATGCTCTCTGGAAGCAGCCTGCCATTTTTTCTTTCCTGCCTGTTTTATCTTGTACTGTTTTGCAGTATTGCCGGGTTTTTATTAAAGCATCAGGATGTAAAGGGATGAGCGAAAGCGCTTTGCGGTCCGGCGTGGGCAGAATTCTAATCACATTACTTTTGAATCAATTTCATTTTCAAAAAACCGGATGTGCAGTGATTTACACATCCGGTTTTTATACTTTATCTTTATTTCTTAATTATTATTTTCGGTTGGAAGTCTGTCCTGCTTCCCTGATAAAGTTAATCTTCATATCCGTTAGGATTGTTGCTCTGCCATCTCCAGGAATCTTCACACATTTCCTTGATTCCGTACTGTGCCTCCCAGCCTAATTCTTTCTTAGCCTTAGATGCATCTGAATAGCAGGTTGCAATATCTCCTGCACGTCTTTCCTTTATCACATAAGGAATCTTAACTCCGGTAGCCGCTTCAAAATTCTTAACAATATCCAAAACACTGTAGCCGGTTCCGGTTCCTAAATTGTAAATACAAAGGCCTGCTTTTTCCTCTATTTTCTTAAGTGCCTTTACATGTCCAACAGCCAAATCCACTACATGGATGTAATCCCTTACACCGGTTCCGTCCGGCGTGTCATAGTCATCACCAAATACGCCTAACTCTTTTAATTTTCCAACTGCAACCTGAGTAATATAAGGCATCAGATTGTTGGGGATTCCATTAGGATTCTCACCGATGGTTCCGCTCTTATGTGCGCCGATGGGATTAAAATAACGAAGCAGAATTACGTTCCACTCCGGATCAGCCTTCTGCATATCGGAAAGAACCTGCTCCAACATGGACTTGGTCCATCCATAAGGATTGGTGCACTGCCCCTTGGGACATTCCTCAGTAATGGGAATAATTGCCGGATCTCCATAAACAGTTGCTGAAGAGGAAAAGATAATATTTTTTACTCCATGCTGACGCATTACATCTACCAATGTTAAGGTACCTGCAATATTGTTCTCATAATATTCCCAGGGTTTTTGAACGGACTCGCCAACTGCTTTTAGTCCTGCAAAATGAATACAGGAATCAATTTTTTCCTTATCAAAAATTTCATTTAACGCCTTCCTGTCCAAAATGTCTGCCTTATAAAAAGTAACCGGCTTTCCAGTAATTTTTTCAACCCTTTCAAGACTTTTTTCACTGGAATTGCTCAAATTATCTACTACTACAACTTCATATCCTGCATTTTGTAATTCTACCACCGTATGACTGCCGATATATCCGGCACCGCCCGTAACCAGTATTGCCATCTTCCCATCTCCTTTTAAACTTATTGTTTTATTGTTTAATCGTTCCTTCTGATAAATTTATTTTAACCCCTAAAAACTACTATCCGCAAGACCAGAATGTTATTCAAACCTGTCGAAATGTTAACTACAGTTCAATTCCATTCTCCAGGCAAAGCTTTCTCGCACTTTCCACCGAATCAATCCCTGTAGCATTTTTAATCGGTGCAAACTCCTTATTTCTTACTACCTCAAATGGAATACAACTGCCCATTTCCCGTACCATATCCAAAACCAGCTGTTCAAATTTATATCCGTTAGGAGACTGTGGCTTTATCTTTTCTCCTTTTTCATTCAAGTAGGGAATTTTCTTTTCCGCCATATGAAGCGGCAGATTCCGGTCACGTATTTTCTCGAGCTCTTCCACTTTAAACAGATAATTCAAAATTACACCAAAGTAATATGCCGGATCTCCATTTTCATCCTTTGCATTCATCAATTCATCTGTCAACTCATAGTACTCAACGATAGAAGTCTTTCCATCTTCAAGGCAGATTACTCCGATTCTTTCATCCGGTGCACACTTGCGCACCACCTTGGCTCCTGAAGTACAGCCATTCGCGAGCACTGCTCCTACAAAGCAGGGATCGGCAATTCTCTGCAGTACATTGTCTACCGCAAAAACATTAAGCCATTCCACACCGTCTTCTATCATCTTTTTGGCAACGCCCCATTTATGCATGGAAGAATACCAGCCACCGCTTCCGTTGGGAGAAATTGATATTTTCCATTTTTCTTCCATATATACTTTCCCGTTAAGATCACATCCCGGCGCCATTTCCTGCATAAAAAAGCTGACATACTCACTCTTATATCCAAAATAATCATGTTCTTCCAGGAATTTGACAGTGGTTTCATGATTCTTGTCACTTGTCATGATATAGAGAGGCACCCAAGCCTCTGCCCTGTTTACCACATCAAGAAGATTTTCTATTAGTCGCTGAAATATATACACTTCTTTGTTAATTCCAATATTATATACACCCTTGGGATCGTCTGTCCCCAATCGGGTGCCCATGCCTCCGGCAAGTAAAACTGCACCAATCTTTCCTTTCTTTATGGCATCCAGTCCAATTTGATCAAACTCTTCTTTTCTTTCCTCAATTTGGGAAAGCTGCATAACAGATAGGGGGGTAATTTTTCCCCTTTTGGCGCCTTCTTTATGCTTTTCAAAAGAAGCCAAAACAGAAAAATCAGTTTCTTCTATTTGAGCAAGCAAACTTTCCTGCTGCTCACTTGTCAATTCATCATAATATTTCAGTGCATGCTCCTGTCCCGCTGCTTTCAATTTTTCCAAGGCCTGTCCAAAATTCATATTTATACCCATCTGTGCGTTGCGACGCGCATACAGATCAATAGGTTGAATACGCATTTTTATTCAACCTTGCTCCTATCTGTGTGCTTTATGCACACTTTTCAAATACAGCCTTTACAAAAACGCCTTCTTCCTTCATGTCAATTACGATTGTTTCTTCTTCAGAAACTACTGCATTTTCCCAGCCAACAAAGCGATACCCTTCATTTGGCACGGCCGTTAATGTGACCTGATAATCTGTATAATATTCTCCACACCATTGCATTGTTTCATCAAATAAAATATCTGTCGTATTCACAATTACTTTCCCTGCATCCACATAGTCGTTTTCCACCGTTAATAATGCCGGATTTCCTGACAACTCAAAATCATTTTTTATATGCTGCAAGACATATGCTGTTCTGTTATTCATAAAAAACTGCACATCAGCTACAGCATCCTGAAACATTTGGCTTTCTTCCACTCCAAAAAACCTTTTCAGATGTAAATTCATCGCATCACTCATTAAAGCCAAATGACCAGAAATCATGTCATTTACTCTTTCCTCTGCAAATGAAGTATTGATAATATCCATAAAGCTAGTTACAAATTGTCTTTTAAAATCTTCATTTTGGCACAAATTATTAAACATCCTGCTATTATCCATTGTCATACGAAGAACATCCCAATCAACACTCTCTGATTTCAGTGCCCCGGAATTTACATCAAACATAAGCCAGCGCCATTTACCATCTTCGTATTCTCCATCTCCAATTTCGCGGGTTCTCCAAACCGCAAAATTAGAAACAGGCCAATCTCCATACCTGCCATAATAAATTTCAGCAGCAAAATAATCAATAAAGCTTTGTATATCAAGTAATTCACAAGCGTGTGCATAATTCTCATCAATGGTGAAATCAGTGTTTTCCATATACGCCATCATTTCAGTATATAATTCGTAATCTTCTGCTTCACCTTCTGCCAATTCACCATTCTTAATCATAACGACATCATCCTTATCTACATCATAATAATGTGCCGCAAATACATCATCATACTTTTCCGTGAGCCAGTATACGCCCCAATATTCACCATTTAGAAACATAATATATGGTTGAAAATGCATAGTTCCGAAGCTTCTGCCGGTTATCAATTCAGCCGCTAATCTGTCACGAAGTTTCGATGTAACATCTCCTCCTCCGGCAAACAAAGTTACGGTATCAGCCATATAATTCGTTCCAAATAAATCTACCAAAAACCTTCCTTCTTCATCATACTGTCTTCTTGCATAAATGTTCAAACTTCTCGGCAGAAATCCACGTCCTGCACCGCCCTGAACCCTTATACCGCATTCTTTATTAAGAAGTTGCTCCCGTTTTGCGCTAAAAATCTGGACATTGCAGTCACGTTCCCATTCTCTTCCACGTTGACGATAATTTGCTTCCCACCATGCCCAAGACAAAGTTGACTTATCTGTTTCACTGATAAATTTATCATAAGCCTGCCCAAGAACATAAATGCCATCTTCATAACCAAATAGATCCTCCGGCTCTGCCACAACAGATATAATATTAAATCCATCATATCCTGTTTTATTCTGATAGCCAACAAAATAGTTTTTTGTTTCTACTTCACTAAAATTCCCCTCGCTATCAAGATAAGCTGCCCTGACAACTGTGCACTTATCAACCAAATAAGCCGGAACATTATATTCAGGAGGTGTCTGATCACATGCTAAAATATCATCTTTTAAAAATCCTGCTGTTACATCATCCCTTGCAGAAAATACATTATTATTTTCCGTTGCGTCATTTATTAGAATTGGTTCCGTATATTTTATTGCATGTTCATCCGGTACAGAGCCATCTAATGTATAATAAATCTCTGTACCTCTCGGTGCATAGAGTCTAAGTCTGAAAGCATTTTCATAAAATCCTGACTCCTGAGAAAAAGTCAGCTCCGTATATTCACTTTCCCCTTTCAGAACAAGAAAGCACAGTATTACGCACAAAACTGTAAAACATGCCAAAACACTTCTTCTATTCATCATCTCAGTCTATTATCCTACTGTTTCTCCAGATTCAGCAACCCAATTAACACTTTCTACACCAGACACATCCGTAAGTTCATCTAAAACTTCAAGGTTTATTTCTCCCTTTGTCTTAATTTCCAAAATCAATTCTTCCCGCGTAGCATCCTTATTTGCTGTACGAATTTTCCAATTTACCACATAAGGTTTTAGCTTATCCTGAAACTGCTCTCTGTCAATTCCTTCTCCTGTCACAATCAGCAAATACCGATTCCATATCCCGGGAATTTTTGAAGAAATCATTAATACAATTGCAATGAATAACGCAGAAGTAAATGTCAGCTTATAGTTCTGCGAGCTCACACAAAGCCCTTCTGCAATTGCCCAGAAAATAAAAGTAGCATCTCTGCTGTCTTTTACTGCCGTTCTAAAACGGACAATAGACAAAGCGCCAACCAAACCTAGTGAAATGGCTATGTTACTGCTTATCATCATCATAACAATTGTAGTAATCAGCAAAATAGCAACTAAAGACCAGTTAAACTTTCTATTATATACTACCTTTTCCGATGTAATAAAATAGGTCAGATAAATAATCAAGCCGGCGGCAAGTCCGCATAACAATATAACTAAAGTTCTTTTTACTCCATAATTTGTACTGTTTGTGTAAAAATAACTGAGTACTTCTTCTTTTGACATAACACATCTCCTCTAATAATTAAAATCATAATAAACTTTACGTCCAGAACAATACTTGCTATAACTACTCTGGGTTAAATCAAACTGTCCAAGTGCATCCTTTAAAAATCCCATGCATTTTCCGCTATACTTAATTTCCAATACTGCAGTTTCACACATAATTGGCGTATAATTGACTTCAGGTGAAAAAATATCAAGATTTGCTTCTGTTGACCTGATTCCCATATCCAGCGTTACTCTTGTATCATACAAAGGATATTGATAAGCCAGCCTGTCATATTCAACCATCACCACCGGCCTGTAGCATCCCTGCCTCATAATTTGGTACGCTTTCACTGCTGTTTCGCTATTTGGAAAATACCTTGTAAGTATCTCATAATGTCCTTTGGAAAGTGCTTCTGCATCTTCTTTCGAAAGGATAAGACTTTGCTTATGCTGCAAATCCCCTTTCTTTTGCTTCAATTCCAGCTTACATACGGACTCATCTCCATTATAAGTTCTAAGTCTGACTTTTTTTCTGACATCAATTCCCGCTAACTTTTGCGCAAAATCAATATTATTAATTGATTCAAAATACACACTCCGTATCCTGTAAGCGTCCTTAATGCAATAATTATCTCTTGTCATAAGATGATCCATGCACCTTTTTAAAGCCGGAATTTTCGCCAAAGGAATCACATATTTTATTTCCTTTCTATAAGCTGAAAGTTCCTCCACATTATGTCCTCCATTATAGTATTATTATATCTTGATCTCATTAAACCAGTAAAAATCAATCTTTTTGCTTCCTTAATATATAAGGTCTCCCGCTTTTTTTCAAATATCCCTGATAAATCTGTTGAAAAATAGAAAATTATATACCCTTAAGACTGTTTTTTATTATATCATTTCAAAAAAACCTTTTCAACCAAAACATCATCCTTCCCAAGTCCCCTGCATATAATAAACAAAAATCCCCGGAGGATATTTATGGAGATTTATGTTGTAAAAAGAGGAGATACTGTGGATTCCATAGCTGCAAACTACGGAATTTCAGCTTCCTCCATTATCTTTAACAATCAACTTTCTTATCCTTATGCCCTGGCAATAGGCCAGGCTCTGCTTTTATCCACAGGGCCCTCCTCTTCTCCCACATATACTGCCTATGTGAATGGATATGCCTATCCATTTATTGAGAGAAGCGTCCTAAATGAAACTCTTCCATATCTGACAACATTGTCAGTTTTTTCATACGGTTTTACCACGGAAGGAGATATTGTGCCTCCTGAACTTGATGACAATTTTATGATTCGTTCCGCCTGGGAAACCGGCGTACGCCCTATCCTTACTCTTACCCCTTTCGGGCCTGACGGACAATTTAACAATTATCTGATTACCACAATGATAAACAATGAAACAATTAAAAATAATCTGTTGTCCAATCTGCTTTATACTGTTCAGGAAAAAGGATTTGGCGGTGTAGACATTGACTTTGAGTTTATTCTGCCTGACGATCGGATTCCCTTTGCAGAGTTTGTGGCAGATACCAGAAATTATCTTGCTCCCTATGGCTATCAGGTATCCGTTGCCCTTGCTCCGAAAACTTCTGATTCCCAAAGGGGGCTTTTATATGAAGGCAAAGATTATGGGCTACTTGGCGCTGCCGCTGACAGCGTTCTTTTAATGACTTATGAATGGGGATATACATACGCATATTTATGTCGTATGTATTTTATTTGAAATATACCCACCATCTTGCTGTTTTCTTTCTCCTGTTAAATTCTTCCTGATATTTACGGGAAACCTTAATTATCTTACTTTCTAATTGTACTTGACTACTTCCGCCAATCAGTCCTGCCCAATGCATATTAACAAGGTAACTTTTATTAATCCGTATAAACTGATCATCTATACTCATTATTGCTTTTTCAATTTCATCCAACTTACCATAAAAGTAGGTAGGTGCTCCCATTGTATCACCATCTATATATATTTTTCTTGCTACTGAATGAAAGCATTTAATTCTTTCTAATGATATTTTGTATTCCATTTTATTGAATTCAAATGTCCATAAATCTTGCGGATTAATTCTTTTTATTGCTGCTTTTAAGGTTTTTTCTATCCTTTTTTCCAGTTCTGCAATGCTAAGTTCTTTCGATATAAAACTAAATGGTTCAGCATTAACCATTTCTGCAAAATAATCATCATAATCTGATATATAGATTATTAAAGACTGAGGATTTATTTTCTTCAATTCCCCTGCAAGAATCATTCCATTTGTTTCCTTTAGTTCTACATCCATATACACAATATCAAATTTATTGGATTGGCAATATTCCATTAGTTCAGTTTCATCTTGATATCCTTTTACTTCAATATCATATATATCTGCATAATTGCTCAACATTTTAACTAACATTGCTGTATACGGGGCATTATCATCACATACCAAAACTACAAACATTGTTTTATCCTCCTACAGCAATTATACAGGGAATTATAGTTCATGCTACAGGAAATATTTGGTAATTCCAAAAATATCCAATTTGTTGAAAATCTTTATTTGATAAAAGACTTATAGACTGGACAAATTTAGAGCATAAGAAGCAACATCTAAATTTGCAAAAGAAAAATCGAAAATAGATAGTATGACACTTGTAAAAAGCTATGCAACCAGATGGGACGAATAGAAGAACAGGCGGCAGGATAACACCCACCGCCTGTAAATCTGTTATGAAATTTGTGTGTTGCTCTGCTCATACAATTTAATTATAGTAACAACTCCCTGCTCTTCACACTGTTTTTGCGTCTTTCTGGCATTAGCAAGACTCATAAATTCCCCTGCCTGTAGCACGTACCGCATTCCTTCCGGTGCGGTCTGATCGGGTTGCACCGGTGCAACTTCCATTTTTACTGCCCGTTCAATCAATTGTGTAATGTGATCCCCATAAGAATCTTTCGCTGCTCTTGCTGCTTCTAAACTGCTATATCCGGAATATCCGGGCACAGCCCATTTTCCTGATAACTGTTCAAAGGTTGGTGCACATCCCTTAGAAACATATTTGTACCTGGGATCAACACAAACCTGTACCAGCGGTTCTGCGGATGCATACGCTTTAAGGTGCTGGATCTGTGCCCGGATTCCTGTCCTTGCATCCGGAAAAGAAAGCCCCGGCACACCGCCTGTAGCTCCGAGTCCTGCATAATTATGCTGGTCAGACTGCACATCACCGCCAAATCTAAAATAGCCTGTCTCAATAAGGCTTTGGCAAAATGCCCCGTCACCTCTTACGCCTTCTTTTTCTCCCTCTTCCAGAAAGATTTCTGCCATGTGGAGATAACTTGCAGCCTGTGGATTTATAGTCAACAGCAAATCATTCAATTGTTCTTTCGTTGCAACGCTGGTTCCCATGATGGGGGTTTCATTCGTAATAATAGGGATACTGACATGATCCCATAAAGCTGCAAAAATCGCTGCAGCAACTCCCTGTGCACCGCCTGCTGCCTGGTACGTGTCTATATCCTGCTGATTGTCACAGAAGCATACTTCTATCAGCATGGATTTAGCTTTTGTCTTCCGGATTACATAAAGGCCGGAGCCTGCCTTTACACCCCGGTTTGTAAAACCAAGTGCTGATAAATTGGCGCACACGTCCAGGGCATCCTGATACTGCCTGCCTTCATAGGTATATACTTCCACTCCATGACCTGCATGTGATGTGGATGCATTGAAGTGTATGGAAATGAACCAGTCTAATTCCTGTCTGTTTGCCAGTACGACTGCTGCCGCTAAATATTCATTCCGCGTATTGGCCCGATCTATGGTGCAGTCGATTACAGTAACGCCTGCTGCCTTAAGCAGGTTCATAAGGGCATGTCCCACCAGCCTTGTATGCTCTGACTCCTTTATAATGCCAGCGGCACCATATCCGGCGCCGCTTATAGTATGTCCGCAGTTAATTCCTATCATCATAAGATCATTCCCCCTTCTGTTCGATCTTATTTTTTAGTACTGCTATGTAATTTTTAAGCCAGTCAGGGACAGGTGCGCCCATTCTTCCTGCATTCTCAATGATTGACAAGGCTTCATTGAGTAAATACCATACTGCAACCATGATTCCGAAGAATGCTTTTAAGGTAATTTCAAGCCCAAGGTCTGACGCAACATGCAGGATAACCCAGTCCACCATCATTGCCACTGCAATTATACACAGATACCCTACTTTTTTAATGATTCCCTTTGCCCCTTTCTTGGAATTCCAGCCATAGGCAGAATCGTCCGGATGGTCAATCGCTTCTGTTTTGCTGGCCAGCATACCGGTAATATAATCAATCACCATTGCCACTGCCAGAACCAGAAGAACATAAAATAATACTCCCAGCCTTGCAAACAGCCATGCTGCTACTGCTGATATCATCCCTGCTGCCCCTAATGTTACTGTTTTTACTGTGTTTACATTTTCCATTTTCATCTTCTCCTTTTTAAATCTATTTTTGATTTTGCCTTTTCGGCAATATAAAAACCAGATACATTTCTGCATCTGGCTTATATTCATTGCTCTGTTTTTTTTATGAAATACATTTAATCAGCGGTCCATTATAACTTACATAATAAACATCTTCACCGAGCCTGATAAATGTCTGTGCATCACCTGCCAGAGGACTTCCATCAGGCAATGGACTATTACGTAACCCATAATAGCATCCCTCCGCTTTAAATATTGCGGGATTCCATTCTACTAATGGATATTTACCAGCATTGTTACTGTAGTCAGCAGGAAGTAAATTGAGATAAGGAGTAACACCACAGGAACTACTTCTTCCTATATCAATTGGTAATCCTTTGTCATTCAAGTCTATTGCATAAATACCATTAAAAGATCCCCAAGTGAAAAATCTTGAGTTTTTCCCGTTAATAATATTAGTAGCCTTAAAAAATCCAAATGCCTGAACAAATGAAGGCGTTGTATAGTTTCTTGAAATAACAAGAATAAATGCTGTTGTTGGTTCTCCTAACAGTCTGACTTTAAAATTATAGTCTAAACCATTGGTATTAAAAATATCAGTAGATGATGCTGATCCTGCCACAACTGCTGTAGTATTAAATGCAAAAAAACAACTATAGTAATTATTATTTTGGTAAAAGTAGAATGTAACAGGGGCTCCATTTATCCATAAATAATTTCCATCATAATTTACATCTACTCCACACTCGCCTAAAAACTCTACCAATGCATTATTTAATACATCCGTTCTTTCTCTGCTTATCTTTTCCGTTGCCAGCGTTCCGCTGGAAATTCCATATGATTTATTAATTGTTTCACTGGTACTGCTGGAAATTGATCCACTGAAAGATTTAATTCTATCCATATTTATTTTCTCCTCCTAATCATTTATCTGTTCATATCCATCCGCCACGGTACTATTGACTGCAACAAAAACCGGAACTGCACCAATCATCTCTGTAGATGAACTGACTGTTTTCCCACTTCCGCTGTTAAATGGTATCACCACATCAGTATCCGGAATTATGTACCCCCAATTTCCTTCCTGATTCTGTGCAATTTTGGCTCCACTCATATTTTTCATAAACGCATCAGCCAGTTTTGCATTTGTCACATACTCTTCCGGCACACTCGTAAGGTAATCCCCCTTCGCCTGAAATTTTCCCATGCACCAGTCTTTTACCGCTTTTAAAATTTCCCTGCTCATGCCTCTACTACCTCCTCGTCTGCTTCATTTAATATTTCCAAAGCTTCTTCGTATGTCATGCCACCTGTACCACCAGAACCACCTGCCAGCCCCAATTGCGCCGAAGTTAGGTTGCCCTGCAGCGTAATATTATTAATGGAAGGTTTGTTTGTAAGAAGATTATAATTACTGGTACCTCCTGATGGGACGCCGGGAACAGTTCCGCTTCCGCCAACATATGAAAGCACAGTTCCAAGTTTAAATGCCTGAAAATGGAGATTCCCACTTACATCAAGGTTACCCTCTAATTTTTTTAATTTACCATCAATCCTTTCATAAACAAATGGCCATATGGAAAGCCTTATGTCATTCGCAGAAGGCCTGCCATTAATTGTCATTAGATTAAGCGAACCCATATATAAAATAGTTTCACTGTTTTCATAATATACAGGTGAAAGCGGCACTGCCTGCTGTGCGCCAAAATACTGGCCAATTGCAAAATTTACCAATAAATATCCCTCCAACTCCTTTTTATAATCGTTTTCATGCTGTGCTTGAAGAAGAGTCCCATTTTTGTCTTTCAGCGTATATAAATAATATGAATAGCCCCCAAAGGAATCTATTACTGATGATAACGGAATACTGGCAACTTCTGTATATGTCCCATATGGAATCTTCTTACCAAATCTAAAACTATTCTGATCTGAACACACCCAGCTTCCGATCTGATCCAGCGCTTCCAGCTTTTTTGCATTTACATTGACTGCAGAGGCCACGTTTCCCAACAGCTCATTCATGCCATCTATCTGCTCCTGCAGTTCCATGATGTTTCCAATTGTAGCAAATACAGAATTGTCAACCTCAAGCGTCACATTTTCTGTATTGCTTACTGTAGTGACCAGCTGGATATAAGCCCCTGATACCGTAATACCTCCAAAGGCCGGCATAAAGCAGCTTCCTGATGTTTCCACCGCCGCTGCATATAAAACCTCTTCTCCTTCTCCGCCTCTGGCATATAAGGCAATCGTTTTCATATAGTATCCTTCTGTCAGTTCCGTATTGGTAAAGACCGCCTCCACCTTTACGGAAATATCATTGGTTCTGGATACCTTGGATACGCTGCTTGTCTGCCGGATTTCTGCAAGCTCCTCAAGGTTTCCCAGCTCTTCCAGTTCATATTCCCTGTCAGAAGAGCAAACCTTTGTAAATACAACTTTTTCTCCTCCAGAAAGCATTCTGGCAATCAGCGTCCGCCCGTTTTCCGTTGTAATCAGTTTTGAAAAAACAGCCATTTCTCTCTTCCTTTCTATTCTCCTGCTTCATCTGTAATATTTATCTGCTCCCTGTGGCCAAACCCACCGGCTGCATGGCAAGTTCCATCCATCTTATAAACTTCCACCTCTGTGGTAATTCCTCCGTCAGCAATTCCAATCTGTTCTACAAAGCATATGGTTCCTGCTGTGTATATGCTGCCGGATGGCCGGCATGGCACTTTGTTGATGGATACCACCAACATATTGCAGGGCATCATTTCCTGAATCAGCCGGTCAAGCTCATCTGCCTGGCCGGTCCACTCCAAATGCGTGGTAATATCTATCTTATAGTTGAAAAAATCTTTTGTTACTGTAAAGTCACTGTCTCCGCAGATTACTGCCAGCCTTTCCAGAAATGCCCGCAAAGTATAGGGGATTTTATTAAACCACCGGATCTGCACCCTTCTGCGCCTGCTCTCAAGCGTGTCCGTTCCTGATGGCGTTATGTTCAAAATACTCTCAAACCGGGATATGCCGGCTTCATCTGCTGTTTCTATAAATTCATTTTTCAGCACTCTGTCAGCGCCATTCCATACAAGCACAAATTCTGGATTTTCTGCTTCCAGCGTCGCCCTGTTTTCTTTAAATTCCTGTAAAAAAGGGGGCAGATAGGAAAGCAGGTCTACTTCTCTGTTCATTCGGAAACACCCCCAAACACAGGCACTTCATAGGCTCCAAGAATATAATTTTCGGCCTGTCCGTTTAACGTAGTATCCTCCACATCTATAATCCCTCTGATGCCAAGTATTCTTGTTTCAATCTGGCTGATTCTTATGACCAAAGCTGCTGTGTCTGCCCACTCCCTTCTGAGCTCTGATAAATAGCCTGTAACTGAATTTTCTATCTGTTTTCCAAGTTTTTCCCAATTACAGCCCTGTTCAAATGTTACCTTTGTTCTTACCTCTATCTGTACACCCTGCGCACTTTGAACCAGCACCACATGCCCAATCGGTGCAAGCCCATATCCTTCCCCTGCATAGGTTTCAGGATCTATGGTTTTCTGGACAGTTTCAATCAGCTCCGGGCTGGCAACATCATATTCAGAGTCAAGAATCGTTAAAAGTACGCTTCCGCCTGTTGTCAGCTTCTTTTCCCTGGCTGCGGTATATACTGTATGCAGCCATTGCCTAACCTTATCAGGCAGAGATGCTTCTATGCCCTCGAACCATTCCTCTACCTCCCTTGAAGGAATCATATCGGCCGGACGAAGATCACCGTTCCATACCCTTGTCACCTTAGTGCAGCCCACCCCGGGGATCGCGTTTGTTTTCTCCAGATAGTCCCTGACATTTCCGCCAAAAGCTCTTGAATCAAAAGAAGAGAAATATCTCTGCCTGAGCGCTTCCGTCCCCTCCTCATCTTCTCCCGGAATCAGCACTTCCGTAAGCTCCGCAGATTCCAGCCTTCTTATATATTCAATGGGCGTCATGGTGCCAAGATAACGGTTCCCCTCTTCCCCTTCCGTCTCGCACTGCACCTTATATACTCCATCAGACAGCTTTTCCGTGACAATATAATTGATTTTGCCAATATTAAAGCGCCTGCCCATCACATCCAAATCTTCCGGAACAAATTCCCCCTTTAAAATGGCATGGGTGGCGCTGTATGGCGTAATTCCTCTTTCCCTGCACCGCAGAATCAAATACTCCCTTGTGGCCGTATCTCCATAAGCTTCCTGGACAATGGAATCCAGTGCAATATACAGATTTTTAAGCTCAATTGCGGTAGGCGAATGGGTATCCCAGATCACTGATCCTTCCCTTTTATCAAATTTGCCAGACACCCGTCCAAGCATCCGTTCTAAAAGCCGCTCATATGTGATTTCTTCAAACATCAGATCTTCACCTCCTTATCTGCTTCAAAGTCGCCTACAGTCGTATGCACCACAAAATAGGCATGTACTGTTCCTCTTTTTGATGTATCAAACTTAAAATCCCCCACCTCCTCTATTCTGTCATCCCACAGCAGTGCTTCTCTGATACGCCTTTCCAGTTCAGGACATACAAAAGAAACCGGCTCTCCAAACAAATCCTCAAGCTCAATTCCATAGTTCCAGGAATAAATCAGATACCGGTACCGCTGGGTAGACAGGATTTTATACACTGCCTGCTTCATTGCTTCGATACCATCTACATGCCCCCTGATCAATCCGCTGTCAGGACTCATTTCATAGGTATAGGTTGGCTGCTTTTCTACAACAAAATCTCTTCCCGGAAGAATTGTATTTCCAGGTATCATCCGATTCTGTCCAGCACCAGATATTTCTGGCCGCCCTTATTCTGAATCAGAATCACTTTGTCACCGGCTGCCAACCCGTTATGAACGGTGACTTTCATCCTTTTCTTAATCTTATGGGCATGGGATAGATCACTGTTTCCCACATTTCCCGAAAAACCATGCGTATGCGGCGGTTCCCCTGCTTCTCCTATTTCAAAAGAAAAACTGTGGGAATGCTCCCCCAGTGCATCTTCCGTAATAGTGTCAACTGACACCTCCGTTTCAAAATCTGTCACGTTTCTGGATAAAACAAGCTGGGATTTCCCCAGCTTCATTTTCTGCTCCACATCAATCACCAGCGGCTCTGTGCTCTTCACTTGTCCAAAGAAAAAATTCATTGGCTTGGAAGCGTCCACCGCCTCCAGCGCCGACTTCTTGATTAATTTCAGTAATTCTGCTGCATCAGGCAACAAACTCGCCTCCTCTCAATGTCAAATCCATAAAGTGTTCGCCATTTTTAAAGGTATGTTTCACTTTTTCCACAAGCATAAAATTTTCCACCTTCTTATCCCCTAAATCAAGATTGACCACCAGCATGCTTCCGGCTCTCACCCTTACATCCCCGAATGCGTTTGTAATCCGCAGGTTTCTGGTTTTCTTATCATATAAAGAAAGCAGGGCTTCCGCTTTGGCTTCCCCGTTTTCCCCTTCTGAAACTGTATCGCAGTACTGTAAAACGCCCCACTTATTTATGTTTGCACCATCTTGGATAATACCATAAATCTGTCTTTTTCCTGATTCTGCATCCTCCTTATACAATTTGATCTTGTTATAGGTGCTGTTATCAATAGATGAAGTATACTCAAAATTTTCTCCGGTACCTTCATCAATCATCAGATACGTGCCATTTTCATTCTGCACATACATATCCGCTATGTTTTTTACGGTAAGGCTTCCAAAATCATCATAGAGCACATACATCTGCCTGGTGTTCACCAGCGTAATATCCAGTGCATTTTGTATGATATCAAACAGGGAAGTATCCATTTCTGACCGGTCGGCTATCACATAGCCGGTATCTGCAATTTCTCCGGCATTCAGTGCAAAATCCGCCGCAATCATTTTGATCAGCTCTGATGCAGTCTGATTTTCATATACATAAGTGTCCTTGTTTTTCAGATACCTGAGCTGGTCATAAGCTGTAACGGAAATCCTGTTTTCCTTATCCCTCTTCTGGGTAAACACAAACCCAAAGAAAACCTTTGCCCCATCCACCCGAAGCTGTACTGCCGAGCCTTCCGAAAAATTAAGGATACCATCAGCCAGTACCTTAAAGGTCAGCCTGCCCGGTACGCCCCAGCGTTCCGTTGACCATTCAATTCCATCCTCCACGGCCGGAATATAAATTTCGTTACCGCTTTCCCCTGCTATAAAAAGTTCTGTTTTCATGCCGCCTCCTTACACTCCGGGCAGCCTTATGACCTGTCCTGCTCTTAGATCATAAGGCCCTCCCTTAATGGTATCCCGGTTATTTTCATAGATCAGCGTATACTTTGAACCATCCCCGTACATTTCCTTGGCAATTCCAAAGATGGTGTCGCCGGGTTTGACCGTATAGCTTCTGACCTTATTTGTTGCAGGTGCGCTTTCCTGCGACCTTGTCAGCTCCACGCTTACGGTATACGTACTGGAAGTGTCTGCCGGGGCACCTGTCACCGCTCCTTTTACTGACACGCTTTTTGTTCCATATTCCCTGTATTGTTTCAGCTTGATTTTCACTGACAGATCAAAGCCATCTTCCGCATCCTCTGTAATCCGGTAATCCTCCATAGACACCTTGATGTTGGTTCCATATAATGGAGAGCCATCCGGCATTTTTCTTGTTACAATAAACTGAAAAGGACGCTGTCCGGATTTCAGCCTTTCAAAATATTCCAGATACCAGGAAGCGCTGCGGAAGCCGGAAGGATATACCGCAAATGGATATTCCACCTGCGGTATCATACATTCAAACTCTATTTCTGTCAGCCCTGCTGCCTTGAGCAGGTTCACCTGCCCTTCATTGATTAATTTGACAGTCTTGTTTTCATTCCTGATACTGACCTGCAGCCTGCCCGGCGCAACGGGCAAAAGGCATCTGTCCAGGTAAAAATCATACCCTGCCATGTTAATGCACCCCTTCCGTAATAATATCCGCCGCTTCGCTTACTGCATCCGTAAGACCGATAATCACGCCATCCAAGTCCATACTGCCGGAAACATTGTTATTGTTCGTCTGTTCAATTGTGATCGCTGCTGTTGTAAACCTGTTGATTGCCTCCTGCTCTGCAATATCCCGCATAAATTTCAAATCCTCTTCCGATATCTCAAGACCATCTTTTATATCATCCGTGTTGTCTGAAATATCTGACAGATAACTGCTGTAATCAAAATCTCCAAACTGGTTCATGTCTGGAATGCCGGCGCCTCCGCCAATTCTTTCTCCAAATTCTGCTCCCTTATTCCATGCATCTTCATAATTAATTCCCTGAATATAATGATCCTGGGCATTTCTCTTTTCCATGACGACCTTTCCTTCGCCAAATTTATCTGTTACCCAGTTGTCAAGGTCCGTACGCCATCCGGCTATTGATTCAGCAAAGCTGGAGCCAAAAAGCATGTCTATCGCAGACGCCAGTCCCTGGAGCCCAGCAAGGGCAAGGTCAATGAAATCAACAAAGGCCCTGGCTGCTGCTCCAAATGGATCAGTAAATACATTAGCAAAAAAGTTTGCAAACAAGGCTATGTAATTCCATAAAGCCGCAAGATTATCTTGAATAAAATTAAATACAGATATAAACAAATTTCCTATAAAGGCTCCTGCTACCGCGAAGGCTCCACATACTTTCTGAACCACTGTAGTAGACTCATCACCAAATTTATTCATTGACACAATTACAGCAGTAATTACTACAATCAATGCTACTATCAGCATAATGATCCACATGATAGGGCAGGCATACATGGCCGCGTTCAATCCCATCTGTGCCGCAATCTGTTTCGCAACTTCTTTATTTAATCTCCCTGTTACCGCTGCCTGCAGCATCATAGCTGCCGCCTGCGCCATATGAAGTCCATAATTAATTTTTTCTATTACTTTTACAGCCATTTGCCATCCGTAGTATATTGCAAGCGCAGACGCTGCTCCCAATATAATAGGCCCAAGAATCCCCCAGCTATCTGTAATAATATCAGCAACATTTATCATCAATTCAAATACATTTATAATTACATTCGCTAATATCACAAGGGCCTGCACTAAATAATCTACCATTTCCTGAAACTCCTGGCTGTTTGCCACTTCATTCAGTCTGGTAAACACCGGATCAAAGGCCATAATCAGCTGATTTTGGATAGACTGGCCAATCTGTTCAAAGGTTTTCGGCATACTCGCAAATTTGGCATTCGTCTCATCAGCCGCCGCAAACATGGCATTCTTTACTATATCTGCGGTAATCTGGCCTTCTGACGCCAATTCCCTTATCTGTCCAATAGGGATATTCATGTAACTTGCTATAGACTGAATAATCGTAGGCGCCTGCTCAAAAATACTGTTTAACTCATCTCCCCGGAGCACACCGGAAGCAAGGGCCTGTGTCAGCTGCAGGGTAGCATTCTGAATTTCAGTGGTAGAAGCTCCCGCAAGAATAAACTGCTTATTTAGCTGTTCTGAAAAGGCTACTACTTCCTCTGTAGAATTAAAAGCATCCTTTGCAAGATTACCCAGCTTTGCAACTGAATTCATCATGCCCATGTAGGAACCTCTTGACCTTTCCGCAGCTATAAAAACAAGATCCTGCAATTCTCTGGTGGTTCTTATCCCGTCATTCATCATATCAAGCTTTGCCCGGGAAGACGCAAGTTGATCTGATATATCTATCACCTTTTGCAGGCTCTGTATGCTGATATATGTCGCAATCATCCTTTTTATGGTCTGTGAAAGACTGTCAGCCTGTCTTTCCCCTTGGGCAACTTTTCCATTAAATTCTTCCTGCGCATCTATATTGTCTCTGATACAGCGTTCTATATCTGCAATTGTTCCTGAAAGATTAAGATACTCTCTATTAGCTCCTTCCACATCCATACTGGCAACAGCCTGATTTAGCATTTGCTGTGAACGTATAGCCAGGTTCATTTGATTTCTCAACCGCTCCATTCCTGCGTTCGCAGCATTGGTTCCGATATTAACCGGATTCTGCTCTATTTTTTCCATCTGGGCCTTTATCGCTTCAATTCTTGAAGCTATCTGGGTTAAATCCTGTTGAACATCCTGAGAAAATATATTGGCATTTTCCGCATGTTGTATAATTGCTGCTTGAGAATCTGCAAGCTGATTCATCATTTGATTTGCATTTTGAATCTCCTGGGTAAACCGTTCTATTCCTGTTCCTGTAAACACGGGCAGTTCATCTGTCTGCCATTCCATAGGAACCTTAATCGGATCACTGGGCAAATCCTGTTCCCTGAAAAAAGGTTCCACAGGGATATTTCCTTTAGATATCTGCTGCTCACCTATATTCCTTCCTGCCTGTTCTGCTCCCTGCATGGCTTCCTGCATCTGACGGGCTGCCAGCGTAGCACGGTCAATTTCATCTTTTGCCCCTTCAAGGCTTACTGTATCAAATTCTGCTCCTACAGCCTCGCGCATATCGTACATGGCAGAAATGCTTAAATTAACTGCGTGGATCATTCCATAAACTACTGTACTGAATTTATCCTGCAATTCAATGCTTGTCATAATAGACGACGCCATAAATTTTTCACCTCCTTCCTGCTTTCAGGCTTTCTATCCTCTGTCGTTCCTTTTTATCGTTTTTACACTTGATTTCAATTGCCGCTATTACAAACGCTTTTTCCTGTTCCTCCATTTCAAGAAACGCAGACGGAAGAATATGAAGCTTTAAGAGGGCATAATAGGCAAAATTTGATTCCCATTCGCCCTCCTCTATCAGTTTTTTGCCTCATCCACCTTATCACTAAAGGAAATATCAAATCCCTGGAACTTCTGCACATATGACATAAGTTCACTGTATTCTCCCGGATCATCCACCAGAGCCAGAAGAAGATCCTCCGGAGTCTGCACCCCATAAGAATCCTGAAGCTCTGCATCATACAAATCAGGATAAACTACAGAAGCAGCTATCATTTTTTTGATATAGTCACTGGATTTAAACTTTTGACGATAAATTCCGGGCTTTCCTGTGACCTGCACTTCCTTCATACAGCTTTCCCTCAGCTCTTCATTTTCCTTTGAGGAAATATGCCTGAACTCCCAAAGCAAAGGCTTTCCGCTTTCATCACAGAGGGAATTTGTAGCCGCATATTTTTCATTTTCTTTTACAACTTTGTTGGCTTTCATAAATTTTGCAAATTTTGACATACTTATTTTCTCCTTTTTCTGCATACAAAAAGAACTGACCTCTCGCCAGCTCTTTTTATAAATTTTATTATTTGTTACAGTTCAACTTTTTCTACTGTGGTATGAATACAGGAATTTAGTGTACTGACCAATAAACTGCACATGTAGGAATTAGCAGACTGATCCCTCAAGATAATGCGCTTTTCTCTTCCGCCTGTATCTCTGTATTCGATTACTGCATAGCCCGTCTTTTCATGTGCCACTTTTGTTTTAGGAGCAGCTCCCACAACAGCGCCACTTGCTCCGAATAAAGCTGCCCCCATAATCCCTTTTGCTGTACTGCTTTCAAGATACCTGATTTTATCCGTATCAGTAAAAAAATCAGCATATGTAATTCTCTTTAAAGGAAGCGTGTATTCTTTTCCTGTACAGGAAATCACCAGACTGGAAGGGCTAATCATAACAGAACATGTGCTTTTTTCTGCAACATCAAGTCCTTCGGCATGTTCAAGGTTGGAAAATCTCTTAATGCCATTCGCCTTATCCTGTTGTTGCTGCCTTTTTATCGCCTTCCTTTTCTTTCCACCTGTCACAATTGTATAAATACACGCTGCAACAGCGCCAATAAAAAAACTAAAAAATAGAAAAAAACAAAGCAAATCCATAACCGCCCCTCCCTCATATCATTATTATATACTCCGGCACAGGACCTGTCACGAATATTTTCTTTCAGGCATCATCTGCTAATTGGTAATAAGCCCGTTCATTGCCGCAAAGGATTCCGGCATGGAGAAATCCTCAAAAGTGAAATTCATGTCTTCATCCAGATAGTCCCCGTCTGCATCAAACTTGGCCAGTATGCCTCCATCAATATTACAGCCGATAAGAATGATTGTCTGGCGCCCTACGGAACTGGTATCATCTTCATTGGATATCTGCATTTCAAAATAAATATCCCTTCCGGTATTTTTATAGAGAAGCATCATCTGTCTGAAAATACTGGTATTAAAATGAAACTTTGCGCTCCCTGTTCCACTCCATCCGGTTGCCTTATTTCCTTTCCCCGTTTTTCCTAAAATAGGCACCTTGACCTTTGTTTTATCAAATTTGGCTTCAAGGTTGATCGCCTGCATCAGATTATAGCGGCGTCCCTCGATTGTTGCATAGCATTCTGCAAGTGCCGCACTGATCGTATCACTTGCAATCATTGTTGCATTATTAAGCATGATTTTTCTCCTTTCCTATGAAACCACACATGTCATGTATAACTTATCCATAGCATTCACAACAGTAACCGCATCCGTCACAACTACAGATTTTTTTGAATCCCCCTGGGATACGGTAATATCTGAATCTTCAAATCCTTCAATCGCCCTGATGTCGTTCAGCTTCTTGTGATGCTGTACCAGATCTGACCAGAAGGAAATCCTTCCTGCATTGTCATTAGGCACCACTCCCAGGTATCTTGTATTGAATAATACCGCTATGTCATTTGCGATCTGGTCGATCACACGGATTGTCTGGTTCTCCTTAAATACCTCACCGATAGTTTCCGTTTCATTAACCATGCTGTTAATGTCTGCAAGCACCCGCACATCACTTCCTACCCTGTGGAAGGTAAATTTGCCCTCCTTCATGGATTTGGCCAGCTGGGACTGCGTCATTTCAGTTTCTACCTGAAACTCCCCATCATAGATCCGGTTCTGGTTGGACCTGTTTACCTGGCATCCTGCAATAACCCCTGTCACCCAGTACACAAGGGAAGCCTCTCCTGCATCAAGAACTTTGTTTTCCACATTGACTACTCCATAATAGTCTGCATCTTTCTGATAAAGCACTGTCTGAAATTTAATACCCATTTCTTCACGCATTCTTTCTGTAAAGGCTGTGTACAAAGCCTTAACGGTATCGTCCGTTGTCTCAACACCCATTGCATTGAAGCTGTAGCCTTCCATTTTATCCAAATACGCCTGATGTGCTGCACCATCTGTTTCCTGATTGGTTCCTCCGGAAAGAGGCGTTGCCGCTGTTACTGCAAGCTCTGCATCCTTCTTAAATTCCACAAATCCGTTTTCCTTAAGGTCTGCTGCTGTTTTTACAGTCTGTTCATCTACCAGTGCTGTATCCAGCATGGTTTTTACGTCAAACAGTGTATCATCATCTACATTTTTCTGGATGATTATCTTTAAATCATTTCCTCTGACGCCGCTGTATAATGCTGTGGCAAATGCATTTGAAGCTTTCTCCCCGCCGCCATTTAAGCGGTATGCATATAACAGCTCCACATTACGGAACAAATCCCGCAGTCCCTTCATCTTAGGATGCGTATAATGGTAGCCGAAAATCTTCTGGCTTCTGTTTTTAAAATCGTCGCCAGTCACTTCAATTACTTTTCCCTCTGCTCCCCAGTCCAGTACAAGGGGCATGGTGGCAATCCCCCTTCCTGACAGGGAAACATCTGCCGAAGCCGCTGAAACAAAGTTAATGTAGGCCCCGGGAATTACTTTGTTCTGCACGCTGAACGTGCCTCCTCCTAATGCCATATCATTTCACCTTTCCTTTCAAAAAATTTTCTATATTCTTTTCAGCTTCACTGATAGAATATCTTTTGTCTTTGGAAAGAACCGCTTTCAGCAGATCTCTCCTGTTACTGAATCTTTTTGATGCAAGAAACTGGTCCAGCGTAAATGTCTGCTCCTTTTCTGCCTCATGCACTTCATTCTTTTTCTTTGCTGCCATCCTCCACCTGTCCTTTCACTCCTACTTTTGTTAAAACCTCACCCATTTTTTCCGTCTCTTTCTTCTCATAAACGAAGAAATCATAATTCACGAAAAAGTACAGCACACCGTCTTTTACCTCCGGCTCCATCTTCTTTCCCCTGATTAAAGCAGCATCCATACGGATATATTCTAGGCATGAAAACAATCGCTCTATGACATGGTTGCATTCAGTCTGAATATCCTCTGCAGCCGGGATATACTGGATACAGAAGGTATTGGTCCGGAAGTATTTTCTTCCCCTGAAAATACGCTTTTTCGGAGCACTGCTGATAACAAAAAAGCAGGGATTTTCCATTTCCTGCTCTACCTCTTCCGTATAAATCTTGTAACCATCACCAAACTCGCTGTTCAGGGCAAGACTGACTACCTCTACAATCTGATTAATCATTCATGCACTCCCTTAAAAACCGTTCTATCTTATCCTCAAGTACCTGCGGCGCAATCTTCTGCAGATCCTCCACTGCTCCTCTCATTATGAGTTTGCCTTCTACCCAGCGCTTTTTTAGACGTTTTCCTATAGCAGGGACAAATCTTCCCGGCGTCTGTCTATGACCACTCTCCACATAACGGGCATATTTCACCGGATTAATTACTTCTATGGTATAAGTATTTCCGTCACTGCTGACCTGTATGGTCTTTAGAAAATCCTGAACCTCCTTTACTCCCGGTTCACTCTTTCTATTGCTGAATGCTTCTTCATGAGTTTGGGAAATCCATCCTCTTCTAAGGGTTCCTCCTACCATGCCGCTGCCTGCCGGATACTTACCGGGCAGCGTCCTTTCAACTAAAAGCGTAAGCAGTCTCGCTGCCAGTTCCTTTGCTGCACTCTGAAACAGCTCATCTTTATTCTGGGCAAGTTTTTCCAGATCTTTGGCAAGACGCTCCATTTCCCTAAAATTAAAGTTTCCTCCCATCCTGTCAGTTCCACCCTTTCCATGCTTCAAGAGCTATTTCCTGATGGCTTGTATATACCGCCGCCAGTGAGCTCATCTTATAAGTTTCTGTTACATTATTTTGTGTTACCACAATCTTTGAGCCGGGCCTGACCAGCATTTCCGGTGCAAGGAACAGCTTTACCAGCTGCTCCTTCTTTGCACCCTCCGCCTGCTTGTAGGAAGGCGTTATTCTGGTATAGGACAGTTTACAGGCGGCGTCCTCATAAACCATCTTCTCCTTCTGTCCTGTGATTTTCGTAACCGGATCTGTAACATTGGTTTTCTCATAAATATTGCAGGTGCCCTCATACAGCTCCTCGACCATCTGCCTGTGCATTTTTCTTGCATTTAAAAGCTCTGTCTTATCAATCATGGCGCATCCTCCTGTAACGGTTCAGCTGCCCTTTGTAGTCCTTTAAAATACTTCCCTTTAAAGCATCATTAAGCACGCTGAAACTGGTAGCGGTATCTCCTTCCGTAATGGAAACCACTCTTAATGGAACGCCGGATTCAGTCGGCTTTTCATACCGGTATAAATCAACCGCCATCCGGATGCATGTATTTTTCAATCCATCCGGCAGAGTATCCAGATTGCAGTAATTAAGCACCGTCTCTTTCACAATGTCCGCAATAAATGTAAGGGAAACGTCCTGGGAAGTGTTTTCTGCCGACACTCCCAGAAGTTCCTTAATCCTTGTAACCTCCATAATGCTACCCAATCTTATGCCTGATCTCAACAATGCGGAGCTGTTTGGACTCATAAACAGGGTTCCAGTTCTGGGCCATTGCCAGTTCTGACCGCAGCGGTGTCTCTACATTTTCCCTGACCGCTCCTGTGTAGGCAATTCCTCTGGGATGAAGAATAAAGGCTTTCCGGTTGATCAGATAGTCAATACCGCCGCCTGTCTGCTTATCCCTGTCCGTTTCAGTGGCAACATGTCCTACCGGGCTTCCGTTTCCATATGCAATAGCACCGCTTCCAAACAGATAGGTAGAATAAACGCCATCTTTCGTAACAGGACATCCATCATCTATAGTTACCCTGCGCCCCTGATAATACTCGAACTCCACATTTTCAGAATTTCTTCTGCTGTCAATCAGTTCTTTCTTTTTCAGGTAGGATTTTGTAGCTGAATGCATTACTACCCCTGATAACTGCCCCTGCGCATCCCCTAAAAGCTGGCAGCCATCAATCATGGCTTCCGCACTGATAAGCTTTGCTGCCGCGCTGGTCTGCTTTGTAAGATCCAGAATATGGTCTGACATGGGTGTTTTCTCTGTGCCGCCCTCCGGCGTATAGCTCCCAAATACACCTGAAAGAATGGCGATCAGTTCCTTCTGCATATCCCTTGCCCAGTAAGAAGCCACAAGATCACCTATTGCCTTCGCTGGATCTGCTCCGGCCAGCGCTGCGGAAAGGTTGCTTGCACCCCACATTTTCTGGCGCAGAATGGTAGTGGAAACATCCTTGTTTGATCCAATTTTAGCCGGAGTCATCTTTTCATCCTCAAGGGTTGCTTCCGATTCTCCCTGCAGGTCCTCAAAAAAAGGCATGTTGTGGGTTCTGGCCGCTTCACTGGCCAGCCGGTCAAATTCCGGACTGTTTACCACGATACCGCTCTGAAAAAAAGCGGATAACTCCATTGTCCTGTTAACAACATAAGGGTTAAACAGCTCAGGTACGATTACATCTGAAATTTTTGTGATTGCCATAGTTCATTTCCTCCTTTAAATTTTTACTCCGGCTGCGGCTGCCAATGCTCTTGCCTGCTCCGGATTGTCTCTGAGCAGTCTGCCCTGCTCCGTCATGTTAAAAGTTTCTTTTGCAAATGGGTTGGATGCTGGCGGATTTCCTCCTGCTGCCGGCGTATAGCCTCCTTCCGGCTTAAACAGGTGGGCCATGCTCTTATCTTCTTTGTAGGTCTTTAATACATCCTCTACGCCGATTGGCTGGTTTTCCTTGTCAAAGTTGAACTTTTCCAGTCCGCCATGCTTATAGATCAGGTAATCTGAGTCAAGCACCCCTGCCTTTGTAAGCTTTTCTTTCAAGGCATAAGTCTTTGCTGTGTCTGCTGCCGCTTTCTGAAGCTTTTCATTTTCAAGCTCATATTCCTTGATTTTGTCCTGAAGCTTCTCATTGCCGCTGTTTTCCTTTTTCAGATCTTCAATGGTGTCATTGGCTTTCTTAAGCTCTCCCACCTTATCATTGAAATCTTTTTTGGGCACAGCATGTTTGGGAAACTCTGCAGCAGCCTGCTTCATTACCGCCTCCACATCCAGCTTTCCGTCTGTAATGACTGCCTTTTCTAAAATTGCTTTTAACCATTCCATCTTTCTTTTCCTCCATAGATTTTTATTCCCGCTCTCCGGGTAATGGGTTGTCCGGTTTATTCTTCCGGCAAAGTAATGGTAGTTTTACGCCTTTTCGGGCATATAAAAAGAACGCCTGCTGCCAAGCGTTCTGATTATCATAACTTTATGGGTGTTGCACTGGTGCAACTTTTTGCAAACAAAAAACACCCTCAAATTAAAGACGGTGTTTACTCTTTATCTATTTGCTGAACCAGATAATTATTTGGCAGGCGTAGCATCCTCCTGCATCTCTCGGGTTTCCCCTGTCAGTACCAGCGGCGTGTGGTCGCTACGAAATTTACCACCTCAAATAATTATCTGGGTAAAGCCTTTATATTATATGCTTATTATAGTTTATTTACTCTTTCTTGTAAAGGGGTTCATTATTTCTAAGTCTCTGGCGAAAACGCTTTTCACTTTCTCCCACAGCAGTTATGATTGAATTTTTATAGTTAGGATTGTCCTCCGATACTGCTATGCGTAATACAATATTCACATACTTATTATCTTCTATAAACTCTTTGCATACCAATGCAGTATTTTTTCTATCTTTAAAAATATAATCAGGATTTTCTATTATATCTGCAAAGTATTTATCATATTTATCATAAAAGTCCTTTCCTCTTCTTTGAATTATATGATCAATTCTTTCATCCGTAATAATCACTTCATCCGTTACTATATCGTCCGTTATGCACTTATAAATATCTCTATCCAGCTTTCCTATTGAGTGCACCTGAATTACCTCTTTCGTATCTGCTGAATTAAGTATATCATTTTTTACGTATTTGTCCATCCATTCCTGATAAGTCATATCTGCAGGCACTTTATATTCTTTTCCTGTAACCGGATCACTCGCCGCTCTTTTTCTGTCAAGCCCGTACCAGTTATCAAAATACGGTGCAGTGCAGCACCTGCAGTTGGGATGAAATGGATGTGCAGTAATCCCAGCTTCATATTCTGACAGCTTAAACACCTTACCATCCATGCTGCCACATATGTCACAGGTTTTTCCATCAAGAGTCGCTATAACCTTATACTTTTCTACATCCAGCTCTTCAAAACATTTCCTGCTGGCCTCAGATGCTATGGCAGATTCCTCCGTCATGATCAGTGTCCCTGCCTGTGCTTTGCTGACATTCATTTTCTTAGCCAGATTGTCAATCGCCTTCCGGGGTGATTCTCCCCTGATGATATTCTGCACAAGCTCCGTATGAAGCTCCCTTACCAGTCTTTCTTTGTTCTGCCATATCCGGTCAGAAAATACCCTGCCATCCTGCGCCCAGGGGCGTTTCAATACCGCATCAATCCTTCTTGTATCAATAACTGCAAGGTTTGTTCCCACACCGGTGCCCTTTGCAATCTCATAAGCAGTCCGGTAAAACTGTTCCTTAAATACCTTTCCAAGAAACTCCGCTGTCCTGCTTTCATACTCTGCATAAAGGATTTCTGCATGCTGCTGGACCTGCAGTTTCAATGCTTCCAGATAATTGATATGGTATCTTGCCGAAGCATTTTCAAGCTCCTTCATCCATTCTTCGGAAACTGCATTCTCCCTTCCCTTCTGTATGTACTGTTCAAGCGTCCATTTAAACTCTTCCAATTCCCCTTTTTTCAGAAGTTTTTTAGCGGCGGCATAGCTGATCCCGTTATTATCTGCAAGCCGGTAATACCATTTTTCTATATCTGCCTGAATACTGAGCTGGGCTATTTTAAACTGTTCCCTGATATCCTCAAAGTACTCTGCACTTTTTTGATGCTGTTCCTCTTCCAGCTCCATCATCCTGGCTTTCCAGTATTCATCACTCCTGGCCATCTATATTTTCACCAGCTTTCTCTTTAAACGCATCCCCATAGCTTTCACCTTTTTGGGCTTCCGCCTCTTCCTGCTCCTTCATCCTCTGCTTTTCAAGCTCCAGATTTTCCACCCAGGGATGATTCTTCATAATAGTTTCGTCAGAAATATTTCCCTTGCTGATCTGTGCAATCGCTGCAAGCTCCTGATCGTTTCTGACAGAGGTCCTTGTCCATGTCTGGGTGATGGTGTCGTCTTTGATTGAAATGTTTAAAAGCCGGCACACACAGCGGATAAATCTGCCAAAGCTGGGGCGGAACTCTGTCTCCTGTAATCCTGCTTTCAGCTCTAAAAGAGAATAAAGAAAACTCAGGGCAACCCCTGAGCTGTTTCCAAAGTTCTGTGGATCAGGATCTATTCCCTGTCCCTGCTCAAATATGCATTTTCTGGTGACTGCCAGCAGTTTTTCCCTCGCTTCCACCGGAATTTCAATCGTAAGGGTAGATACTCCTGACTTATCCCCGTCGCCATCATTGTCCACTTTGATTGCCTTATAGTATTTCAAATCGTCTAAAAACTCATTTAAATTCTCGCCTCCGTAATTGGTAAGTACAAAGATGATCTCCTGAATATCCTCCAGATCATTGACAAATCCGGAAAACACCTTGCAGTATACGTCTATCAGCGGTTTAATGTTTTTCAGGTCATTTGTGCCAATATTGTTGTTGGAGAAGGAAAAGAATGGCACTTCGCCTATTTCATGGCTGTAATGATCGGTCATTTCACTTGTCTGTGGATCTGCAAGGAACATCCAGTAGGAAAGCAGTTTATCAATCACATCCCCTGCTTTCAGCCGGTATGACCAGCATTCCGTATCCGTCCAGTATTCATAAACTTCATAACTGTCGCCGCTTTCTTCCTCTATGTCAGGATACTTCCTGAACACTGCCAGAAGCTTCTTTTCCAGACTTTTATCCCATATGGGTATAATCTGGCCGGAAGGCACTACAGCATAATTATAGCTGCCATCCTCTCTTTTCCATACATGTATCCAGCCTACTGCGGCATTGGAAGCCTCCACACAAAGGTCCTTGCATACTTTGGAATATTTATCGCCAAGAAATTTCCGCAGCATGTTGTTTGCCTCATCCCCGCCGAGATCAAATACCGGCGGCGCTGTAAACATGTACGCTGCTTTCTGGTTGACCAGCAGGCCATGAAAATTAAAGGGTATCCTGTTGTCCGCATTGCGCAGAGGCGTTTTTCCCTCATTTTCCTTTCTCTGCTTTTCTTCCCGGGAAGGAGCACGGAGCACATCTGTTTCATTTTTATAATACCGCTCTGCTTCATCTGCGCTGCGTACAAATTCCGAATGCCCGATTGTATGTTTTTTAATTAATTTTTTGACTACTTCTATATCCATACTTTAACTCCTTATTTCAATATTGTAAGACCGGAAGGCCTGCGTATAATGGTATAGGCCTGATAGCGCAGGGCATCTAAGCAGTGGTCATGTTCTTTCACCGGTTTATCTTCTCCCCTCTCTCCTGCCCTGGCATCCCATATATAGGAGGCAAACTCTTTAACGGTGTTATCACAGGATTTATCTATTAAAAGTAAGCCCTGATTCAGAAGCGTTGCCACGAACCGGATTCCATCCAATACATCATTTTTTGCCTTTTTTACTTTATAGCCATCCTTTTCAAGCTGGGCCTTAAAGCTGGCTGCTGCCGGATCAAGCACCACGAAGCGGATCTTGATTCCGTCAAGCCACTTTGTAAGGTCCTTCGAAAACTCTGCGTCTGTTTTCTGCCTGCCTTTTTCCCTTCCCGAATAATAATACTCACGCCTGCAGTACCATTTCTTATCCCTGGCTTTGTTCCAGAGCAGGAATGCGGTAGGGTTCTGGGTACCATAGTCACAGCTTACATAACTTTCCCCTGTCCAGAAGCTTTCTCCCGTCTTTTCTTCATAATCGGCTGCAAGCTCTTCTGTGTCCACCGTATGCTTGTCCAGATCAAACATGTCATAGATGATGCCCTCTGCCATAGCCCACAGCCCCATGATATAGCGCTTAAAGAATACTCCTTTATAATTGCTGCGGTACCTTTCCTTGATTTTTTCGGAAAGGCTTAAGTTATCATCCATTGTAAAATGGACATACAGCAGTTTTCTTAATTTGATATCTTTCCCGTCTCTGGCAGCTTCTTTTCTTATCTTTTCGGCTTTCTTTTTTCCCAGATAGCCGATAGACAGATCGATCCAATTTACCTTAAACCAATGGTAAGGCCCATCCGGATTGCAGTTGAACCAGTATTTTGAACCATCCACGGAACAGCGCCCAGTGGCCTGATTCACAAAGCTTTCCGGCATAAGCGCAACTTCATCAAAAAAGATACCGGCAAGGGTAATACCCTGAATCAGATCCTGTGAGCGTTCATCCTTTCCTCCGAAAATGTAGAAAAAGTTTTCCACTCCATTCCTGGTCACTACTACCAGGTTATCAGCTCTATGGTCAGTGACTCCATATCCTCTGCTTTTCAGCATCAGCTTGAGCCAGAAGAGCACATTTCTTCTGAATGAACCGATTGTTTTGCCGCACATGCCGAAATTCTGTCCGCTAAAACTGGACATAGCCCACATGACGAAGGATAATGACATGCTTATGGTCTTGCCTGATCTGATTGCCCCGTCTGCTATAATCCCGTCATAATCCTTTACCGGAGAATCAGGGCACCACCAGTTGAGCACTTTCCTCTGCTTTCTGGAAAATGGCTTGAATTTAAATATCTGCTGTATCTTCATCCGCCCAGTCCTCCGAAGCACTTCCATTTAATGCATCCAGGAATCCATCATCTGCTATGGCCACATTGTTATCTGCATCCGCTTTTGCACGCAGAAGCCTTGTCCTGGCTTTCAGGATATTGATTCTTGACCTCTGTTCTCTGGTTGCAAGATCCCAGTTCTTATGAAGCAGCTCATCATACTGTTTAATCATGCTCCTAAGTTCACTTTGTGCGCGTGCCTGTGATTTCAGGAAGCTGGCCTGCTTATCCCACGCCTGCTGGACCTCCCACTTTTCTCCTATAACATTTCCATTCTGCTCTGCAACCTTCGTCGAGGTTTTATCCTGCCTGTCTGACACATACATGATCTGCTGCGCCCGGATAATGGCAGCATAGGCAATCTGTATCTGGTCCCATAAAACATCCAGTGGCTCAGTAGGCATTTCCTCTATAATAGAAAAGGTCTCTTCCGGAAGGTATTTCCGAAAAAGACCATGTTTTTCTGCATTATTATTTTTAAACGGTGCCCCGTGTCCGGAAGCATTTTTATTTCCCGACTGGGCCCCTTTATGTTTAGTAACGTTACTATTCCCATTTGGTAACGTTACTTTATCCCATCTATCCTGATTTTTCCATTTCCTGACCTGCTCTTCCGACACCTGCAGTTCTTCCGCAATGTCCTTAAGCAGGCGCTTTTTGCCGCTTTCCAGCCAAAGCTGCTTTGCCTTGTCCCGGCTGGGACTTCTTGGTCTTGCCATTACCACCACCTCTCATTCGTTTGTTTTGGGAAATATAACCTCACTTTTTCTTTTCTTTATTTATGAAAAATAGTTTTTCACTTCCATCAATTAATGCTGTAAAACTCTCAAAAATTGCCAGTGCCAGCGTAAAACCAAGTGCCAACACTTCAATTTTTTCATATTTCATAAAATACTGAAATGTAGAATGTATAGCTAATCCTGCATAATATAAACCCTTTAATATTAAATATGTTCCCAATATTCCATTTTCTTTATATTTTAATAAATATAGTAATGCTATAGCAATCGGAATAGCTATATACACTTCTACAAAAACTCCCCAAATGTTTATACCTCCAACCAAAACAATTACTGCAACACCAACATATAAAGCAGAAATTATTTCTTTTTTGATATCTATAACATTTTTTTTAAGTTTCTTTACATGGTAACGCTTCCACAATAAATAACCAATTAAAACTACAAAAATTATAATCTTTTTTACTAATTCATCCATTTCAGCCACCTATTTCAATATATTTTCTGTATTATACACCAAAATCCGACAATTTACCATATTACATATAGGTAAGATAGTGTAAGTTTATTGTAGGAATAGGACAGACAGAATAGCCCCTTGATCCGGTCAGACTCATTGGCCATCTTTAC
>VSNT01000210.1 GCA_009774465.1 Lachnospiraceae bacterium
GTACAAATGGCGTTGGCGATATATTTTACTGGTAGCGCTGAATCAACTGATTTTGGAAATTATATTTTGTATACATTTCCACCAGTAAGAATGATTGAATTTATAGAAGGGGTGCTCCTTTCATTATTATTTAAGAGTAAAGAGCAGAGATTCTTTTCATTGGGTATAGATAGCATAACAGTAATTGAGGCATTTTTTGTATTAATATATTTGTTTTTGCTTGCAATTGCAGATGCCATTCCAACCAACTATAAATTAACAGTAATTTGGGTAATTCCATCAATGGCATTGGTGTGGTTGTTTGCTGGTTCAAAAGGGAGAATAACAAGTTGGTGCAGTAATAATAAATTGTTGCAATATTTAGGTAAAAGGTCATATGAATTGTATATAGCGCATAGATTGGTACTTTGGTTCTTTGCATTTCATTCTCGAGAATTTATGGGTACACTATTACCTTTTATAATAATATTGATTGTGGTAGAAGCATGGGGAGCATTAGTTAATTTGTGGAAAAGTAAGAAACACACAAATATTTTAAGGATAGAACGCTAGCAATGAATGATTGGAGGTTTATATGTTATTCAATTCCGGGAAATTTTTGATTTTTTTCCCAATAGTGACTCTTATTTATTTTATATTACCTAAAAAGATAAGACAGTACTGGTTATTAATTGCAAGCTGGTATTTTTATATGTGCTGGAATGCAGGGTATATTGTGTTAATTTTATACTCTACTGTTATCACATATATAAGCGGCTTATTAATTGAAAAAAATAAATTGAAAAAGAAATTTATAGTTGCAGGAAGTTTTATTCTCAACCTTGCAGTTTTGTTTTATTTTAAGTATTTTAATTTTGGACTTGGGATGTTGACGAAGCTTTTGGCATATATTCATGTATCTGTAAATGTTCCACAATTTGATGTGATTTTACCAGTAGGCATTTCATTTTTCACGTTTCAGGCATTAAGCTATACAGTAGATGTATATAGAGGAGACATATATGCTGAAAAGAATTTTTTCAAGTATGCGTTATTTGTTTCCTTTTTTCCACAATTGGTTGCTGGTCCTATAGAAAGATCAAAGAATCTGTTGAAGCAAATTTCTGAGCCTAAAACATTTGATTACGACCGTACTCGGGATGGAATTTTATTAATGCTGTGGGGATATTTTTTGAAAATGGTTCTTGCCGATAGAATTGCGATATTTGTTGACACAGTTTATGGAGATGTTAGTGTATATTCTGGCTATTACATAGCATTAGCCACTATTTTGTTTGCTTTTCAAATTTATTGTGATTTTGCAGGATACTCTATTATTGCAATGGGAACAGCCAGAATTATTGGAATTCAATTAATGGATAATTTTGAATCTCCATATTTTGCAACATCAGTCGCTGAATTTTGGCGGCGTTGGCACATTTCACTTACCTCGTGGTTTAGGGATTATTTGTACATTCCATTGGGTGGAAACAAGAAGGGAAAAATTAGAAAATATGCAAATGAAATGATTGTGTTTCTTGCAAGTGGACTATGGCATGGCGCCTCCGTATCTTTTGTGATTTGGGGGGGGTTAAACGGGTTATATCAAGTAGCTGGTGAAATCTTACAGCCGTTCAAAAGTAAGCTTGTCAAAATGTTACATATAGATAAGGAGTCAATAGGACACAAATTTATTTGTACATTTATAACTTTTATTCTGGTTGATTTTACCTGGATTTTCTTTAGGGCGGATAGTACTGGAGCATCATTTTATACAATTAAAATGATGGCAGTGAATAATCCGTGGGTTCTATTTGATGGATCTATATATAAATGTGGTCTTGATCAAAAAAATTATTGGTTAATGATTTGTGGAATATTATTATTGCTGATTGTGGATTTCCTCAAGTCAAGGAAAATAGTTATACGAAAAATAGTTGCAAAACAACATGTCGCCCTGCGATGGTTAATAATAGATATGGCAATTATAGTGCTGCTCATTTTAGGAATTTGGGGTTCAACTTATGATGCTGTAAACTTTATTTACTTTCAATTTTAGGGGGACAAAAATTTGGATAGAATTAAAAAAATCATAAGCGTTATAATACTGATTTCAATTATTGTTTTGAGTATATACAAGGTTTCCTTTTTTCTTCAGTTGAAAGAAAGTGATAATAGATATTCATCATATCTTGTAGAAAATACAGATATAGATGTTTTGTTTTTAGGATCCAGTCATGTTCGACATGGCTTTTTCCCAATGGAATTATGGAGTGACTATGGAATTAGCTCATTTAACCTTGCGGCGAATGGAAGTACGATACCGGTGTCATACTGGGTACTAGTTAATGCATTGGATTATCAAACGCCTCAAGTGGTAGTTATGGATGTTTTTGACATGTTTCCCGGGAGGATATGTAGTACTTCGTGGGGACAGGTTCATATCGCGTTTGATTTCTTTCCTATATCCATTAATAAATACAAAATGGTAAATGATTTATTTGATGACACTGGGTTAACTGACGGAAATGGAGTAAATATATATCAAAAAAGGTGGGAGCTCCTTTGGAATATAGGAGAGTACCATAGTAGGTGGACAGACTTAACGGAGATAGATTTTAAGAATCAAAAAGAGTTGGAAAAAGATTCATCTATTTGGAAAGGTGCAGAACCGTTGACGCAGGTAGTTGACAGGTGCGAAATGTCATATCCAGAATCTTCAGACGATTTGAAATATGATGAGCTTTCTAAGGAATATTTGATACGAATGATAGACTTGTGCAGAGAAAAAGGAATTGATATTGTGCTGATCAATACAGGTTATGATTGCAATGCAGAAGCGAAACTTTTTGCAGATTCAGTATATGATATAGCTGCTCAGTATGATGTTCCGTACCTTGACTTTACAAAAGAGAATATAATTAATTTTGCTTCCGACATATCTTCAACAGGGCACAATACGCATGTTAATTTTTCAGGAGCTGAAAAACTAACATCCTATATGGGAGGGTACCTTTTAGAAAATTATTTGTTGCCAGATCACCGCTATGATGTTAACTATTCTTCATGGTGGTCAGATTATCGGGTATTTGCAGATAGTAAAAAAGATTACTTAATATCACAAAACGAGATTACAAATTATCTTATGTTTTTGGCTGATGATGATTATCAAATCATTATTGAAGTCAAGGATATGCAAATATTCTTTGAGGGGCGAAATCAAGTAATGTTTGAAAATTTAGATGTTGATTATTGCTACTTGGATAACACATGCAATCTTATACTTATTGATAATGAAGCTAATGAAGTTTCATATTTATGGAATGATAACGATAATGGAAAAGTGACAAATACCAGTATAGGGAATTTACGCATATGCTACAATGCTGATGCAACAAAATACAGCATGTATTTAAATGAAAAGGAATTATATTCAATAACTGACGTGGAAGATAGTGAAAGAATAAGAATATCAGTAATTAGAAAAAGCACAGGTGATATTATTGACAGCAGGGCATTTAATTAAATAGTTATATATTTTGAAGGAATTTTTTTCAAATAGTAGTTACGTATGGTATAAATAGTGGAATTTTTACTGATTATTATGTTTTGATTGTAGTAAGTGCAGAACAATAAAGTGAACTTAATTTTTTAATATAGGATGACTGCTAGAAAAGAGAAAGTAAGAGGAGTTGGTATAATGTTATTTAATTCATATATATTTGTATTGCTTTTTTTACCTGTAACCTGGGGGATCTATTTTTTATTAAATTCAAAAAATCAATATAAAACAGCTCAATTTTGCCTTATTGTGGCATCATTAATATTTTATGGTTTTTACAATTGGCATTATTTGTTGGTGATTATAGGAAGCATTATAATTAATTATTCGTTAGCATTATCAGCACATTTTTTAAAAAATCAATCCATTGCATTTTTGAATAGGGGGCGTACCAGATAGCAAAATTAATCATTTTATTGGGAATAAAATTAAATGTTTGTGTGTTGTTTTACTTCAAATACATGAATTTCTTTTTTGAAAATATAAATAGTCTTTTTGGCATG
>VSNT01000211.1 GCA_009774465.1 Lachnospiraceae bacterium
ATTGTCAGAAATAATCAGGATGTACAGGTGATGGCGCTGGCAGCAGGAAGCAGTGTCAAAAAGATGGAGGAGCAGGGCAGGGAGTTTTCCCCCCGTATAGCAGTTATGTGGGAAAAGGTGGCGGCGGATGAGCTTCGCGTGGCAGTAGCAGATACAGACACAAAAGTTTTAAGTGGAATGGAAGGACTTCTGGAAATTGCGGTTATGGAGGAAATGGAGGTTTTAGTAACCGCCATTGTGGGCATGATAGGTATAAGGCCTACCATTGCTGCAATTAATGCAGGAAAGAAAATTGCCCTTGCAAATAAAGAAACTCTTGTAACAGCAGGGCATATTATTATGCCTCTGGCAGCAGAAAAAAAGGTTCCCATTCTGCCGGTAGACAGTGAGCACAGCGCCATTTTTCAGTCTTTGCATGGAGAAAACCGGGAAAGAGTAAGTAAAATTCTGCTGACTGCATCAGGTGGTCCTTTCAGAGGAAGGAAACGGGAAGAACTTACGGAAATTACGGTTGAAGATGCCCTTAAGCATCCCAACTGGTCTATGGGAAGAAAAATCACGGTAGACTCGGCAACGCTGGTGAATAAAGGGCTGGAAGTGATTGAGGCAAAATGGCTGTTTGGGGTTGAGCCTGAAAAGATTCAGGTAATTGTTCATCCTCAGAGCATTATACATTCTATGGTGGAGTTTGCAGATGGCGGGATCATGGCGCAGCTTGGCGAGCCGGATATGAAGCTGCCAATTCAATATGCACTGTTTTATCCTGACAGAAGACCGATGAAAGGCAGAAGGGTAGATTTTTACGAACTTGGAAGCATAACCTTTGAAAAACCGGATGTGGAGACTTTTAAGGGGCTTAAAATGGCATATGATGCCATAGGTCAGGGAGGCAGTATGCCTACTGTGTTTAATGCGGCAAATGAAAAGGCTGTTTCATTATTTTTAGACAGAAAGATAAGGTTTCTTGAAATTTACGATTTGATTCAGGGTGCTATGGAGCATCATAAAAACATTCAGAATCCTTCCGTGGATGAGATTCTTATGGCGGAAGCAGAAAGCTATGAATATATTGATGCCCGCAGGAGGTTATAAAGTGGTTGTTTCTATTTTATTATTTTTCATCATATTTTTTATTGTTGTGATTTCTCATGAGCTTGGCCATTTTATTGTGGCGAAGAAAAACGGAATTCGTGTGGTGGAATTTTTCATTGGCATGGGACCGGCGATTTTTTCTTTTGTGAAGGGAGATACGAAGTATTCCTTAAAGCTGCTTCCCATAGGCGGTGCCTGTATGTTTGAAGGGGAAGACGGGCTGGAGAAGGAAAAGGGGGATTTTTCGGAGAAAGCATTTCCCAACGCGCCTGTATGGGCACGTTTTGCCACGATTTTTGCAGGCCCGTTGTTTAATTTTCTGACAGCATATGTGATGGCACTAATCCTTGTATCTGTTTGTGGAAGTACTTTGCCTCAGATTCAAAAGGTAAATGAGGGAAGCGCTGCTCAGGCAGCAGGACTGGAAGCAGGGGATATGATCACCAGGATTAACGGAAAGAAGGTGCACCTTGGAGAGGATGTGAGCCTGATTACCCAGCTGAATGTGAAAGGAGAACCGCTTACGGTTACTTTTGAGCGGGATGGCAGAGAAGAAACGGTGGTGATACAGCCCACCTATGATGAGACAGATCAGAGATATTACATGGGAATATCAACCGGCGCATATCTTGACTGCAATGTACCCCAGACCTTTCAATATGCTTTTTATACCATGAGTTTTTATGCAAAAGCAACTTACAAAAGTCTTGGAATGCTTGTGACCGGGCAACTGTCTAAAAATGATGTGTCGGGACCTGTAGGACTTGTGAAAACGGTAGATGATGTTTATGATGCGGCGAAGGTTTATGGGGCGATAACAGTTGCAATTAATATGTTGAATATTGCATTACTGCTTTCGGTCAATCTGGGAATTATGAATTTACTGCCGCTGCCTGCACTTGATGGAGGAAGGCTGGTATTTTTGCTGATAGAGGCCATAAGAGGAAAACCGGTGCCTCCGGAAAAGGAAGGAATTGTTCATTTAGCAGGGATGGCGGCATTAATGATCTTGATGGTAGTGGTTTTGTTTAATGATATAACAAAGTTTTTTTAATTGAATTAAGGATAACATGTGGAATCCATATACAAAGTTGCTGAAATTATACTTTTGGTAATTTTGTACAATGGATTCTTTTTTTATGCAATTATATAATCATAGGACATCTATCTATGTTTTAGCTGTTTTAATTTTGAAAAAAGAAAGTGGGAGGTACCGAAGAGGTGAAAATGATTTCAGGGGTGTATTGGGATCAGGGGGCAGGACAGGTTAATCAGGATTCGGTTGCCCTGCAGCAGGTGATGACCAGCAGGGGAAGAGTTATGATGGCGGTAGTCAGCGATGGGATAGGAGGCCTTAAGGAAGGAGAAGTTGCCAGTGGATATATTACGGAGAGACTGATAGAGAATTTTTACGAAAAGATGGTTCCCCTGACTGCTAAGGGAAAAGGAAAAGAAGCAATAAAGAAAAGTGTGCTTCGCTGTCTTTATGACATAAATGAAAATTTAAAGAGTTATGGAAAAGGAAAGGATGTTTTACTTGGGGCGACCATATCCCTGCTTTTTGTCTGGGGAAGGCGTTACATGATTATGCATTTGGGCGACAGCAGGATTTATCGTTATCACAGCGGTAAGTTTCATAAGGGCGGAATCAGACAGCTTACCAGGGATCATTCTGACGGAGGCTGCAGGCTGAGTAAATGCATGGGAAGTTTTCCCTTTCAGTCTCCGGATGCAGCCTTTGGACGTGTTTTTAAAAAGAGTGGATTTTTATTGTGCACAGATGGCTTTTACCGGAAGATGAGCAATGAGATTTTTAAGGTACTTGCGCCCGGGGATATAGAAAGTGAAGAACAGATATATATCCGTCTTAGGGAAATTGGGGCGGAAATGCTTAAAAGAGGCGAGAAGGACAATTTGTCGGCAGTTTATGCGGTGATAGGTTGAAAAATCAGGAGAGGGATTATGGAAAGGGTGTTGATACAAAAGTATGAAATAATCAGGCTTCTTGGAGAGGGAGGCTCCGGGAAGGTGTTTTTGGCACTGGATGTGCATTTGGACAGACTGGTTGCTGTGAAGGAAGTCTGTGAAAGTGTTTCTCTGGAAGAAGTAAAACTTCTTAAGGAATTGGAGCATACAGGTCTGCCTGTAATTTATGATTATTTTTTTGAACAGGGAAAAGCTTTTCTGGTGATGGAATATATTGAAGGAATGACGCTGCGCCAGTTTCTTTTAAAGCATAAGAAAGTAGAAAAAGAGCAGGCAGTAAAGTGGATGCTGGAATTGTGCCGCATAATCAGGTATCTGCATGACAGGCATCCGGCAGTCATTTACAGAGATTTAAAGCCGGAAAATATTATGATAAGGCAGGATGGCGTTTTAAAGCTGATCGACCTTGGAGGTGCAGTGCGGTTTGCCTGTGGAAGAAAAACACCGGATTTGTGTGTCGGGACAACAGGGTACTGTCCAAAAGAACAGTGGAAAAGTCCCCGTGGAGACACTTCCTGGGATATTTACGCTATGGGTATGGTATTTTATGAAATGCTTACAGGAAATCATCCGGCAAAACCGCCTTATGCAAAGCTGCCTCTGCAAACGTATGATAAAAGCATACCAGGGACGCTGGAGAAAATAATCAGATGCTGCATCAGCGAAAAGAAAACAGATCGTTATCAATCTGTTTTGCAGCTTGAGAAGGCGCTGCTTGGATACAGGAAAATGAACCTGCCTTTGCGATGCCGGCAGGCGGTAAAGAAAGCGATTTTATTTACAGGAGTATTTGGAACGGGTGCCTGTCTGATACTTCCACTGTTAAATGGAATATTGGAAGACCAGATTCCTTTCCCCTATCTTAAAAAACCCCTCTTTTTTCTTTTATTCACTTTATTTTTTTACAGATTTTGCTATCATTCCCCGCATAAAAACAATTATC
>VSNT01000212.1 GCA_009774465.1 Lachnospiraceae bacterium
AACACAGTTTTTTTAAAGGAAGAGATAAATACCGGAAGGCAAAGGGAGTTCGATTACTTAAAGGGTATTTTTATGCTGTTTATTTACCTGATTCATGCGTTTCAGGCAACCTTGTCCACGGAGGATTTCATCGCCCGGGGGATTTATATGTTTGCAACTATGTCAGGTGCGGCTATTTTTATTTTTGTGATGGGAGTTGGAACTGTTTACAGCAGGAGTGCTACGCCGGCGGGATTCGTAAAGAGCGGTATCCGTATGATTATCTATCAGTACCTGAATAACCTTGTCTATGTGGCTGCACTGCTGATACCTTTTCCTTTCGTTCATGGAAATCTGTCAAAAACAGGGCAGGAGAATTTTAAATTCCTGATAGAGATATATATTCAATACACCAATATCTTTTTTATTACCGGAATTATTTATCTCGTATTGGCATTGCTTAAAAAATTAAATATGAAGACTGCAGGCTATGTAATAATTGGTGCAGCAGTTAGCATAGCGGCTCCATTCCTTTATGGAAAACCCGTGAACGTGCCTGTGCTGGGGTATATGATAAAGCTTCTGATTGGAGAGGCAGTGTTTGTTTCCTTTACACCTCTTTATTTTCTGTCCTATGCTCTGTTTGGAGTTGCTTTTGGCAACATTTTACGCCATGTTAAGGATAAAGTGAAATTTTACAGAATGCTGGCTGTCCCTGCTGTCGCAGTCGTCATCGTATGGTGGATGCTGATATTTGGAAAATACGGTTCGGACGTGTCAGAAATGTGGACTGTGCTGAGTGAGGCGTATACACAGCCGAACTTCTGGCATGTGGTGGCAAGCATCGCGCACATATTTGTTTTTGCCATAATCTTTTTCTTTATCGAAAGAATCGGCAAAAAGGATGGAGAATCATGTGAACCAGGAAATCCCGTTGCCAGACAGATTTTATATTATAGCAGGCATATATCAAAGTACTATGCGCTACATATCATAACCTATTTTGTTGCACTTGGAATCAATGGGTATGAAAGCTTTAAAAGCTATCAATGCTGGTTTCTTGCGCTGCTGTCAATTATAGTGACAGAGCTTATGGTAAGAGGATACAATATGTGTAATCAAAAAGAAAGGTAAAAGGGTATGGAAATAAAGGCTTCCGGTATGATTTAAAATGACCGGAAGCCTTTATTGATATTTTCTCTTGATGATAGCCTGAAGTGGATTTATAATTTTCTAAGAGTTCTCTAAATAGGAAAAGATAAGGGGAAAAGCATTATGGAAAAGAAAACGAAACAGAATTTATTAATAGTTATTATAGGAGTTTGTTTATTTGCTGCTTTGATGAATCTCCATGTGGTATTTCATTTTATGGAAGAGATCATGGGGATTATTCTGCCTGTTATTGTTGGGGGTATCCTGGCTCTGTTTATTAATGTTCCTATGACAGGGATTGAAAAGCGTATTCGAAAAATGCTGAAAAAAAGGAAAAAGCAGCCATCCGATAAATGCTTCCGCATCATCTCGTTCATTCTCACATTTGTCTGTATCGCACTGGTGCTTACACTGGTGTTCACATTACTTATTCCAGAGCTTGTGAGATCCATGAAAGGTCTTTATCTGCTGGTTGAAGAGCGTCTGCCGCAGTGGATTGATTATTTAGAGAGCCTTGACACTGAGGCAGAATGGCTGGAGGAAGTACTTGCAGGAATCAACCTGGAAAAGTTTGTGCAGAGCATTGGAAGTGGAGCAAATCTGTTTTTTGAGGGCGTGATGAGTACGGTATCCTCGGCTGCAAGCGTAGTAGTAACGACGTCTTTTGGGCTTATCATCGGTATTTATTTGACTTTGGGAAAAGAGCAGGTATGTAGACACGCCAGAAAATTGATATATGCTTATTTAAAGCCTGTATGGGCAGATAATATTCTCCACATCAGTCAAACATTCAATAGAACTTTTGCAAATTTCCTGTCAGGACAGTGTGCAGAAGCGGTAATCCTTGGAATCTTGATGTTTTTGGCTTTTTCAATTTTCAAATTGCCATATGGAAGTTTGGTTGGTGTATTGACAGCGGTCTGTGCGATTATTCCATATATTGGAGCATTTATGTCTGGTGCGGTCAGCGTGATTCTTGCTTTGTTAATCAGTCCTGCACTGGCAGTTCGGTGTCTGATTGTCTATCTGATAGTCCAGTTTATTGAAAACCAGATGATCTATCCGAAGGTAGTAGGCGGTTCTGTAGGACTTCCGCCATTATATACACTGATCGCAGCAATGATAGGGGGCAAACTTTTTGGAATCATAGGAATTATATTCTTTATTCCGCTCATGGCAGTAGTGGTTGAACTGGTAAAAGAGGACGCAGAAAACCGACTGAGACGTAGGGAAAATCATGTTGTATAGAAGCAATTTTGCTCCAGATAGACTGTTAATTTGCGTTGCTTGTGGCAACGGGCAGTTTTTCCTATAATTAGGTAACAACTAAAAGAAAGGAGTTTACCCCTAATGCTCAATGAAAATATAAAAGGAATCAGAAAATCAAAAGGACTTTCACAACAGGAGCTTGCTGTCAAGCTGAATGTGGTGCGGCAAACCGTTTCTAAATGGGAGCAGGGATTGTCAGTTCCTGATGCTGATATGTTGATCTCCATATCGGAAGTGTTTGAAACACCTGTGGGTACGTTGCTTGGAGAAAACGTTATTGAGTCGAAAGCTGATGATTTAAAGGCAATTTCCGCAAAACTGGAGGTAATAAACTTGCAACTTGCACAGAGAAAAACCACAAGAAAAAGAATTCTACAATGGTTTCTGATCTCATTGTGCGTAATTATAACAGCAATTTTTGCAATCTTATGGGTGTTAAAGAGTCCTTATTTGGGGTGGGATTATAATGATCCTGAAACTGCTGTTCTCGGAGTGGCATTTCACTCACTCGAATGGCTGTTTGTAAGAGTGGCACCGGTTATTTCTGTTGGGGCAGTCATTGGAATTTTTTTGACGTTAAAAGAAAAAAATTGAAAAAATAGTTATTTCTATGGTGTAAAGAGATTATATCTGTGGTTCCTATTTTAAATACAGTTTTAAATTGTAAGATGGATGATATTATAGATATTGTGCCAGATAAGGAATAATGTTGGAAGGGATGGCTACATATTATGATGTGTTTTTAAGTGAGTAACGTTAAAATGACAGCAGCGTTGATGCAGAAGTATTATGAAAGGCTGTAAAGCATTATACTCAGGAGGGATGAGAAATGTGGACGTGTCCAAAATGCGGACGTACCTTTAAAAGGAAGGAACAGGATCACTATTGCGGGAAAGCGCCGAAAACGGTGGATGAATATATTATGGCACAGCCGGAAGAGGTACAGGAGTATCTGAAGAAAATAAGGGAAGTGATCCGCACGGCGCTGCCGGAGGCGGAAGAAAGGATTTCATGGAGTATGCCGACTTATTGGAAGGAGCATAACATTATCCATTTTGCCGGATTAAAAAAACACGCCGGACTGTATCCAGGGCCGGAGGCTGTTCGGGAGTTTTCCGGGCATCTGAAAGAATACAAGACCAGTAAGGGAACCATACAGCTTCCATACAGCAGGCCGGTTCCGGTGAAGCTGGTCTCCGATATAGCCAGATGGTGCTATGAAACGGGGAATCACCCGTAAGATTAAAAGAGTTTTTGGTCGGCGTGAAGGTTAAGGTACAGAAAACCCAGATCGCTTTTTCCTGCCGGCTAATTTTGCTTTCGTATCTTTCCTGCCGGTATGGAAAGCAAAGGAACGACCAGAAGTTTATATTGTTGTGACTTTTGGGCTTGGATACTGTTTGGAATCTCTGCGCATCGATGCGGTGGTGGAGCCATACCCCGGACGCTGGACACACTATGTTTTGATTTCCGGGATAGAGGAAATTGATGATAAACTGATTGGATGGGTAAAAGAAGACGCCGTTTTTTCAGATGTCAAACGCTGACTCTGTCAGGGCAGCGATTTCAGGAACAGGGAGTAG
>VSNT01000213.1 GCA_009774465.1 Lachnospiraceae bacterium
AGATAAAATTTATAATTCAAAATCATGATGCTGCTTAGGTTTATTTTTTTGTCGCATGGTATTTTCTATATCCGCTTGACGTTTAGCAGACGCCAACCGCTCCGATATAGATTGCTTACGCATGGAATCAATTTCTTTTTCCAGCTGATTCATAGATAGATATGTCATTTTATCAGCTTGCTCTACAACTTGCCGAACAAAATTTTTTTCGGTCTGCTCAAAATGATCCAAGGCATTTGTACCATCACGAAGTTTAAAACCTTTTAGATAATCCTGCATTCTTTTGTATTTATCTTTTTTATTGTTATCCATATTTTCTAACTGTTGTCGCAAAGCAGCGTGCATATTATCTTGATACATTTTCGCTATTTCCGCGGCTCTCTGCTCAATAAGCTGCTCTTGTTTTGTAACAAGTTGTTGCATTTTATCTTTTAATTTGTCCGCATCAGCTAGTTTTTTCTTAGATTTTTGTATCTGTTGCAAATCCCTGTCAAGCTGTTCCTGTTTCTGCTGGACGTTTTCTACAGCTATAGCTGTTTTATAAAGACTGTCATAATCGGAACGATTTATGATAATGCTATTTTTATGTAACAGGCTTGTTTTCCCGATTGTCTGTAATTCTTTAGCAGTTTTTATCTGTCCCGTGCAACGTTCAAGTTCCTGTTGTACCTCTGTAAGTTCTTGTCGAGCTTTGTAAGCGTCTGTTTGTAGGTGGACGCGGTTTTCCTCGAGTGGGTGTTCTATAATCAATCCTCGAGCCTTACAGAGCGTTTCAAGGGTATTATTTTCGCGGTGCTCCCAAAGAATTTGTGCAGTAGCCTTTCCCTGTTTTTCAAACCCCATTTCCCCAAGAGCTTTCACTAGCCCTGTTTGTGTTTCCATTCCGCGCGTATATCCGTGTGCAACAGGAACATAATCACAGTGCACGTGTGGAACTCCTTCTTCATCAGCATGGTAGTATGCCCCTATCAATTCCAAATTAGGATTGCGGTCTTTCCATGAATCTACAAATTCCCTCAGAATCTGCTTTCCGACTTGCTCATCAATTGCATTATCACGGTTCCCGATAGAAACAATCATTTCGTAAACAGGGTGTTTCTTTGCATCCTTGCAGATGTCGGCAAAATAATTTGTTATTTTCCGGTCGGTTCTCTTTTGTTTTTCATTGTAATCTGCCACAGACTGCCCAAAGAGCCGCTCATATGCCTGACGCGGTTTTTCATCTATCCATATTTCGTGAATCCCATTAGGGTCAATGTGGCTTTCCTTGGAAACAACTTTCTCATTCCTGATGTTATGGTCACGTGCTACCGCCGAACCGTTATGCGTTGCAATTGTATATCCCAAAATAATGCCCCCATTACAATTACTAATCTTCTCACTTTATTATATCATAAACCTGTCGGATTGCAACGCCTACCGTGTCAATGGTAGTAACTCAATACTACTTCTGTCATAGCCACAAGTATATTTCGCCCTACGGGGTTAAAAAATCCCTGGTTTATACAGGGATTTTTAATTGCTACCGGACAGCTTTTGCAGAATCGGAAAGTATTTGGCAAGCATCACGTAAAAGGGCATTTATAAGGCGCGCTGACTGGAACTGGCAGCATAAAGGTACTGTCCGCGGCTGTCACACATACGCTGCCGGAAAGTAAGCACAATTTATAGAATGGCTATATCCTAATTGAATCGGAACCGCCAGTAGCTACGCAGCGCTATATGCGAACCGCTATACGCTCTCGCATCTGGCAACCAAAAAGCAATGGTAAATCCTGATAATGTATTATCACTTTGACATCACTATTAATTGACAAAAATGTCCCTTGACAATTTTGTATTTGGTACTTTTGCAATAAAAAATACGCTGGAGTCTTTCTGATCGGGGAAAGCTCCAGCGTATTTTTTATCAATATTGCATGAAATATGTATTAGCTATTTGGCAGCGTATGTGTGACAGCTGCGGACAATACCTTTATGCTGTTACAAATTTCAGCACGCCTTATAAATGCCCTTTTATTTGTTTTCCGTTTTACGCGCAATTTCTTCACGAATTAACCGCTTTATAGCTCCCTGTTTTGATGGTTGTGTCCATAACCATTGGATAATATCTAAATCAGTTTTTACATTTAATTTGATATAAAGCCCCTGTGTATGCTCTTTATCATACTTTGATTGTGCCTTATTTCGTGATTCTATAGAATCCAACCAATCTTTCATTTTTACCACCATTCTAATAGGTATATACCTATTAGCTTTCTTCTGTCACTATTTTTCGATAGGTATATACCTATCTTTTCTCTCGCCACTGACCACTAATAAATCTTCCATTGAAATGCCTAAAATAACACTAAGCCGATATAAATTATCTATCGAGGGAAGTGTCGTTCCGTTCATCCATCGGTAAATAGGTTGAGGACACGCTAAATATAGCATTTCCTGTAATTCTGCCACACTGTACCCACTGTTTTTTATTGCAGTGCGTAATATTTGTGCAGACAATTTTGTGTCAATTGTTATGAAATTTTGAGTCATAAAAGTACCTACCTTTCTTTTGTCCGAAAGGTGTGGTACAATAAAAGAACACCTTTCGGGGTGTTGGTTGGGGTTCCCTGATGCTTTGGTAGAGTGAGGGGAACCCCTGTTATTTAGTTACTGGCTGTATTATTAAGCCGGTCACATGCAGTTGTTCCGGCAATCGCCCTATCTATTGGACTTTTCAATTTAATCGAAAAATTAATTTTTACTACTTTTGTACCTTTTTTAATTGTTTCATAACTGATATTTATATCTGTCAATTCATTTATTTCACGCTCTGCAACTTCAAGAACTTTTTGACGAAATGGAGCAAATTCTTTATATGATTTTACATTTTCAACGCCAAGTAATTGTTTTAATTCTGCTAAATCAAAAATTTTATTTTTTTGATATTCATAGGATTTCATCAATTCATATATACGAACTGAAAAAGCTGATTTCATTGCGAGAATATTATATAATTGATACTGCGTGAATCTTTCTTTTAATTCATACAAATATGGTACTAAATCTTCATCTATCCGTATTTTCACTATCCCGCTTTTCTTATAAGTATTAACTTTAGCAAGCCAACCGACAAGACTTTCTGAACCATCAGGCATAGTCAACCACATTGAACGGTCACGAAGATGTTTTAAAATTGATTTCACGTCTGCATAATTTTTTCCAGCATCATAATCAATACCACAAACTTTACAATAATCACGAATATTAAATTCATATTCAAGTTGATAAGGTATTCCCATAATATTATCTTTAATATCAATTGGTTTAATCATGGAACATATATACGCAACTGTCTTTTGTTCTGTCAAAGATAATTCAAAACGATTTTTTTGTATTAATTCATTACCTTTTACAACTAAATACTCTCTTTTCTTTGAAACTTCTATCCTTTCGTCCTTATTCAAATTTCTATCCTTTCACCATCTTTAATAATTGCATAGTTGTTCCCTAATGTAATTTCGTATGAAACAAAATCCTCTGCAAGTTCTTTACTATAAAATATCGCAACAATATCTTGTAATATTTCATCATTAAATCTGTTAGTTTTATAAATTTTGTATTCTTCCATTTCTATATCCCTCGTTCATACTTATTAATCATAAAAATATGATATCAAACAAAACCTAACCTTGTCAAGTATGAGTTAGTTTATCCGTACTTTAGGTTAGGTTTTCAATAGAGGAGAACCGAACTAAAAGTTAGGGAGAACCGAACTAAAAGTTAGGGAAAACCGAACTAAAAGTTAGGGAAAAAAACCGCATAACCATGCGGTCTGTAGGTTTTTTTGTCCCTTAAATATATAAAATAAATTAAATAATTTATCTCTAAAAAATCACCAAAAAAATTACAAAAAAAAACTCCTTTTTCCATCAAAAAAATTGTATTAAAATTTCCAATATTTTTTCACCTGAAGATAAAAT
>VSNT01000214.1 GCA_009774465.1 Lachnospiraceae bacterium
CACCGGGGCGGCTGCCCCGGCAGGAACTTTTCTCTTATTATAGCACCAATCTTGTGAAATCACAATTTATTCTTGTATCCTGCCGCTGATACCGTCTGGATTGGCTTTCCCTTTCTTTTTGTTCCCTTTAATTAGCCATGAACTGATTGATACCTTAAGAAAGCGTTCTCAGAATGTTTTTGAGTTAAAAGCCGGAAGTATGTATCCCCTTTTACACAGCCTGGAGGAAAAAAATTACCTTACTTCCTATGAGGAAGAGGTATCTGGCAAGGTGAGGAAATACTACAGTATAACCGGAGAGGGAAAGAAAATGCTTGGGAAAAAGGAAGAAGAATGGAAAGAATATTCACAGGCGGTGATACAGGTATTGTCCTTTGGCGTATGACTGTGAAACAGGAAGAAGAGAGATTGGTGTATAAGGGAAAGGCAGGAGTTTACATTGGAAGAATATTTAAGAATAGTAACGGAACAGATCCGCTGTAAGCAGGCAAGAGATCTGGTAAAGGATGAAATAAGAGCGCATATTTTGGATCAGGCCTTTGCCTATGAAGAAGAAGGAATGGAGAAGGAACAGGCAGTAAAAAGGGCTGTGAAGGACATGGGAGATCCTGTAGAGACGGGGGTGGCCTTAGATCGGGTACACAGACCACAGATGGCATGGGGATTAGTAGCATTAATAGGTTTAACAGGTGCAGCCAGTATTTTAGTACATATTTTTCTGGGGATAAATGATCCCACATTGGGGACAGGCCATATAATAAGGCAGGCGGCTTATACAGTAAATGGGCTCATACTTATGTTTTTGATATGTTTTGTAGACTACAGCAGGATTGCCCGGTATGTAAAAGTGATCATGCCGGTATTTTTGGGAGTACTGATTTTTGCATATTTTACCGGAAGGGAAGTAAACGGAGCGGTCAGATGGATCAGCATTAGCGGAATTACGGTTTCTCTGATACCTTTTACTTACCTGCTGGTTCCCTTATATGGTGCAATGCTCTATCAGTATCATGGAGAAAAATGGAGAGGAATCATGAAAAGCCTGCTGTGGATGCTGCCTGCCCAAATACCGGCATATCTTTATCCTGATTTAAGTGCAGGAGCAGCCCTCTTTGGAATGATGCTTCTGCTGTTTTCTCTGGCAGTCTGGAAAGACTGGTTTAAGATAAAAAATGCAAAAAAATTTCTGCTTCTGCTTTGGAGCGTACTGATTCTGGTGGTACCGCTTTTCCTTCTGGTTTTATGGGGAGCAGGAGGAATGCCTGTATATCAAAGCTATAGGCTGAAGGCATTTTTTGGTGCATTTGCAGGAGAGGGAAGAGAGGGGATTAACTATGTACTTTTTCAAATAAGAGATATGATGGTGCAGAGCAAATTTATAGGTGCAAGTGACGCTTCCCAAATGGATTCCTATATTGGAATCAGCAGAGACTATCTGATTACATTTTTGACGGTTCATTTTGGTTATATAGCTGTTATTTTAACAGGGGCTTTGTTTGGAGTCCTGATAGGAAAAACTTTTCATATGGCTTTGAAACAGAAAAATGAATTGGGAATGATGATGTCCTGTGGAAGCAGTATGGTCTTTTTCGTGCTGACAGTATTGTATTTTATGGAAAATGCTTCACTCTTGCCAGTTATGTCAAGCGAATTGCCCTTCTTTTCCCCAGGAGCATCCAACATGGCGGTGTCCTTCATTCTTGCCGGGATTATACTTAGCGTGTACAGATTTAAAAGCATTCTGCCTAAAAATTTTTGGAGGATGCAGGAAGAGAAAAGGAAGGGCAGATTAAAAGTTTTAGTTTCCTGGGAGAAAAACTGAAATCAGGCGGAAGATATTTTAAGCTTCCGCCCCGTCTGTCACAATGTTCTGGAGCCAGACATTACTTTTTACCATAAAGAATCCCAAAATCACTTTAATAACTTCTGTAAATTGAATTATGAAAAATACCGTTGTTATAGTCAGGAGGGTGTGTTTTGCCAAAAGAAAAGCAAGAGGAATAATCAGCACCCAGGTGTAAACGCTGTCAAACAGGAAAGTGATAATGGTTTTTCCGCCGGAACGGAGGGTAAAGTAGGCACAGTGTGAAAAGGAACATAATGGCATTGCCAGAGCGGAGATTGTGATAAAGGTTCTGGCAAGTTCTTTGATACTGTCTTCCGTATTATAAATAGAAGGAAAAAATCTGCCCACAATTGCCATAACTGCAGCAATGCAGCCGCAGCAGAAAACAGAAAAGAAAATCATCTTATTATCCGCGTCTTTTGCTTCCTTAATCTTTCCTGCACCAAGGAGCTGCCCCACTACAATAGAAATACAGCCGCCAAGCTGAATGTATACAATGTTAAAAAGATTTGTAATGGTGGAAGAGATATTCTGCGCAGCGACCACTTCCAGACCGCGTACAGCATAGCACTGCACGATCACAGTCATACCGGTAGCCCAAAGCATTTCATTGGCCATAAGAGGCGTTCCTTTGATAAAAATATCCTTAAGAATTTTACGGGGGATCACAAAGCTCCTGTAGGCGCCAACGATATAGGGGTTATAATCTTTGTGAGTGTGAGTCCAAATCACAACAATGATGCATTCAATAAATCTGGCCACCACGGTAGCAATGGCAGCACCCTGTACACCAAGTGCAGGAATGGAGCCAAAGCCGAAAATCAATATGTAATCTAAAATCAGATTGGTGAAAACTGCCACAACACTTGCCAGCATGGGCACAAAGGTACGTCCGGTTTCACGGATGGTATTTACATAAGACTGATTTAAGGCAAAAGGAATCAGCCCCAGCATCATAATATACAGATATTCTTCTCCATATTTTAAGGCAAGAGTAATGTCCCCCACGCTGCCGCTGTCATTTAAGTAAAGAGAGATCAACTGTGTGTTGCAGGTGCCAAAAAGTAAAAGAGCGACACCGGCAATAAACATGCAGGCGTAAAGCTTAAAGCGAAAGGAATACTTCTGCCCCTCATAGTCACCCTTTCCATAAAATTGTGTGCCAAAAATACCGGCGCCGGAAACGCCGCCAAAGATACAGATATTAAAAACAAACATCAACTGATTCACAATGGCAACACCTGACATTTGTTCTGTTCCAATCTGTCCTACCATTATGTTGTCCAGAAAACTTACAAAACTGGTAATGGCATTTTGAACAATTAGAGGTACTGCAAGAAAAAGTACGCGCCGGTAAAAGTATTTGTCACCAATAAATTTGTTCTTAAATTTTGTCCACATAAAAATACGCCTCCGTTTGTCATGTCAGACTATTGTAATGGATAGAATGTGTTTCGTCAATATGGACATCTGCTTTCTTTTTCAGTATAATGTGAAGTGATCATTTCTGATAATTAAAGCGCATTTTTAAGCCTGTTTTAAGAGAAAAAAGGTGTGCGGGAAGGGCTGGTATTAAAATGGAAGTTACCTTACAGAATTTGACGAAAAAATTTCCGGGGCGGGATCGGAAAAAACAGAAAGATGTGATTGCAGTCAATGATTTTACCTTTCAAATTCCGGATGGAAAACTGATCGGTCTTTTAGGGCCTTCCGGATGTGGAAAAAGTACGACGCTTAATTTGATCAGCGGTTTACTAAAACCTACGGAAGGGAAAATATTTTTTGGAAAAGATGATGTTACGGATCTGCCGCCGGAAAACAGAGGGATTGGTCTTGTCTTTCAAAATTACGCCCTTTATCCCCATTTAACAGTGAAACAGAATATAATGTTCCCTTTGGAAAACTTAAAGGGAAAGGACAGGCTGTCCAGAGAGCAGATGCTGGAAAAGGCATATGAAGCCGCCAGACTTGTTCAGATTGATGAACTGATGGACCGCAAGCCGGGCGAGCTTTCAGGGGGACAGCAGCAGAGAGTGGCAATTGCGCGCGCACTGGTGAAGCGTAACAAGGTTCTTCTGCTTGACGAACCCCTTTCCCT
>VSNT01000215.1 GCA_009774465.1 Lachnospiraceae bacterium
CTTTATCTATTTTTGACAATAATTTCAAGAATTCTAATATTTCAATTAACTATACCTTATTGAATAGTGAAGGTGATAAATAATGCATGAATCATATGCATATTTGAGGATCGTGGCTGGGGATAAAGGAAATATAGATAAAGCAAATATCATGCGAAACATTCAGATATCAGAGGAAAATATTTTTCTGGATTATCCTACAAAGACAAACCGCAAATTTCCACAATATCAACTGATGCTTCAAAAAATACAGGAAGGTGATTTACTGTATATTTGTAATCTCTCCTCATTAGGGGATGGATATAAAGAAGTCTGTAAACAATGGAGAGTTTTGACCAAGGAAAAGAAAGCTGACATTGTTGTAATGGACATGCCCTCAATTGATACGCGAAGGGAGAACACGGATTATGAGTTTGGAACAGCTGATATTGTTTTGAACATGCTGGAGTATGTAGCAGCATCAGAGAGTAATATTCGAAGAAACAGACAGCGGGAAGGGATTGCGGAAGCAAAGGAAAGAGGAATTATATTTGGCAGACCGCAGAACCCGGCACCAAACTTTTCAAAAGCTTATAACCAATGGCTGAATAAAGAAATTTCCGTAGAGAAAGCGGCTGATATGTGCGGGCTGAGCAGGACAACATTTTACAGAAGAGCGAAAGCAGCGAAAGAAAGCACTCATTATGCAGGAGTCAATTAAAAATGGATTATATCGTAGTGCAGGCAGGCGGAAAAGGCACCCGGCTGAAATATTTAACAGAAAACAAACCCAAAGCATTGGTTCCGGTAGATAATTTACCCATGTTGTTTCATCTTTTTCGAAAATATCCGGATAAGCGCTTTGTAATTATAGCTGATTATAAAAAAGAAGTTATGAGAAATTATCTTGAGGCTTTTGCAGATGTGAAGTATCAGATTGTGGAGGCATCAGGGACAGGCACATGCGCAGGTGTGAAACAGGCGCTTGATTTAATGCCAGAAAACCAATCGTTTATGCTGGTGTGGTCTGACCTTATTTTACCTGATAAATTTGAACTGCCAGAAGAGTATGAAGACAGCAGAATACAGCCGGTAGATGATTATGTTGGAATATCTCAGACATTTCCATGCAGGTGGAGTTATCAGGACGGGGAATTTGAAGAAAAGCGGTCAGAGGAACATGGCGTAGCAGGTTTCTTTTTGTTCACAGACAAGGCAAAACTGGCTCAGATTCCTGAAAGCGGAGAACTGGTAAGGTGGATGCAGCAAAACCGGATGGATTATCAGGAAATTGGTCTGGCAGGCACAAGAGAATTCGGGTTGATAGAAGAATATGAAAAGCTGGAACAATCCAAATGCAGACCGTTTAATAAAATAACCATAACCGGCAACTGCCTGATGAAAGAACCTGTTGATAAACAGGGGGATAAGCTGGCGGTCAGAGAATGTGCATGGTATGAAAAAGCAAGAAAATTAAATATAGAAATACTCCCTGAAATATACAGCACACAGCCCCTGCAAATGGAATATATCAAAGGGAAAAATATCTACGAAGCTTCAGAACTGAGCACCACACTAAAAACAAATATTCTTGAGAAATTGGTAGATTCTTTAAAAAAGATCCATCAGGCAGAAAGTATGCCTGCGGATACCTTCAGTTTGAAAGAGGCTTACTTTAACAAGACTTTCGACAGACTATCCCAAATTCAGGATCTGGTACCATTTGCCAGAGAGAAAAAAATCCTGGTCAATGGAAGAACCTGCAGAAATGTTTATTTTTATAAAAGGGAGCTGGAGAAAGCTTTGGAAAAGTTAAATCAGACTTGCGGGCAGTTTCATTTTATTCATGGGGACTGCACATTTTCCAACATGATGCTGCGGGAAAATGGAGATCCGGTTCTGATTGATCCAAGAGGTTATTTTGGGTATTGCGAACTGTTTGGGGATGTGAGATATGACTGGGCTAAAATGTATTATTCCATTGTTGGAAATTATGACAGATTTAATTTAAAAGATTTCAAACTTTATATTGGAAATGATGCAGCGGAAGGAGTCAAACTGGAAATTGCTTCAAACCACTGGGAAGACATGGAAGATAAGTTCTTTGAACTTACAAAGACAGATAGGGCGGAAATAAAGCTTTTACATGCTGTGATCTGGTTATCTCTTACCACTTATGCATGGCAGGATTATGACTCTATCTGCGGCGCTTTTTACAACGGAATTTATTATTTGGAAGAGGTTTTGTAAATGACTACATATTTTGATAAGCAGTTAAAGGAATTTGAACATGCAATTCATTCTATGGATATGGAATTGTTTGAGCGGTGGGTGACAGAAGGCGTTGAAACATTAAAAGCCGGACACAAAATTATTGTTTCAGGTTTAGGAAAAAATGTTCCCGTATGTGAAAAGTTCGTGGGTTCCATGCAGTCTTTGGGACTGGAGGCATATTTTTTAAATACCAACTCGGCAGTTCATGGGGATATGGGCGTTGTGAAAGACGGGGATATGGTGATTATACTTACAAAAAGTGGGGAAACATCAGAATCTGTATATCTTACGAGGCTTTTAAAAGAACGTAAAGTGAATATGTGGCTTTTGACCTTTGAGAAGGAGAGCACCCTCACAAAAGAAATATCAAACAGTGTTGTGATTGATTTGATGCATGAGGGCGACTTGTGGAATATTATGCCCAATAACTCAACCACAATCAATTTGATTGTACTACAGGGACTGGTCATGAAGATTGCAGCAGTGATGGGACTACAAATAGAAGATTTTAAGAGGAATCATCCGGGTGGGCATATTGGAGTTCTTCTAGATTGTCAGAGGTAAAATGCCATTTTATTTTGTTAGAACAAAGGATATTTTGCAGAAAGAATAAGATTCAACAATATGGATTGAGAAAATAAAAATGTATAAGAATAAAATTAAAAAATTGTATATTCAGGAGAGGAAAAAAAAGAACAAAAAATGGCATCGAGTACTGCCATTTGGAGAGCTAATTGTTGATCGATGGGAAAAAGCTAAGTATTTAGGTTTTGGGGAAAAAACAAGCATTTATGATAGCAGTATTGTAATGGGTAATGTACGCGTGGGAAAGGATACTTGGATTGGACCATTTACATTGTTAGATGGAACTGGTGGTGGACTGACAATAGGAAATCATTGCAGTATTTCATCAGGAGTACAGATCTATACACATGATACAGTTGATAAGTGCGTTTCAGGGGGAAAGGCAGAAACCGTTTATGAACCTGTGGTAATCGGAAATAATTGCTATATTGGACCGATGTCGATTATCAGCAAAGGAGTTGAAATTGGTGATTGCTGTATTATAGGGGCAAATAGTTTTGTCAATGAAAGTTATAAAGACCATGTTATTATTGCGGGGACTCCGGCAAAAGAAATTGGAAGAGTAGAAATAAGGGGAGGAAGAATACGTAGAATATATTTTAGGGAAAATGAAAATGGTGAGCAGGAAAGTTGATGCGAACCTAAATGGAATGAATGATTAAAAAATATGACGTCCCAGCGATAATACTTGTTACACATTAGAAGTTTTCTTAAGAATCTTAAAATGAGTTTAAAAATTAGAGAAATTAGAGATAGAGATAGTCATAGTCATCCGAATAATGAACAATAGTATTTATTGATAATGTCATGTTATTTAGGAAAAGTGTTTTAAACGATTACATATAACCAAAAGAATAATGTCGGGAGGTTAATGAGGTATCATGGATAAAATTATTCTATATGGTGCGGGAAATTACTGCGATATATATCTTTCCAGTGAAGGAATAAAATATGGTGAAATCATAGGAATTATAGATAGTAATCCGCAAAAATGGAATACTTTGAAGAACGGATATAGTGTCTGC
>VSNT01000216.1 GCA_009774465.1 Lachnospiraceae bacterium
GACAGAGTAGATGAAAATATTATTATAGTTAAAACTTCTACGAAGAAAAATACAGGAATTGAAGATTTTGAAAATGCAGTAAAAAAACTTTTTATAAATGGAGAAATAGATTTCAATTCTGAAATTATGATTACTAATTTAAGACATAAGGAAGCATTACAGGAATCACTTAACAGTTTAATTCAGGTAATTAAAAGTATTGATAATAATATGCCAGAAGATTTTTATTCTATTGATCTGATGAGCGCTTATAAAAGTCTTGGAAAAATTATAGGTGAAGAAGTAGAAGATGATCTTGTAAATGAAATCTTTTCCAGATTTTGTATGGGAAAGTGAAACACTGATTATATATGTGTTTATTATAAGAAAGGTTTGGTCTTTCATGGAAATCAGAGAAAATGTAGATGTTTGTGTAATTGGAGCAGGTCATGCCGGATGTGAAGCAGCATTGGCATGTGCAAGACTTGGACTTGAAACTGTTATATTTACAGTAAGTGTTGACAGTATTGCACTTATGCCCTGTAATCCAAATATTGGCGGTTCTTCAAAAGGTCATTTGGTAAGAGAACTGGATGCTCTTGGCGGAGAGATGGGAAAAATTATAGATAAAACTTTTATTCAGTCAAAAATGCTTAATAGATCAAAAGGACCGGCTGTGCATTCTCTGCGGGCTCAGGCTGATAAAGCAGAATATAGTCGTGCAATGAGAAAGGTTTTGGAAAACCAGAATCATTTAACAATTAAACAATCAGAAGTTTGTGAATTATTGTGGAAACCTGTTGATAATAAAAATAATAAATTTACTAAAAAAATTGTTGGTGTTAAGACTTTTACAGGCGCAGTTTATGAATGTAAAGCAGTAATTTTATGTACAGGAACTTATTTGAAGGCAAGGTGTTTATGTGGAGAGGCAATTACATATACCGGACCAAATGGTCTTCAGGCAGCAAATCATCTTACGGATTCTTTATTATCTATGGGAATTGAAATCAGAAGATTTAAAACAGGAACCCCTGCCAGAATGGATAAGAGAAGTATTGATTTTTCAAAAATGGAAGAACAGTTTGGTGATGAAAAGGTAGTTCCCTTTTCTTTTTCCACTGATCCAAAAGATGTGCAAATTAATCAGGTTTCATGTTATCTTACTTATACAAATGAAAAAACACATGAAATAATAAGAAATAACCTTGATCGCTCGCCTATTTATGCCGGAATTATTGAGGGTACCGGACCAAGATATTGTCCTTCTATTGAAGATAAGGTAGTTAAATTTGCAGATAAAGAAAGACATCAGGTATTTATAGAACCGGAAGGATTACATACTAATGAAATGTATGTGGGAGGCATGTCATCTTCACTTCCGGAGGATGTGCAGCTTGCAATGTATCGAACTGTTCCAGGTTTGGAAAATTGTAAAATAGTAAGAAATGCTTATGCAATTGAATACGATTGTATTAATCCAAAGCAGCTTTATCCTACATTAAGATTTAAGGATGTGGAAGGTTTATATAGCAGTGGACAGTTAAATGGAAGCAGTGGTTATGAAGAAGCGGCAGCTCAGGGATTAATTGCAGGAATAAATGCAGCCCGGTTTATCTTTGGAAAAGAAGAAATTGTTCTTGACAGATCGGAAGCCTATATAGGTGTTTTAATTGATGATCTCGTAACAAAAGATAATTATGAACCTTACCGTATGATGACTTCAAGGGCAGAGTACCGCCTTTTACTTCGTCAGGATAATGCAGATTTAAGACTTAGTGAAAAAGGTTTTCAGGTTGGACTTATTTCAAAAAAAAGATATGATGATGTTTTAAATAAGAAGTATCTAATTGAAAAAGAAATTGAACGTCTTAAAAATACAAAGATAGGCGCAGCAAAGTCTAATCAGGAATTTTTGGAAAGGCATGAAAGTGCTTTGCTTAAAACTGGAACTAATCTTGCTGAGTTACTATGCAGGCCTGAGTTGAATTATGAAATATTAAAAGAATTGGACAGTGAAAGAAAATGGCTTCCTGATGATGTGATCGAACAGGTTGAAATAGAAATTAAATATGAAGGATATATAGAAAGACAACTTCGTCAGGTAGAACAATTTAAAAAAATGGAAAAGAAAAAGATTCCTGATGATTTAAATTATGATAATGTTCCAAGTCTTCGATTAGAGGCAAGACAAAAATTGAAATCTTTTCATCCAATTTCGGTAGGACAGGCATCACGTATTTCAGGTGTTTCTCCTGCAGATATTTCTGTACTTTTGGTTTATCTTGAACAATATAAAAATTAGGATAAGATGGGAGAAGATTTATCATGAGTATGGATCTTATGAAAAAGGATTTGGAAGTATTTAATATTTTTTTAAATGAAAAACAGATTCATCAATTTTATAATTATTATGAATTATTAAAAGAATGGAATTCTTTTATGAATCTTACTTCTATAATAGAATTTGATGAAGTGTTAAAAAAACATTTTGTTGACAGTCTTTCTCTTATTAAAGCTGTTCCTGATATATCACAAAAAGATTATAATTTGATTGATGTTGGAACAGGTGCAGGTTTTCCGGGTATACCACTTAAAATTGTATATCCTGATTTAAAAATAACTTTATTGGATTCATTAAATAAGAGAGTTCAATTTTTAAACGAAGTGATTAATAGATTAGAACTTAAACATATAACTGTTATTCATGGAAGGGCTGAAGATTATGCTAAACCTGATAAGCTTAGAGAATCATTCCAATTGTGTGTTTCAAGAGCTGTTGCAAATTTGGCAACTTTGTCAGAATATTGTATTCCATTTGTAAAAAAAGGTGGATATTTCATTTCTTATAAATCAGAAAAAGTTACAGAAGAATTTGAATGTGCAAAAAGTGCAATTCATCTGCTTGGAGGAAAATTTGAAAAACAGATTGAATTTTTACTACCTGATACTGATATATATAGAAATCTTTTTGTTATTAAAAAAGTAAGCGTCACACCAGTAAAATTTCCAAGAAAAGCAGGAATTCCTTCTAAAGAACCTCTCATAAAATGAAATTCATGCTTTTCTAAATTTTGATTTTATTATATGATGGACATAGTTACTGTATTAGTAAATTATGGAGCAAATGAAAAATATGAATGATAATAAAGCAAATGTTTTAAAAGAAATTTATGATAGTTTATTGGAAATACAACAAGAAGAAAATGAGATTATCCAAAATAATTTGAATCGAATAAGGGAAATAGAAGTATATTTAGATTCAATAAAAGATGAGCCTGATCGTTTAGTTTTTTCTCCAAGAAGTACAGAAAACTTATTATTTGATAAAATCAAAGATTTAAAAAATGAAAAAGAAAATTTAGAAAATGATAATAGGATTCATTATCAAAAATTTAACAGATATGATGTTTATATTAAAAAGTTAGAACAATTGCTAATTTGTGTAAGTTTAAATAAATATGATGATAGAAAAATATTAGAAATGCAGGAAAAGGATCGTCAAAGAATAGCAAGAGAATTGCATGATTCATCTGTGCAGAATCTTACACATTTGATTCATATGATAGAACTAAGTTCTATGTTTATAGATAAAGATCCTATTAGAGCCAAGCTGGTATTAGAAAACTGTATAAAAATTTTGAAATCAACAGTAGATGAAATAAGAGAAATAATTTTTAATTTTAGGCCAATGTCATTTGATGATTTAGGTTTTAAGCAATGTATAGAAAATTTTATTACTGAATCAAAAATGAAATATAAAAATTGTGAAATAATTTATAATATTTCAAATTTGACTGATATAGAATGGAAAAATAAAAATAAACAGGAGATAAATCTTTTTTTACTTTTT
>VSNT01000217.1 GCA_009774465.1 Lachnospiraceae bacterium
TTGGAAGACAAGATTCCTTTCCCCTATATTAAAAAACCCCTCATTTTAATTTTAATCACTTAATTTTTTAACAGAATTTGCTATCATTCCCCGAATAAAAACAATTATCTGTGCAAACAGGAAAAAAACATCTGGCTTACCCGAAAAGGTTTTTCAGGCTTAATTTCACTGCTGATATTTGGCTGTTTAGGCACATGGATGTCCATAATCCCCGGAATAACATTTCCGGCAGCTTATGCAAGGGAAAATACAGGAAAACTTTGGGTGGAAATGCGTGATGACTATGGCAGAAAAATGCTTCTGAAAGAAGATGCGGTCTATATGACAGACAATTGTGTACGCTTTGAACTTCCGGCCCAGCGCCTTCCTGATGAGAAAATAGCACTACAGATGGTTGCAGTGGGAGAAGGAGGAGATATATACAGCAGCCGTATCTTCTATATCAAAGCGCAGGAAGATTTAAATTGATATTCCTCCTTTAATGGAATATAATGATTGGTAACAGTTCTGCCATGAAATCATGATTAAGGGGTGTGAGAGCTTGCTCTCAAAACACCTTAATCATGATTTCATGAGCGGAGCGCCCTCAAATGAAGTAAAAGATGAGCTGCGCAAGCAGCGACGGATGCGAAGCAGACGCTTTTACGAATGCGAGGGGGCGGAACTGTTACGCAGGCAGCGACGAGTGCATGGGGGCGGAACTGTTACGCAGGCAGCCAACAAATGCAAGAAGCGGAACTGTTAGCAAGTAGCGACGGATACGAGGGGACAGAACTGTTCCGCAGGCCAGGCTGCTAACCCTGACACAAACATGGAGGTAATTTATGACAAGGGAAAATACAAGGAAAATCCAAATTGGAAATAAAGTAATCGGTGGGGGAAATCCCATTTTAATACAGTCCATGACCAACACAAGGACTGAAGATATAGAGGCCACCACAGCGCAGATTCACAGACTGGAAAAGGCCGGCTGTGAGATCATAAGGTGTACGGTTCCCACGATAGAAGCAGCACAGGCAATCAGGGAAATCAAAAAAGAAATTACAATTCCTCTTGTGGCCGACATTCATTTTGATTATAAAATGGCGATTGCAGCCATAGAAAATGGCGCAGATAAGATCAGAATCAATCCTGGAAATATTGGCGGCGGGGATAAGGTGGCGGCAGTGGTAAGCGCTGCCAGAGAAAGAAATATTCCTATTCGGGTTGGCGTAAATGGCGGTTCCCTTGAAAAAGAGCTGGTTGAAAAATATCATGGAGTTACAGCGCAGGGGCTTGTGGAGAGTGCGCTGGATAAGGTACATATGATTGAAAAGCAGGGCTATGAAAATATAGTCATCAGTATCAAGTCCTCCGACGTGCTTATGTGTGTGGAGGCACATGAAATGCTGGCGGAAAGAACAGATTATCCTCTGCATGTGGGAATTACCGAATCAGGAACGATTATAAGCGGAAATATTAAATCATCTATCGGCCTTGCGCTTATTTTAAATAAGGGAATTGGCGATACCATACGGGTATCTCTTACCGGTGATCCGGCAGAAGAAATTAAGTCGGCGAAGCTGATTTTAAGAACCCTGGGGCTTCGAAAGGGAGGAATAGAGGTAGTGTCCTGTCCCACCTGTGGAAGGACGAAAATTGATTTGATTGGGCTGGCAAATCAGGTTGAGACTATGGTGGAAGAATTTCCACTTAATATCAAGGTGGCAGTTATGGGCTGTGCAGTAAACGGGCCGGGAGAGGCAAAAGAGGCTGACATAGGCATTGCAGGCGGTATCGGAGAAGGACTTCTTATTAAAAAGGGTGAGATTATCAAAAAGGTACCGGAAGATCAATTGCTATCTGTATTGAAAGAGGAATTGGAACACTGGAAGGACTAAAATGGCAAAACAATTTTTTGATGTATTTCCAACATTAAAACTGGATAAAAAAATACAGGATTTGTTTGAGCAGGTTATGGTGGAAAAGGTTTCTGCAACCAGAAGCAGAGAATTTATCAGAGTTACCATGATATGTGATTATTTGATTCCCAAGGAAACCATTTATCGGGTGGAAGGAGAGATTAAAAAACAGTTTTTTTCCGCCCACAATGTGACTGTGAAGCTTTATGAAAAATTCCATCTGTCAGGTCAGTATACTCCTGAAAAACTGATGAATGCATATCGGGACAGTATTTTACTGGAATTGAAAAATTACAGCCCTGTTGAATATAATTTATTTAGGGGAGCTGATGTCACTTTTCCACAGGAAAATGAACTATGCATTACATTGGAAGATACGGTGCCTGCCAAAGAAAAAGAAGCTGAATTATCCAGAATTCTGGAAAAGATTTTTAATGAAAGATGCGGTTTTTCCATTGGATGTCAGGTGGCATATAAGGAAAAGAAAACCGGAAAATATAAAGAAGAGGACGACTTAAAAATTGCCCATCAGGTGGCGGAAATTACCCAAAGAGCATTTAGCAAAGCAGCAGGTGAAGAAAGCAAAGCCGGGTACGTGGAAGAAGCATCTGCTTTTGGAACAGGTGAAAATGCCATGTCTCAAGGCGCTGTACAGAAGGAAAAGACGAATACAAATGGTAAAATGCCGGCAGGCGGCGAGACAAAGGCCGGCAGCGGTGGAACATCTGTGGAGTCCCGAAAGAAAGGAAATGTGCAGCCTTTTCCTGGAAATGAAAAGAAAGGGTACCGAAAAGGCGAATTTAAGCGTGCCATTAAACGTTCGGATAATCCGGATGTGATTTATGGCAGGGATTTTGAGGAAGATGCAATTCCCATTGAGGATATTTTAGGCGAGATGGGGGAAGTGGTTATTCGTGGAAAGATTATCAATTTTGATCTTCGCGAAATAAAAAATGAAAGAACAATTTTGATATTCGATGTAACAGATTACACTGACACCATGACCATAAAAATGTTTGTTCACAATGATCAGGTGGCAGAATTGAAAGATACTGTCAAACCCGGGAATTTTGTGAAGTTGAAAGGGATCACTACAATTGATAAATTCGATAATGAGCTTACCATTGGTTCCCTGTCAGGAATGAAGAAAATACCTGATTTTACGATTCCAAGAAAAGATAACAGTGCCCGAAAACGGGTGGAGCTTCATTGCCACACCAAGATGAGTGATATGGACGGTGTGTCTGAGGCAAAGGATATTGTAAAAAGAGCTTATAAATGGGGGCATCCTGGGATTGCAATTACCGATCACGGGGTAGTACAGGCCTTTCCGGATGCAAATCATGTGTGGGAGGATCTCTGGAAGGCTGAAAAAGCAAGGAGAAAAGAAGCCGGAGAAGAAAGCCCTGATAAGCAGGATTTCTTTAAGATTATTTACGGAATGGAGGCTTATCTGGTAGATGATCTTAAGGGAATTGTAACCGGTGAAAGCGGTCAGGATTTTGAGGCTGATTTTGTGGTGTTTGATATAGAAACCACCGGCTTTTCACCAGTCAATAACAGGATTATTGAAATTGGGGCAGTGAAGGTGGTAAAAGGACAGATTGCCGACCGGTTTTCTTCTTTTGTCAATCCTGATGTGCCGATTCCGTTTGAAATAGAAAAGCTGACGGGAATTAATGATGAAATGGTGATGGATGCGCCGCACATTACGCAGGTTCTTCCGGAGTTTCTTAGCTTTTGCGGGGATGCGGTACTGGTGGCTCACAATGCAAATTTCGATATGAGCTTTATTAAGGAAAATGCTTTGCGGCAGAACATCAGGAAGAAATTTACCTATGTGGATACGGTGGGGATTGCAAGAATTCTCCTGCCTCATCAGGCAAAGCA
>VSNT01000218.1 GCA_009774465.1 Lachnospiraceae bacterium
CTTGTTTACATTGTTTCATATTATCTCCTTTATAGTATCTTTTTGTATACTATTGCACTTTAAAGTGCGTACTTGTCGAATTGTGGTATGTAGGTGTATACATATTGTATATGTAGTTTAAAGTATTTTATGTCACTAAAATTTAAAACAAATGATTATATTAATTTTAGGGAGGAATTGTTATGTCGAATTCAGAACATGAAAAAAGGAAATCACTCAGTTTAAGAATGATGGTGCAAATAGCGATGCTCGGTGCAATAGCAGTAGTTTTAATGATGTTTGAAATACCTCTGGGATTCGCTCCCAGTTTTTATAAACTGGATTTCAGCGAGGTTCCTGTATTATTAGGGGCTTTCTCGATGGGACCTGTTGCGGGTGTTTTGATCGAACTAATAAAGATTCTGTTGAATTTGCTTATTAATGGTACATATACTGCTGGTGTTGGTGAATTTGCTAATTTTGGTATTGGATGTGCGTTGGTTGTTCCTGCAAGTATTATCTACAAGAAAAAAACTTCTCGTACCAATGCTATACTCGGATTAGTCGTAGGTACAATTGTGATGGCGATTGTTGGCGGTGCTTTTAATGCGTATGTGTTAATTCCCTTATATTCAAAGGCAATGATGCCAATGGATGCTATTATAAGTATGGGAAATCAAATAAATCCTAACATTACAGGTCTTTCTACCTTTATTATGTTTGCGGTTGTTCCTTTTAATCTTGTAAAAGGTGTAATTGTTTCAATTATGACCGTGTTGTTGTATAAGTATTTACGTCCTTTTTTGCATACATAGGAAAAATGAAAAAGACATGTTTTTGTATATATTGTTAATTTCAATAGTGGGAAGTGGACTATAATGATAGTTTTGATTGTGATGTCACATGGAGATTTGTGTGAGGCTCTCATAGAGACAGCAGAATTAATTTTAGGAAAACAAAATCATATTATTGCAATGGGTTATGGTGCAAGTGAAAACATAGATACATATAAAGATAGGGTGTATAAAATCATTTATGAAAACTGTAGTAATCCAATACTGATCCTGACTGATTTATTTGGAGGAAGTCCTTGTAACATAGCACTCCAATTTCCAATAAATGAAAAAGTTGAATGTATTACGGGTGTAAATTTGCCAATGTTGGTGACTGCATTAACAGAACGAGAAAATAGCAGCATAGAGGAACTCAAAGAGAAATGTATTAATGCAGGCAGGGAAGGAATACTTTGCGCAAAGTGTGGGAATTAGTGAAAGGTAGCAAAATGAAAAATATTGTTTTAGTTCGTGTAGATGAGCGGCTTATTCATGGACAATTCGTGACAGCGTGGTTAAGACAAACAGATGCAACAACTGTTCTGCTGGTAGATGATATGGTTAATAGTGATGACTTTACTCAAAAAATATATATGGCGGCGTTTCCAAAAGATAAAAAGCTAATTATTTCTGGAGTGGAGAAAGCCATTCAAACCTTTGACACTTTGATGGACGAAAAGATAATTTTGTTAGTAAGAGATATTAATTGTGCTTTAAAGCTGATTCAGCAGGAATTTGATATTCATAACATTATTATAGGAGGAGTCGGTGCCAAAAATGGTAGCAAAAAGATATGTAGAAATTTATATTTCGTGCAGAAAGAAATCGACTGTGTAAAAGAAATTTTATCATTGGGAGTAGCTGTAAAATATCAACTTGTGCCAAATGATAAGTCGGTTATTCTTAGCAGCGATAAGTTATAGAGGTATATTATGACATTGATGCAGGCGGTTTTAATAGGAATTATTTATTTTTTGGCAATTTCTACGCTTTCGGGCGGTGTAGGTTTTTTTACGTTTAATAAACCATTAGTTGCAGGATTTTTTGTGGGACTTATATTGGGAGATCCGTGCAAAGGAACAGAAATAGGTGCGGCTGTCAATTTGCTTTATATTGGTAATATGTCAACAGGCGGGACTTTGCCAAGTGATATGACTTTAGCAGCAATTTTAGCAGCAACTTTGGGAATAAATTCTGGAATTAGCACAGAGGCAGTGATAACATTAGCTGTTCCCGTAGGAATTTTAGGAACATTATTATGGGTTGGGCGATTAACAATAGATACTATTTTTGTTCAAGTGGCTGCTCAAATGATTAAAAAAGGAAAAGGAGCATATCTTTGGATTGTAAATGTTCTCTTGCCACAAACATTGTTATTTGCAGTATCTGCTATTCCATTAATCATTATGGTATATTGGGGAATGGAGTATGTTGAAAGAGTAATAAATTATTTAGGGAATACATTTTTAAATGCGATAACTATTGTTGGAGGTATGCTTCCGGCAGTAGGTTTGGCGATGACACTTAAATCTGTGTTTCGAGGGAGAGCTAAGGTATATTTTTTGATAGGTTTTTTATTAATCCAATATTTTAGTTTGAATACCATTTCTATAGGAATTGTTGCAGCAATTTTTGCGGTATTGGTATATCAAAATAGTGAACAAAAAGCTATTGCGATACAACCAATTAAGCCAGAGGAAAAAGTAAGTGATAAAAAAATTCTAAGTAAGAAAGACTTGATAAGATCGTGTTTCATTTGGGAAGTACAAGCGCAAGCATGTTATAATTATCAAAATATGCAAGGATTAGGATTTGCTCATGCGATGGTTCCTATAATGAAAAAATTATATGGAATCAATTCGGACGAATTTAAACATAATCTTTTGAAACATATGGAATTTTTTAATGTTGCACCACAATTTGCGGCGATGATTCCAGGTATTGTTGTAGCGTTGGAGGAGAAAAAGGCGCTAGGAAATGATCAAATTACAGATGAATCAATAGTTGCTGTTAAGACAAGCCTTATGGGACCAATCTCTGGTATTGGGGATACGGTTATACAGGGAGTATTAGTTCCGCTTCTATTATCTGTTTTTGTAGGAGTGTCTATGAACGGTAATGTGGCTGGTCCAATTCTTTATGGGATCATTATAACAGCTATCATGCTTGCTATTAATTATTACAGTTTTATGTTTGGATATACAAAAGGAAGTACAGCGATATTGCGTTTTTTACAAGGAGGGTTAATTAATAGAGTAGTAGATGCTGCTATGATTATGGGATGCACTGTTATAGGCGGTCTGGTTGCTCAATATGTTAATTTACGGTCTGGCGTTCAGATAAATGTTTCTGATGACATTTTTGATTTGCAAACGCAGCTTTTTGATGCTGTGTTGCCGGGTATATTACCATTAATATTAACTTTATTGTGCTATAAATGTATAAATAAAGGAATTTCAATAAACAGAATATTGTTAGGCATATTAGTTATTGGTGTTTTTGGAAGTATAAGTGGAATATTGGTTTAGGAGGTCGTATAATGAATGAGATACAAATACGTCCAGTAGGAAAAGTATGTCAAAGAAATAATAAAATGTACATTCAAATTTACCCGCAATATGCAAAAGCATTGACAAACTTGGGTGAATATAAGCATGTGATAGTTGTATGGTGGTTTGATAAATGTGATAATGATAAGGAAAGAAATGTTTTAGAAATGGTTAAACCGTATAAAGTGGGACCTGAAAAAATGGGAATGTTTGCGTTAAGACAGCCGCAACGTCCCAATCCAGTTGCTATTAGTGTTGCTGAGATTCTTGCTATAGACTACGATAGCAATGTTATAGAAGTTAATTATATTGACGCACTTGATAACAGTCCTGTTATTGACTTAAAACCATACATTCCAAGTTTGGATTGGGTGGAA
>VSNT01000219.1 GCA_009774465.1 Lachnospiraceae bacterium
GCAATGTGTTATATAATAAAAGAGAGCATTTAAGGAGGCAGAGGCGCTTGACCATGATGTGATAGTTATCTTTGAAAGTCCTGCAAATTATGTGGGGTGCGGATTTAAGAGTTATAAAAAATTTTATATTTGTACAGGGGATGGAAAGTTTCCTGCCGCAATGATGGCAAAGGGACTGATTCCTAATACATTGGATGGAAGAAAGTGGTAATGAGGAATTTATAGTAATGAAGCAGAGAATATTGATTATAGATGATGACATGGACTTATGCAGGTTGCTGAAAAATAATCTGGAACAGGAAGACTATTATGTCCGTACTTGTCATGATGGAGCGGCAGGGCTAAAAGAAGCGATGAGTTTTGAGTATCAGCTTGTTGTTTTGGATATTATGCTTCCCCAAAAAAACGGATATGAGGTACTGGGAAAAATCAGGGAAAAAAGCTTTGTGCCTGTTTTGATGCTGACAGCCAGGGGCAGCGAAGGGGATAAAGTGTCCGGATTAAGAATGGGGGCGGATGATTATCTGACAAAACCATTTTCAAATAGTGAATTTCTTGCCCGCGTATCCTCTCTTTTACGAAGATACACTGTTTTTAATACAGCAAATATTTCAGGTAAAGCAATTAAGGTGGGAAATTTATTAATTGATAAATGTGGGCGTGAAGTTTGCAAAAATAATTCTTTACTTGATCTTACAGCAAAGGAATTTGATTTGTTATTGTTTTTTGCAGAAAACCCGGGGCAGGTTTTTACCAAAAAGCAGATTTATCATGCTGTATGGAACGAAGAATATGCATTTGATGATAATAATATTATGGTTCATATTCGCAGGTTAAGAAAAAAGATTGAAGATAACCCTGAAAATCCAGAATACATTATAACGGTATGGGGAGTGGGGTATAAATTTGACTTGCAGCCTTCGCAAAAACAGCTCCGGCATGGAGGAAAAAATGATGGCGCTTAATGTTGTTTTAATGTTTCTTTGTTTAGGGGGATTATTTTATATTCTGCGCATAAGAAGGCAGTTGACACAATGGCTTGTTTTTTTAAAAAAGGTGCAGGAAATTCCTGAACGGAATTCGTTTGTAAAGGGAAATGGAATTCTTGCTGATATTAACTATGAATTAAATAGCATATTGGAAAAAAATCGTGAACAATTCGTGAAATTGCAGAGAGCGGAGAATGCCAGTCAACAGTTATTAACAGATTTGTCCCATGATGTAAGAACGCCGTTAGCTTCTTTGACTGGATATCTGGAGTCATTGGATTCTCAGACTGCAAAGGACAAAGAGGAGTATATTCATGTAGCTTACAGAAAAGCGCTGGATTTGCAGGAATTGATCGATATGCTTTTTCAGTGGTTTAAATTGGCTTCTCATGAACAGTTGTATCATATGAAAGTTTATGATGTTAATGAGCTGACAAGAGAAATTATAATTGATCATATTCCGGCATTTGAAAAGAATCAAATTTCTTTTTCAGTAAATATTACTGAAGACGAGTGGTTTATAAAAGTCGATAGAGTGGCATATGCAAGGATTATTAATAATCTTTTGAGCAATGCCATGAAGCATGGACAATGTTCTTTGATAGAAATTGAAATTCAAAAGGGAAAAGATCAGGTGCTGGTTTCCATATCAAATAATGGAATTACGATTCCTGGAAATGAACTTCCTTTTCTCTTTGACCGTCTGTATAAATGTGATGCTGCCCGATCTGGAAATGGATTGGGATTGGCTATTGTCAGTGAGCTTACCAATGCAATGTGTGGTGAAATAAGCGTTCAAAGTGTGCAAGGCGGAATGACCACATTTTGTTTGATGCTGCCACTTCATGTAAGAAAAAATTAAGATTTGATAAAGAGGGATGTCAGAACTTGCTGGTAAAATAGAAATCAGGAGGTGCGCATCAGATGAATGAATATGTAATTGAAACGAGAGACTTAACAAAAAAATACAAAAATAAAATTGTTGTAGACCGGTTGAATTTGCATGTGCAAAAGGGAAAGATTTATGCCCTTTTAGGCCGGAATGGCGCAGGAAAAACAACAACTATGAAAATGCTGTTAAATCTTGTTAAACCAACAAGTGGCAGCATTATTCTTTTTGACGGGAATGGTTCTGATTTCAGTAAAGAAAATTGTCATCGCATAGGTTCCGTCATAGAAGCTCCCGCCTTTTATGAAAATCTGACTGCAAAAGAAAACTTGGGGATTTTGGCAAGGCTGCGCGGAAAACATCGGAAAGATATGGTAGAAAATGCACTTTCCATTATGAATTTGGATGGGGAAAACAAAAAACTGTTTCGTGAATATTCATTGGGAATGAAACAGCGCCTGGGATTGGCGGCAGCAATTATGCATGAACCTGAACTGTTGATTTTAGACGAGCCCATGAACGGTCTTGATCCCATTGGAATACATGAAACCAGAGCGTATTTGCTGCAATTGTGTAGAGAAAGAGGTACAACAATATTTATATCCAGTCATGCGCTGAATGAAATTGAAATGCTTGCAGATGTGATAGGCATTATAGATCAGGGAAAATTATTGGAAGAAACAAGTTTGAAAGAATTATACAGGCATAATCGCAGATATGCCGAATTTAGTGTGTCTGACGTGAATAAAGCGGCGTTGGTGCTGGAGAGTGAGTTTTATATTTCCGATTATACGATCATGGACAAACATATATTACGACTGTATGAAAAACTTGACAGCAGAGGCAGGATTAACAGCAGCTTTGTAAAAGAGGGGATTGTTGTTGATAATGTCAGTATCGGTGCAGGAAAATTGGAAGATTATTTTTCAGAATTAGTTGGAGGTGAAGGAATTGGCTGATATTGTATATTGTGAATTGATAAAATTAAGGCGTTCAAAAATCATATTAATTGGTACTCTGGGATCACTTATTGTGCCATTTTTAGTAGTTATAAATGATATTAGAATTTGTTTTTCAGATCCATCCATCACCTTAAGTTTAGGCGGAATTTATGAAGACACTATTATGTTCATTATGCTGCTGTTTGGCCCTCTTGTTATGGCAGTTGTTGCAACATATCTGGTCAGCAGGGAATATACGGAAAAAACATTGAAAACAATTTTTGCTGTTCCAATAGGGCGCAGGCGGTTTATGGCCGGCAAATTTATTACCCTGTTTATCCTGGTAGTATTGTTTATGGTTCTTTCCTGTCTGAATATTGTGGTGATAGCTGCGTTTTGCAATTTATTTATGGACGTATCGGAGGTATCAATATTGTCAGTAATTTACATTTTAGTACAGATGATAAAGGGTGGCATACTGTTATTTGCGACGATCTCTCCATTTGTGTATCTTTCTTTGTGTGCGAAAGGTACGCTTGCACCTTTTATTGCTATTGCGGCGGTCAGTTTGCTGAATGTAGTGCTATCTGGCTCACAGATAGCGGGATTTTACCCGTGGACTGCTGCATATCTTTTGTTGATTGGCAGGCTGGAACAATCAGGATGTCCGGTTCCGGCTGGAATTGCAATTATTCTGCTTGTATGCCTGTCTGGTATCTGCTTTAGCATTTTGAGATTTCAAAAAAATGATATCTGACTGCTCTGCCTTCCGCACTTGAATCTTAACCTGACCTGAACAACCCTGCTCTTGCAGCAATTTATACCTGAAAAAAGACAAATCATACCAAACACCCAAATTGAAAATTTTTTTTGCTATGATTATAGCAGATAAAAAATAAAAAATTTCAAGTTATGGAG
>VSNT01000022.1 GCA_009774465.1 Lachnospiraceae bacterium
CCATAATATAATAATCCATCCTTACTATTTATTTTGGAAGTTCAATTTTTTTGTGATCTCTGCTTTCCTTATATAAAACAATTTTTTTCCCAATGATCTGTACAACCTGAGCGCCAGTTCTGTCAGCAATAAGCTGTGCCATTTGTCTCGGATCTTCAAAACAGTTTTTTAATACACTAATTTTTACCAGCTCTCTGGTATTAAAAGTTTCTCTGACTGCTTCAGTGACTTCAGGAGTCAAACCTGATTTTCCAATTTGGAAAACCGGATCAATATTCATTGCCAGTCCCATTAAATAGGAACGTTGTTTACTTGTCATCTATATATCCCTGCTCCTTTCAAAGCTTTTTATCTATAGTAATCAAAGGATAGCCCATACATTCTTACAGTATCACCTTCCTGAATACCAAGTTCTTCAAGCTGTTCTAAAATTCCATTCATTTTCAGGAAATTCTGGAAAAAAGTAAAACCTTTTTCAGATTCCAGGTTGGTATATCCCAGCATTTTTTCAATTCTGGGGCCCTCCACCACATATTCCTTTTCTTTCTCATCATAAATAACTGTATAGGGCTCGTCAGAAACAGAAAGCATATGCTCCGGGAAAAATTCCTGTTCAAAGACAACCGGTTTATCGTCCGCCTCATCCAGCATGGTTCTTACATAATAAAGAAGTTCTCTCACGCCTTTACCGCTGATTGCGGAAATAGGATAAACCCTGATTCCCTTAGGTTCAAATTCTTTTTTCAGCCTTTCTATAGAACTTATTTCTTCCCCTTCGGTAAAAATCATATCTGTTTTATTTGCTGCAATCACCTGGGGACGTTTTGCAATCTCCGCATTATATGTTTCCAGTTCTTTATTAATTGCATAAATATCGGCAACAGGATCTCTTCCCTCTGTTCCAGCAGCATCTACAATATGAATAATTACTTTTGTTCTTTCGATATGACGTAGAAATTCAAAGCCCAATCCTACCCCTTCGGAGGCTCCTTCAATAAGCCCCGGAATATCAGCGATTACGTACCCTTTTGCATCCGGGAGGTCAACCACACCCAAATGAGGGTTTAATGTGGTGAAATGATAATTGGCAATTTTAGGTTTTGCATTGGAAACCTTAGCAAGCAGTGTGGATTTGCCAACATTTGGAAAACCCACAAGTCCAACGTCGGCAATCACTTTCAGCTCCATAAATAGCTCCAGTTCTTTTGCCGGCTGTCCCGGCTGTGCGTATTTGGGAGCCTGCATGGTACTGGTGGCATAATGCTGGTTGCCATTACCGCCGCGCCCTCCGGAAAGAAGGACAAAGCGCCTGTTTTCACCGGACATATCCGTAATTACTTTACCGGTTTCCGCTTCTTTTATGACAGTTCCTTCCGGTACTTTTAAGATCAGGTCAGCACCGTTTTTTCCGCGGCAGTTTCGTTTACTGCCGTTTTCTCCATCCTCTGCATGATATTTGCGCACGTGGCGGTAGTCGGTAAGGGTATTTAAGCCGTCATCCACCTCTAAAATGACGCTGCCGCCATTCCCGCCGTCACCTCCGTCCGGCCCTCCGTTTGGAACGTATTTTTCCCGACGAAAGGACACGTGGCCGTCACCGCCTTTTCCACTCCGCACATAAATTCTTGCTCTGTCTGCAAACATATTATTTCCCTTTCAAATGGATTTCTCCATGATTACAAAAGGCTTTAAACAAAACACGTTTTGTTTAAAGCCTGGCAATTCGCAGGTACTATTTCTCTACCGGATATACGGAAGCCTGTTTCTTGTCTCTTCCTTTTCTTTCGAATCTAAGTACACCGTCAACTAATGCAAACAATGTATCATCACCACCGCGTCCTACATTGATACCGGGATGAATCTTTGTTCCACGTTGTCTGTATAAAATATTTCCTGCTTTTACGAATTGGCCGTCAGCTCTCTTCGCACCCAATCTCTTGGATTCGGAATCTCTACCATTCTTGGTAGAACCAACACCCTTTTTATGAGCGAAAAATTGAAGGTTCAGCTTTAACATGATTTACACCTCCTTGAATTTGAGTTTTAAATACTTTCTGCCGTATTCGGATACGACGCTCTGCAATCCAAGAATCATGGAATCAAGAAGAAGTATACTGCCTTCATCAAGGCTTTCGGTAAACATACAGTCAATGAAACCGCTTTCTTCATCACTGTTTACTTCCATAGGCGCACCAGTCAGCTTATTAAGTGAATTGATGGTGTTAATAACTAACATGGAAATTGCGCAGCAGACAATATCATTTCCTGCATCTGCATAACCGGCATGGCCTTTACAGGTTACTTCTTTATATTCCCCATTTTTGGATTTTATAATCGTAATTGTAGTCATACTCTTAAGCGTTGATTTTTTCAATCTTTACCTGTGTGTATGCTTGTCTATGACCATTTTTCTTATGATAACCGGTTTTTCTCTTGTATTTGTAAACGATAACCTTGCGGTACTTGCCCTGTTCCATAACAGTTGCAGTTACGTTTGCATTGGCTACATCACCGGCAACCTTAAGCTCTTTATCGCTGACAGCGACAACCTGGTCAAATGTTACAGTAGCTCCCGGTTCTGCATCCAGCTTTTCAACTTTGATCACATCGCCTTCGGAAACCTTATACTGCTTCCCACCTGTTGCAATGATTGCGTACATATGGCACCTCCTATACTAATCAGCAAAAAACTGATTTTACTCGCTAACTGCGGCGTCACTTTCGTGCACTTCGGCCTCGTTATGCGGCATACTCATAAAATATAACATTTATATGTCTGCATGTCAAGAAAAAATCATCTCAATCATCTCATTTCTTAGCGACTTATACGATCCAGCAGTTTTTCTCTGCCGCTTCTGTCCGTTTCCTCTGTTCCCACAGCCTGCTCCAACAGTGCTGAAAAATATTCATCCATATAGGCAAAGGAATTATACATTCCAGCAAGTTCCCATTTTGTTTCGGGCATAATATGCATATTGGAATTTACTGTAAAAGCTCCATTCTCTTCCCCGGAAAAATCTTCCGCAAAAGAAGCGGTAATATAGCGTACGCAGCCATGAATATCATATTCATCCATCGTATAACCTAAAAATTCTGCCTGAATGTGATCTGTTATTTTCAGTCCTGTGCAGACTTTACAGGTTAAGCCTGGATAATCAGCAGGACTGATATGCCAGATATAGGAATATAAATAAAGTTCACCGGAAAGTTCCTTTTGATCTTCCATATAATAATGCTCAAAGGATAAGTCGGACACCTGATCAGCATAATTTTCTTTTACATAGTCAGAGATCTTTTGCGTGCATTGTGTTTCCCAGCCCTGCATACTTTTTATTGTTTCTTTTTGAATATCCTGCACAAGGCAGGCAATTGTCCCATCCCCGGACAGAACAAAATTTCCGCCGGCATTGCCTGATTGTGTCACGCCAACTCTCCAGCCATAAGGCATATCCATTGAATAACCGCCCATTTGGATGCCTCCGTATTTAGCTTCTGTTCTGATAATCCGGCCTGTCTGTGAAAGATTAAGCAACATGCCCGGATAAATCAGATTCGGATTTGTAAGAATGGCCTTATTTGCATCTATCAGGGAAACATATTTATTTCCGTCTCCAAACTGCTTTTCGGCAATCTGCCATAAGCTGTCACCGGGAAGCACAATGTATCCTTCCGTCTTTTCTTTCAGTGTCATATAAGGCTCATCACCCTCTGGTTCCTCATAGGTAAGGGGATATTTTTCTGTCGCAGAGGCAATTCTGCCTGCATAGGGGCTAATGATAAGTGAAGTGACAAAAAGTGTCAAAAAAATAAATAACTTCTTTAAAATTCGAAATCCCATACGCCTGCATCCTCTCCAAGCCATATATTTTCTGCTTTATTCTCGCAGGGAAGCACTTCTCCTGCCATTTCAGACTGTTCCAAAAGCTCCCAGAAACTGCTTTGCTTTTTAAATGCTTCCAGCTCTTCTTTCGTAAGCAATGTTGAAAAGCTTCGGGTTGCAGGTTTGTAAGTATATGCTTCATAAAGTTTTGGATCCAGAGAAATTCCTATTACAAATTCTTTATTCTCCGTAACATAAAAAAACGGTGTGCAGAAATAATCTTCATTTATCTCTTCGTCTTGTTGCAAAAACCAGTCCAGCAAATAATCAATTGTCTCATCATCTGCATAGTCTGAGCCTGTTTCCTCACTGTATATTTGATCCCACAGCCTGACAAAATCCTTATTCAGTTCAATAATATCGGCAAGATAATAGCATTCTCCGGTAATCAAATTGACAGTAAGCGCCCGTTCTGTTCCGTTTGTCATATAGATTGGGTGGCCTGCCGAATAATATTCCTGATAATCTACACTTAATAAATACTGACTGTGATAGGCAACATCACAATTTACGTCACTGGCAAAAATCGAAAAATATTCTTTCTGAAACTCTTTTACCTCCTCGGAAGGGGTTAAATGCCAGTAGTTTACCCTGTCCATAGCGGCATCATACATTAGCTGATTGATCTGGGATTCCCTTTCTCCAGAAATTCCTTCCAATCTGGGATACTCCACTGTAAGCACATCCCAATAATCATATTTTTCCGAATATTCTACATAATACTGTTCTTTTTGTACCGTATAGTCAGTGTACCCCTTTGGTGCGGATAAATGTGCAATGCCAATTGCAGTTATCACAATCACCAATACAATCAGTAAACATAACAGGCTAATAATCTTCCATTGTTTTTTATTTGTTTCTGTACTTTCCGGCATTATTTTTCTCCTTTCGCATCTTTAAATCTAATGCCCCCGGCGCCCCATAAATTCCACTTCCAGTCCGGTAAGACAGGTATCCTCGTATTTGGATCCGGGGTATACATCTTCAATTTCAAATTTAAAATGAATCGTTACCCCTTCTGCTGTTTTGATATCGTTGATTGGCAAAGAAAAATATTGTGGATAAATAGTATCCTCAAGTGCAAGATAAGCGAAAGGTTTATCTTCCACATACAAAAGAAGTCTTTTAACGCGTCCGTTCTCCTCCCAGTTTTTTTGACTTTTTGCATATCCGTTAACAACACAGATTTCTGTAAAGCGCATATAACCATCTCTTATATCCGGTTCAAGATCCCCTTCAAGAAAATATACGCTTCCATCTCCTGTCCATGTATCGCCATATTTGTAATTTCCTGTAATGCTGATGCTTTCCCCAATCCCATATCCGGGCGCCCCTTCCGCCCAAACGAAATCACGACAGGGGTAACCTAAGTGCCGGGCGGAATATCTTCCGTCAGAGGAGCCTAATTCGGAGGATGCGGAAATATCAGTATGTCCATCCAATGCACATAGCTCGCCACAGGGCAGATGATGTTCCGGAAATCCAAAATCAGGCGCGTCATCATCAAATTCAAAGGAACAAAAATTTTCATCTTCTGCTGAATCTCCATAAAAGAAATTTCTCACATCCGGCAGTAATACATAAGGTGTTTCAGGATAATTAACAATTGGTTTTTCGCTGATATAAAGTGGTATTTCTACCGCTTCCAGATGATTTTCTTCCGCATATTTCAGGAACGCGTCATCTACAGATTCTGATTTGGCGTTGTAGCATAAATATAATTTTTTTCCGCACCCTGCAAATACATCAGTTCCAAAGCATGTTTCTGTATCATTGATATATACGCCCCACAACGCTTTGTTTCCGGCAAAAGCCAAGTCCTCAATTATCACCGCACCTGTGTTTACAGCCTTTGGCTCAAAGACAACATCTTTAATCCCACAGTTTTCAAAACAGTGTTCTCCAATAAAGGTCAAATCCCCGGAAAGCTTAAGCGACGTGCAATAGCTCCCCAAATCAATATTTTGAAATGCATATGCAGAAATTTCTTTTACCGGAATTCCTTCCAGCTCTTTCGGGAAATAAATGTACCATGAATTTTTCGTAAGACACCTGAGATTATCTGTAAAATCGGTCTGAAATTCCTCTTTAAATCCCTTTATGGCAGCATACTTTGCTCCTGTTTCATCTGTTTTTATTTCATATTCGTAAAATTTTTCTTCCGTAACAGCGTCCTGAAACTCGGTATTTAAAGCAGAAACAGGCTCCGGTTTCTTTCTCCGAGCCTCCTGTATTTCCTGTGTTTTGCCGTAGCCTTTTGTAAAAAGCATCAACATGGCAGCTATTAAAATTATGAAAACTTTATTTTTAATCATTTCATTCATCCTGTATCATAAACTTTAAATCTATTTTTAGAATTCCTGTAACTTAATACAGGTACATTATACAGGATGAATGCATCAAAGTTGCATCATAACAGCCATTCTGAAAGAGGTTTTCTTTCTTTTTTTCTTGTGATCTCCACAATTCCAAGCGCAGTCATATCAACCAGCCTTGTTTTGGTAGTGTCCTTTCTTAAATACTCATCCAGCGCAGATAACAGTATCTTATTATTTTCCTTATCCTCCATATTGATAAAGTCCACCATAATCATTCCCGAATAGTTTCTGATGCGGAGCTGTCTTGCCACTTCCTTTGCCGCCTCCAGATTTATTTTCAGGTAATAGGCTTCTTTTTCTTTTCTGTGGCTGTCTGTTTTGCCGGAATTAACATCTATGACCACCATTGCTTCTGTAGGCTCAATTACAAGATATCCGCCGCATTTCAGCCAGACTTTTTTCCCCAGGGCTTCCTTTAAGTGGGTGTCAATACTGTATAACTTTGACAAAGGCAGCATATCATCCTGATAAAATCTGACAGGTATATTTTCAAAATTATCGGTAAACAGCTTATATAAACCTTCTTCATCTGTCACGATTTCTTCATATTCGGATAAGGGAATGCCTTCTAACAGCTTAATTACTTCCGGTTTGGATGAATAAAGGCAGCTATACAGGCTTCGATATTGATAAATTTCATCCAGTTTATTAAAAATGGCAATAAACCGTCTCATTTCTTCAAACAAAGGCGAAAGATCCGTAAGGCTGCCTGCGTTGGTGCGTAAAATAAAGCTGTATTTTTTCCGGTCGATTATTTCTTCTTTTAAAACAGCTTCTTTTAAAGTCATAGCTGCTTCCTTCGTTAATTTTGCAGAACAGGATATGTTGTGTCCGCCTTTTTCGCAGACACAAAACTGTCCTGCAAGGGACAGCTTTGCAGTTGCAGCAGGATACTTGGTCTTTAAAGCAGGAGCCTTTATCTGTACCACCAGTTCGTCTCCCTGTTTTAACGTTCCATCGTATGCTCTGTTTCGCAGCATTGGTTCCTGGCAGTCGGAAAAGGACAAAAAAACAGTTTCGGATTTGCTGATTGCTATAAACGCCGCATCAATGCCATGAACCACTTCACTGACTCTTCCCACATAAATATTCCCAAGGATATCTTCCTTTTCATTCAAAGAAGCCGCCCTGATCAGTTGAGACCGGCCGGCTGTATCAATTAAAAACAGCAGTATACAGTTATCTTTTTTTGTTATAATTACTTTTCCCATATTAGAGGCACCAGTTTTCTTTCTTCTTCTGTTCCAATATTTTTACAGGTTTCTATTCGATGCACCATAAATGCAAATTCCGGAAGTTTATAATTTAAAGTATCGAAAAAACTGTCAAGAACAAATCCGGGTTTGATATTTCCGCCGCTGCTTGCATCCAAAAGCATATAAATACCGGAATTTTCCCTGATTTCCAACTGATAAATGCTGTCTTTTAAATTTATTTCCTTTTCGCCCTTTTTCGTCTTTTTTATAACCGGAATAAATGACTTCGCATAAAAGGACGTAAGCTCTTCCTGCCAGCCTGTAGGAAGAATTGTTTCGTCTCTAAAAGTAATCAGGTAAGAAGCAGCTTTTACACTGGCCATAGCATTCTGCTCTCCCTCTTTTAACAACTGTACCTGCAAAATATCAATTCCTTCAACCATGACAGATTGCAGCCTGTGCAGCAGATCGTCTTCACTGGTAAAAGAATTTAGCTCAATATCAAAATACTCCCCTTCACTGGTATGACCTACGGATAAAGGGGCGGCAAAAGACATAATCTGATGAGGACTGAAACCTTCCGAATAGGCAATATCAATTTCCGCCCTCCGGATTGCCTTTTGAAAATACCGCATCACATCAAGATGTCCTATAAATTTAACCGGACCATATTTGGAAAATTTTATTCTGACCTTCATTTACCTTGCTCCCATCTGCCGCTTTAGCGGCATTTAAATCAGGGAGGTTGAAAGTGCTTTTCTTTCAACCTTGCTCCCGTCTGCCGCTTTAGCGGCCAAATCAATGCCCGCTGGTTTTGTGCCCAACACAAATTCCAGTGCCAAATCTGGCAGCACCGCAGCCGCTGCACTTTAACTGGCAATTGGGGCTTGTCTCTTCTTCCTTCGCCTTATGCCATTCTCTTAACAAAAACTCCTTTGTCACGCCGCAGTCAATAAAATCCCAGGGGAAAATTTCTTCATCGGCTCTGACTCTTGTGGTGTAAAAACCTATATCAATGCCGCATTCTTCAAATGTCTCCATCCAGATATCATTTTTATAATATTCGCTCCAGGCATCGTACATGCAGCCTTTTTTGTATGCATTTAAAATAACCTGATTTAACCGCCTGTCGCCTCTGGCCATAACACCTTCCATTACGCTTGCGTCTGCCTCATGCCAGTTGTATTTGATGCTCTTTTGATTCAACTGGTCGGAAATAGCCGTTCTTGTCTGATAAGCCTTATCTAAAAATTCTTCCTTCGTGCACTGAGGCGCCCATTGAAAAGGAGTAAAAGGTTTGGGAATGAAGAAGGAAGTGCTTGCAACAATCTGTACCCTGCCTGTCCTCTTTTCTTTGGGAACTGTCTCGTAATATACCGCCGCAATCTTATTACATAATTCCCCAATGCCCCGAATATCCTCTTCTGATTCCATAGGAAGTCCAAGCATAAAATAAAGCTTTACCCTGCTCCATCCACCCTCAAAAGCAAGACGGGCTCCGTCCAGAATGACTTCTTCGGTCAATCCCTTGTTAATCACATTTCGAAGCCGCTGGCTTCCTGCTTCCGGCGCAAAGGTAAGGCTGCTTTTTTTCACATCCTGCACTTTATTCATTACATCCAGTGAAAAAGCGTCAATTCTAAGAGAGGGAAGAGAAATATTAATTTTTCTTTCCCTGCAGTTTTCTATTAAAAAATTTAGCAGCTCCGGAAGATGAGTATAATCACTGGAGCTTAAGGAACTTAAGGAAATTTCCTCATGTCCTGTATTTTTAAGCATTTTAAGAGCATAGTCTTTCAGCATTTTAAGGCTCCGCTCCCTGACAGGGCGGTATAACTGCCCGGCCTGACAGAAACGACAGCCTCTGATACAGCCTCTTTGAATTTCCAGCACCACCCGGTCCTGGGTTACCTTAATAAAAGGGACTACCGGTTTTTCAGGGTAAAAAGTGTCTGTCACGTCTTTTACCAGCTCTTTTTCAATTATTTGAGGAATACCAGGTTCTAAAGATATTCTCTTATCAATGGTGCCATCTTCTTTATAGGTAACTTCATATAGAGATGGCACATAGATGCCGGGAATTTGTGCAGCCTTTTTCAGAAATTCTTTTCTTCCTGCTCCACCGGCTTTAGTTTCCTTATATAAATCCAGCAGCTCTCTATATCTGGTTTCTCCTTCTCCAATATAAAAAAGGTCAAAAAAGTCACAGATTGGTTCCGGATTATAACTGCATGGCCCACCGCCAATCACAACAGGATCTTCTTCATTTCGCTCTTTTGAAAGAAGCGGAATTCCGGAAAGATCCAGGATCTGTAAAATATTGGTGTAACACATTTCATATTGAAGGGTAATTCCAAGAAAATCAAAATCCTTTATGGGTTCCTGAGACTCTAAAGCAAATAATGGAATATTTCCTTTCCGCATAATCTGATCCAAATCCACCCAGGGAGAATACACCCGCTCACACCAGACGTCCTCAAACCGGTTCAACATATCATAAATAATCTGTATGCCAAGATGTGACATGCCGATTTCATATACATCAGGAAAACACATGGCAAATCGAACATCCACCTTATCTTTATCTTTCATAACAGCATTTACTTCATTGCCAATATAACGGGCCGGTTTTTCCACCTGCATCAGTATTTCATCTTTTAAAGCTAATTTTCTCATAATTACCAACCTCAGTATTTTGTCCATAGTCATTATACGGGGTATTTCTTTTGGTTGGCAAGCACTATTTTACTTTGTCGATTAATGCTTCAATTGAACTGCTGCTTTTAATTCGTCCATAAAGACTGTCTGCATCCTCTTTTCCAATACTGATGTGATTCACATCACATAAAATAAAGCCAAGCAAAAGCAGAACTGCAATCACAAACCGTATGCGGAAATTTACCAGAACTTTGCTTTTTCCAGTTGTTTCAGAAGCTGCAGGCTCCTCCAGACCATATACCTCTCCGTGTCTGCCCCCTGGCAGATCGGAATATACAATGCCCTCCCGCATTCGAATTAACTGCCGGTCATACTGATTCTGCATTCTGATTGCTTTGATCAGCTCAAGCTTTTTGTCTGTATTTACTTTACTCATAAATTAATTGTCCATGCTGCTGATTTATAAAAAATATGCACTGTCATACAGGAATATGTATGCAGTGCACATGATTATCATCTTTTATCAAGCTCTTCCGTAATTTCCTCCCATGTTACTCCCTTTTCCACCATTAAAACCATCATATGGTACAAAAAATCTGCAATTTCATATTTGATCTCGTTTGCATTGGGATTTTTGGCTGCTATTACGATTTCCGTAGCTTCTTCTCCTAATTTTTTCAGGATTTTGTCAATTCCTTTCTCAAACAGATAATTGGTATAGGAGCCCTCTTTGGGATGTACTTTTCTGTCTTTGATTACATTTAAAACAGATTCGAAAACCATAAGCGGGTTGGTTTCCTCATAGTCTTTTTTCATAATTTCATGAAAGAAACAGCTATAACTTCCCGTATGGCAGGCTGCTCCAATTTGGGAAACCCTTGCTAAAATGGTATCCTTATCGCAATCGGCAGTCATTTCCATCACGTATTGAAAATGCCCGCTGGTTTCTCCCTTAATCCACTGCTGTCTGCGGCTTCTGCTGTAGTAAGTCATCCGTCCGCTTTTTAAGGTGTGAAGATAGGCCTCCTCATCCATGTAGGCCACCATCAAAACCTCCCGTGTTTTATAATCCTGGGTTACCACAGGCACAAGTCCCTCCGGGTTTTTCTTTAATTCCTCCCATTTAACTGCCGGTTCGAAGGTTCTGACGCTTACTCCATTGCCGGCACACAAGTCTTTAATATCATTTAATTCCTTTGCGTTGGCGTTAATCGCCGGTCCTGTAACACCTGAAATGATTTCTGTGGACAGCAGTTCAATGATTTTATCAAGGGAAACCTCGGGAAGGGTAACGATAAGAGGCAGCTTTGAGATACTTACTGCCTGCTTAATTCCTCTTTCATTAATCAGTATAATTCCATCTGCAAATTCAGATAAAATCTCTTCATTGGCATTTATCTCATCTGCCTCATAAATACATGCCAGAATCTTTTCTTTTCCAAACTTTAAGGAAACTTCCTTTGTGATTTCTATATTTCCTTTCTTTGAATAATTAAGCGCCGCCTTGCTGCAGCCTGCATAAAGCAGTTTTTTTACATCCTCCATGCGTTTGATATTTCCTGCACCAATAACGGGAATCTGCGCTTCTTTACATATAAACTTTATCAAATCAAGGGCTGCATCATGGGAAACATCATCTTCTGACAGATCAAAGACAATTAGTTCATCTGCATTATTTTCCCCATAAAATCTTGCCAAAAGCGCCGGATTATCACTTACCACCGTCTCATCATGAAAACCGGCAACAGCCTTTTCCTTTAAAAGATAGATACATGGTATAAATTTTTTGTAGTCTTTCATAATTTGCTGCTTCCTTTTATCCTGTTCCTGAAAACAGAAACTTCTCCGTATGATTTTATAAACTTCCCTTTGTACTTAGAACATCTGTAATTCTTGCATCCTTTCCCACCGCTTCATCTAATGCCTTGGAAAATGCCTTAAATATGGCCTCTATCATATGATGACTGTTGATACCTGAAAACATTCTGATATGAAGATTCATTCCTCCGCTGTAAGAAAGGGCATAAAAAAATTCCCGTACAAGCTCCGTATCCAGATCACCCACTTTTTCCGCTGTAAAACTGCATTCAAAAACAAAATATGGTCTGCCGCATAAGTCCACAGCGCACAAGGCAAGGGCATCATCCATAGGCAGGATACAGGAGCCATATCTTTTGATGCCGGATTTGTCACCCAGAGCTTCTTTTATAGCTGTTCCCAACACGATGCCCGCATCTTCTACCGAATGATGTCCGTCCACCTTAAGATCTCCCTTAACGGTCATGTCAAGATCAAAGAAACCATGCCTTGCAAACCCTTCCAGCATATGATCAAAAAAGCCAATTCCTGTGTTTATATTGCTTTTGCCGCGTCCATCCAGATTTAATGTGGCAGATATGTCAGTTTCCTTTGTCTTTCTGGTAATTTCTGCTTTTCGTTCCATCTATAAAGCCTCCTGTTCAAATCTAACTTTAATGGAGTTTGCATGGGCAGTCAAGCCCTCTTTACTGGCAAATAATTCAATTTCCTCATGAACCTTTAAAAGTGCATCTTTAGAATAGGAAATAATACTTGTCTTTTTCATAAAATCATCCACATTTAGTGGCGAAAAAAACCTTGCTGTACCATTGGTGGGCAGAATATGGTTGGGGCCTGCAAAATAATCCCCCAAAGGCTCCGAGGAATATTCTCCAAGGAAAATTGCTCCGGCATTTTTTATTTTTGTCATGGTTTCAAAAGGATTTTTAGTAAGAATCTCCAAATGCTCGGAAGCTATTTCATTGGCCGCGTCTATTGCTTCCTCCATATTTTGTGCAATCAAAATATATCCATAATTTTCCAGGGACTTTTCAATAATTTCTTTTCTGGAAAGCTCTCTTGTAAATTGTTCTACTTCCTCTGAAACCTGTCTGGCTAAAGTTTTGCTGGTGGTAATCAGGATAGCGCTTGCCATTTCATCATGCTCCGCCTGGGACAGCAAGTCTGCCGCCACAAACCTTGGATTGGCGCTTTCATCAGCCAGCACAAGAATTTCACTGGGCCCGGCAATGGAATCAATACTTACATAACCGAAACAGGCTTTTTTTGCAAGGGCTACAAAAATATTTCCCGGGCCGGTAATTTTATCCACTCTTGGAATGCTTTCTGTTCCAAAAGCCATCGCTGCAATGGCCTGTGCCCCGCCTGCCTTATAGATTTCATGAACACCTGCAATATCGGCAGCAACTAATGTACCGGGATTGACTTTTCCATCAGCTCCCGGCGGAGTGGTCATAATAATCCTTGACACACCTGCAACCTTTGCAGGAAGCACATTCATAAGCACGCTGGAAGGGTAAGCGGCCTTTCCCCCGGGAACATAAACTCCGGAAATCTCAATGGGAGTGATTCTCTGTCCTAAGATTGTGCCATTATCCTCAGGCGCAATCCAACTGTTGTGAAGCTGTTTTTGATGGAACTTTGTGATGTTGGCGGCTGATTTTTTCATTACCTCCACCAGCTTTGGTTCCACCTTGTCGTAGGCTTCTTTTATTTCCTTGGCTGTCACCTTAACAGTATCTTTTGTTATTTCACAGTGATCAAACTGTTTTGTATAGGCAAATAAAGCCTCATCCTTCTTTTCCCGCACCTTCCTGATAATTTCATTTACCGTCTGTTCATAGCTTCCGTAGCTGTTGGGACTTCTTTTTAAAAGGCTTTCAAGAAGGTTGTTTTTTGTCTGGTCATTTAATTCTATGATGCGCATAAAATTTAGCAGCTCCTCTCCTTTTTGTATTTAAAATCAGCAAACTGTTAGCACAACTGTTTTAAGCGGAAAATCAAATCTCTGATCCTTTCTGTTTCCATCTGCATACTTACCTGATTTACAATCATTCTGGCGGATAAGGGACAGATTTCCTCCAGGACTTCAAGCCCATTTTCCTTTAAGGTAGAACCTGTCTCAACAATATCCACGATCACATCTGCAAGCTCCACAATAGGTCCTAACTCTACGGAACCATTCAGCTTGATAATATCCACTGTCTGATGCTTTTTGTTATAAAAATAATCCTTTGCTATGACAGGATACTTTGTGGCAACACGAATCCGTTCATGATGCAGAAGCAGCTCTTTTGCAGATGCCGGGGCACATACACACATCCGGCATTTTCCAAAGCCTAAATCCAGCACCTCATATACTCTTCTGCTTTCTTCTAAAATCGTGTCTTTTCCAACTACTCCGATATCGGCAGCCCCATATTCCACATAAGTAGGCACATCCGGTCCCTTGGCAAGAAAAAATCTTACCTTTTTTTCTTCATTTACAAAAATCAGCTTCCGGGAATTTTTATCTTTCATTTCCTGACAGGTAATACCGATCTGTTCCAAAAGTGCAAGGGTTTTATCTGCAAGACGCCCCTTCCCCAACGCAAAGGTTAAATATCTTTCTTCATTCATTTCATTCACACAATCACAGTTTCTTTTTTTCAGGAATCAGTGATACCTTTCTGCCGTTTTTTCTAAGTCCTTTGGCTTCGGAAAGCCTGCTTTCATAATTATCAGAATTATAAGATAAATAAGTAATTTCATCCGCCGCCTTTATTCCTGCCTTCTGCCGGCTAAGGGCAAGCATCAGATCATCTATTACAACTGCAAATCCAATTGCCGGCGATTCCTTTCCGAAATATCCCAGTAAATGATCATATCTTCCGCCCTTTACAATGGGCTCTCCCACTCCATAGGTATAAACTTTGAAAATCACTCCGGTATAATAATGATATTTACTGAGCATTCCAAGATCAAAGGATACATATTTTTCAACCCCATACATGCAAAGAACCTGATACAGCTTAAAAAGCCGGTCAATGGCCAGATGGGAGCGGGAATTTAAGGCAAATTTTTCCGCCTCTTTTAAGACTTCCACTGTTCCAAAATAATCAGTAACCTTTAAAAGCGCTTTGCAGTAAGAATCATCAACGCCGCATCCTGCCAGCAATTCCTCCGCACCAAAAATATTTTTACCGGAAATCAACTCCCGAAGCTCATTTTCCGTCTGTTCATCCAGTCCAGCCTGTGCACAGATTCCTTTAAAATATTCCATCTGGCCAATACTCACCTGAAATTCAGTTAAACCTGCGCTTAGAAGAGATTCCACAACAAGGGCTATCATTTCCCCGTCTGCTTCCACGCTGCCATCTCCAATTAACTCTGCCCCCATCTGGGTAACTTCTTTTAACTTTCCCTGCAGGCTGCTGGTATTGGTAAAGGTATTTCCTGCATAACAAAAACGGATAGGCATATTTTCATCCATAAAATATTTTGCCGCACATCTTGCCATAGAAGGCGTAAAATCAGGCCGCAGAACCAGCGTATTTCCCTCTTTATCAAAAAACTTATACAGTTCCTTAGAGGGCGTAGTTCCGATTTCATTGGAAAACACATCAAAATACTCAAAAGTGGGTGTCTGGATATCCTGATATCCAAATAAATTAAGCTGGTTGTGAATCAAATCTTCCACTGCAAGTTTTCCTGCATATTCTTTTCCATAAATATCTCTGACGCCTTCAGGCGTATGTATTAACTTTTTTATCATATATTCACCTCTATGTTTACATAATATTTTTATGTCAACCTATCACTTTTAATCCGCAACTTACTTTCTTGATTTAAAGTGCTAATTCATTACCGTGTTATCAGGCAAAACTATTGGTAGTATACTAAAAACAAACTGTTTTGTCAAACAAACCATTTGCCTCTTTTTATCCCTTACGCCCTCTCATCCAGATCTTTGCTCAGCATATCAAGATAAGGAACAAAGATCCCGTGCTTTTTTGGTAAAACATATTCAGGGTTTAATTCCTCATAAAGAAAGCTTTTTCTGCCGCCGTTTTCTGCTCTGTCCCAGAAAAATTTCAACATTTCAAAGGGAAGATAATAAAATTCATCCTTATGCGAAAAATAAATCAAAAAAAATGCAACACCGCCCTGACTTTCAAACCGCTCCATAAAGGTTACCTGATGATGATGAATGTTTTGAAGGGCAAATCTGTCTGTGGCACATTCCTTTGCATCAAAGCAGACCGGAATTCCCTGCACTACGCCGATATAATCCACGGTACTTTTCTGCTCAAAATAAGCAAGTGTAATGTGTCTGGTAGCCTTGTCAATATTGATCGGGGTTATTGGAGTTGGTATTTTCTGGATAAGAGCCAGGTTGTTTTCCATATATTTTTCATTGGTCCTGTTGATCAAATCTTCCAGGGTAGATCCTCTAAGACCTCTTGAACTCCATGTTGCCATAGCCTTCTCCTTATTTCGCACTCATTATTCGTTCAAATATTTCAGGAACAGGAACCTCAATTCTCTGTCCACTTAACCGTTCAAAAGGAGCTTCAAGCTCTGGAAACTCCAGCCGACTGGCATACAAAAGCTGGCTGTTTACCTGAAACCGTCTCTTATACTTATCATTCCACTGTCTGTCCCCATATTTATAATCTCCAAGCAGTGGATGTCCTGTACTGGCTAAATGAATACGAATCTGGTGAGGTTTACCGGTAATAAGCTCTGCCTCCACCAGTGTTTTATCTGAATAAACCTGCACAGGATAAAATCTGGTTTTAATATAAGCAGATTTTTCTTCGTTTTCTTTTGTCACAAGCCGGACTTTATTATTTTTTTCATCTTTAATCAGAAAACCTTCCAACGTTTCTTCCTTTTGGACATTTCCTTTCACCAGCATACGATAAAATTTTCTTATTTTTCGTTCCTTAATCAGTTGATTCATTTTCTGGCTGCCAGCCAGAGTTTTAGCGCCTATTACAAGCCCCATTGTATTCCGGTCAAGCCGGTTGCAGACAGAAGGTTTAAAAGTAGAAAGAGATTTTTCATCCAGAATATTTTCTGCCAGCAGATATCCAATCATCCATTCATTTAAGGACAAGTCTGAAGGTGATGCTTTCTGAGATAAAACTCCGGCAGGTTTATTCATAAAAAGGACCTGCGCATCTTCATAAATAATTTCAATCCCCTTAAGGGTGGAAAATGCCTTTTCATATTCATTGGATGCTGCATCTTTCTCTTTAAAGTTTTGAATTGTTTCCTCTGACAGGTAAAAAGAAAGGGTATCTCCCACAATAAGTTTTTCGCTGCCCTGTGCCTTTTTTCCATTTAATGTAATATTTTTTCTGCGCAGCATTTTATAAAAAAAGGACACAGGAGCCAAGGGCATAAATTTATGCAAAAATTTATCCAGTCGTTGTCCCGCTTCATTTTCTTTGATTTCTATCTGCTGCATACTTAACACCCGGTCATATTCTTTCTTTTATACTTTCATATTATAGAGAAATATCATACAATACAATTCTTACTTCATCATCTTTTTTGGGATCATATTCCTGATTCATAACATTTAACCCCTCAAGCTGTTCACAATATTTTTGAATATCTTCTGTTACTGTAATTGTCATATCCTTCATACCGCCCTGCTTTAACATGGTGGTCAGATGTTCCTTAAATTCTTTGTTGTGAAAGTTCTCTGCTTCTGTGTATGCAAGGATAATCTTATCTTCCACAACCATATGACTGATGGAAAAATTATTCTGATAAGAAGTAAAAAACATATCATACATTCCAATCAGATGTCCTTCAACAGGACGAATCAGTTCCATTGCCCTCCTGCTGCATCCTTTTGCCCTGAAAAACATGATCAGATTGACCAGACTTTTACAGGCCGGAAGGCATCCTAAAACAGCTATGATGGTAAGCAGATTTTTTCTGCTTCCGGTGGTTACATAACCGGCAATAAAAATTGCAATGGAAATTGCAAAAAAAGCAATTGTCCTTATAAGAACACGGCTTCTTTTTGTTTTTAAATATCCATAAGTTCCTTTTACTGCTTTTTTCACTTTACTGTCTCCTTATGTTTTTTTGCATGTCTGTTTCTGATGGTTTTCTTCTTTTTACTGTTTTTTGAAACTGTCTGACCGGCGGATTTATGAAACTTTTCTCTGTCATTTCCATAAGGCTTTATCAGGCATTTTTTATCAAATCCAATCAGATCTTCCCGGCCAGCCTTTATCAGCGCTTCCCGTACCAGTTTATAATTTTTCGGATCGCGATATTGAATCAATGCTCTCTGCATATTTTTTTCATGAGGATTTTTGCATACATAAACCTTAGAGCCATCTCTTGGATCAATCCCTGTATAGTACATAACCGTAGAAAGGGTGGATGGGGTAGGATAAAAATCCTGTACCTGTTCCGGCATATATCCAAAATCTCTTAAGTATTCCGCAAGCTCTACTGCCTCCTTTAAAGATGCTCCCGGGTGGGAAGACATAAGATAAGGCACAAGATACTGTTTTTTCCCAAGAGAGGCATTTATTTTTTCATACTTTTTTACAAACTGCTCATAAACCGCTCGCCTGGGCTTGCCCATTTTCTCAAGAACTGCATCTGAAATATGCTCAGGAGCCACTTTAAGCTGGCCGCTTACATGATGCTCTGCCAGTTCTTTTAAAAAAGCATCACTTTTATCTGCAAGAAGATAGTCAAACCGGATGCCGGAACGAATAAATACCTTTTTAACGCCCTTAAGGGCACGCAGTTTTCTAAGAAGGTTCACATAATCCTGATGATCCGCATTTATATTTTTACAGGGAGAGGGAAACAGACACTGCTTATCAGGGCAGACGCCGCTCTTTAACTGCTTGGCACATGCAGGATGCCGGAAATTGGCTGTGGGACCTCCCACATCATGAATATACCCTTTAAAATCCGGATCTTTTGTCATCTCCTTTGCTTCTCTTAAAATGGATTCATGGCTTCGTACTTGAACAATCCTTCCCTGATGGAAAGTCAAAGCGCAAAAGCTGCATCCGCCAAAGCAGCCTCTGTTACTGACCAGAGAAAATTTAACTTCTGCTATCGCCGGAACACCTCCCATTTCCTCATAGGAAGGATGGTAAGTCCTCATATAGTGCAATTCATAAACCTGATCCATTTCACTCATGGTAAGCGGTTTTTGCGGCGGATTTTGAACTACAAATGTTCCGTCCGGATAGGCTTCCGCAAGAATTCTGGCAGTAAAAGGATCGGTATTTTTATATTGAATCCCAAAACTTTCTGCATATTTTTGGGAATTTTCCTTCATTTCTTCATAAGATGGAAGGAAAACTGCATTGCAGGACTTTTCCTTCCATCCTGTAATTCCTGAAAGAACCCTTGTTTTATAGACAGTTCCTGGAATAAAGGTAATATCTTTTACAGAAATCCCGCCATCAAGCGCCTCGGCAATTTCCACAATGGAACGCTCTCCCATTCCGTAAGAAATCAAATCTGCCTGACTGTCTAAAAGAATGGAACGCTTTAAGGAATTACTCCAGTAATCATAGTGAGCCAGCCTTCTTAAGCTGGCCTCAATCCCGCCTATGATAACAGGAACATCCTTATACTTTCGCCTCAGAAGATTGCCATATACAACAGCAGCATAGTCAGGGCGCTTTCCAACTGCGCCTCCAGGCGTGTAGGCATCTGTGCTGCGTCTTTTTTTGGAAACAAAATAGTGATTTACCATAGAATCCATATTTCCGGCGGAAATAAGAAAGGCAAGTCTGGGTTTTCCCAAAATGGTTATGCTGTTTTCATCTTTCCAGTCCGGTTGTGAAATAATCCCCACCCGATATCCATGTGCCTCCAAAACCCGGCTGATCACAGCATGTCCAAAGGAAGGATGATCCACATAGGCATCCCCTATTATATAAACAAAGTCAAGCTGCTCAATTCCTCTGTCCATCATATCCTGACGGGAAACTGGTAAAAATCCGTTTTTCAAACAATCCTCCTTGTTTTCCGAAGGAAAATCCGAGCCCCTCTGGCGAGGAGAGGATTTATCCTCCTTTTTTTCCTTCTAAAGCTTTGATACAATATCAAAATAGTCTTCTATAAAGTAATCGGAAAGTCTTATTTTCTCTTCTTTTTGTTGACTGGAATAGTCATCATCCACTGCACACACTTGCATACCGGCAGCTTTGCCCGCCAAAATGCCGGGAATGATGTCCTCAAAAACAAGACACTTATCAGGCGCTGTATTACATCTTCTTGCTGCTTCCAGATAAATATCCGGTGATGGTTTTCCCTTTGCCACATCGCATCCTGTCACAATACTGTCAAAGTAATTCCGGATGCCATGAACCTGAATTACATTTTCCACAAGTTCTCTGGAATTACTGGTTGCAATTCCCAGCCTGATATTGTTTTCATGACAATATTTGATAAATTCAAAGGCACCATTTTTCAGTGGAACCTGATAGGTATATTTATCCCATGCCATATGATTCCAGTCCGATTTTATCTGCTCCAGAGAATCCGGTATTTGAAATTTTTCCTTAAAATAAAATGCAGTTTCCGAAAAACTCATTCCTTCAATTTCCATCTGGAGTTTTTCAGGAAGCGCTATTCCAAACTTACGTAAATACTCAACATCAATTTCCTGCCATATCCACATGGAATCTACTAAAGATCCATCCAAATCAAATAATACTGCTTCTATGTTTTCAAGCATAATGCGTCAACCTCTTCTTTTGTTAATTCTCTGACCTGCCCCTCTGAAAGTCTCTGGTCTAAAACCAGTGTTCCCATAGACAGCCGCTTTAAATAAATTACATTTCGCCCCACTGCATGAAACATCCGCTTTATTTGATGATACTTTCCTTCCATAATGGTAATCATACACTGATTTTCATTTCTGTCTTCAATAACCGCCGGCAGTGTTTTTTCCTTCTGGCCTATCATAATGCCATTTTCCAGGGCCTGGACCATTTCATCACTGATGGGCCCGTCTGTTTTTACAAAGTACTTCTTAGGCACATGATTTTTAGGGGAAAGCAAATTGTGTGAAAGTTCTCCGTTGTTTGTTAAAAGAAGCAGCCCCACCGTATCCTTATCAAGACGTCCCACCGGAGAAATATCCTTTAACGGAATCCCTGTAAGAGAGCCGCATTTTGAAAGTTCAGCACGAAGCACATCAAGAACTGTTCTGTCTGTTTCATCCCGGGTAGCAGTAATCACGCCGGAAGGTTTATTCATCATATAATACACATAAGGCACGTACCTGTATACTTTTCCCTGACAGGTGATAACCACAGTATTTTCATCTACATGAGTTTCCGGCTTTTTAACCACTCGGCCATCTGCACAGACCAAACCCTTTTTAATCAATTCCTTTACCTGGCTTCTGGAACCTATATTCATTTCGCATAATAACTTATCAATTCTCATAAGTATTATCATATCACAAATCTGGAAAAGAACCTATCATGAAACTGAAATTTTATATTTACACGTTTTTTGCCTTTCTGCTTACAGTTATCATTTTATCCTTTCCTGCTGCGTGCCTTTCCTTTTCCGTAAATGGGCTTAATTTGTGGTTTGAGAGAATGATCCCTACCCTTTTTCCCTTTATGGTTCTCTCCGGCATAATGATTCGCATGAACCTGACAAGCTCCTTTGTCAAAGTTTTAAAGCCCTTTATTGGCAGAGCTTTTCAGCTAAGCGACTCCTGCATTTATGGCATTGTTATTGGTTTTTTATGCGGTTTTCCTATGGGGGCGCATGTAACAGCCCAATTGTACACCCAAAAGCAGATAAGCAAAAAAGAAGCGTCCCTTCTTTTGGCCTTTTGTAATAATATAGGTCCCGTATATTTTTTAAGTTTTGTCCTTCCAACCCTTAAACTGACCGGGACGGTTCCCTACTTATTTGCCATGTATGGCCTTCCCTTTTTATATGGACTGTTTCTGCGCTATACCATTTACAGACAAAGTATTACCTTTAAGCATAAAACTCCTGTTTCCGGTTCCTACTTCTCTTTACTGAGGGCTCTGGATGAATCTGTTTTCAGTTCCCTCTACAGCATTGCCAAACTGGGCGGGTATATGATTTTTTTTAACCTGCTGTTTATTCTTCCCGTTCTTGTTATGCGCCTGCTTCCCATTTCCTTAAGTCTGTCTGATACAATTACAGGAAGTGTTGGCTGCCTGCTTGAAATCACAGGAGGTATTGGAATGCTTAAAGATAAAGCGCCTTTATGGGTACTGTGCATTCTTCCCTTTGGCGGCGCATCCTGCATTGTCCAGACATACAGCATGATTAAGGATACGGATCTGTCCATCACAGAATATGTGATGCATAAAATGATACTGACAGCTATTACTGTTTTTTATTACCTCTTATTAACAGGTGTATCATTTTAGCCATAAAAAATGATACAAAAACAATACAGGCAAGTATTGCTGTAATAAGGGCCATAATAATCAAAATCTCCGTAGAAGAAGTGCTTTCCTGCCCTGCTTCCAATTTGTCCAGATCAATTTCTTTTCTCTCCAGGGCAGCATTTTTCTCCGAAGCTGCATCTTCTAAAAGCTGTTCGGCAGCTGCTAATCGTTCCTGCTCTTCTCTTTCTTTTTCCTCCTTAAGCCTTTGGGGATCTTCAACAGGTCCAATAGCAATCTCATTACTTTCCGCCCACACGTCAAATCCATTGCCTGCTCCGCAGCGCAGGGTTATTGGCTGGTCAAATGGCACATAAATGGTAAAACTGTAATCTATATCAGACTGATCCCATGCCTTTGCCCTTGGCCACGCCTCCGGCATCGAATAGGTATTTCCCCCATCCAGACTGTAATTGTAATATAAAATATAACTGTCTGAATCCTCCGCCTCCATGAAAACCGTCACTTCACCAGTTTCTTTGTTTATGTCTGTCACTTCTATCCGGCATGTTTCCGGTTCCGTCTTATCAGGCTTCACCATCCCTTCCGGTACAGGCACTTCTTCTACCGGATAATCGCTGTAATCTACACCAAGAGCAGTTGAACGGAGCCTGAAATACTTTGCCACAGCGGTGGCGTCTAAGCGGCCGAATTCCTTTAGCTGCTCCTCGCTCTGCTGATAAAAATCCTGATCCTTTACATGATCTAAATGGCAGTGTTCAATCAGCACGGAGGGAATCTGCTGCTCTGAGCAATACCTTAAAATCCCATAATAGTTGTCCCCTCTGTCATTCAGCTTTGTTTTAATTCCCCTGGAATACAATCCAAGACCGGTAAGCTCACCCATTTCAATCTGTGCAAAGGAATATCCCTTAGAATAAAATTCTCCCCCTGCCGGCACCCAGACTTCTGCGCCGAAAAGGTCATGATTCACTGACATATTAAAATGAAGGCAAAAAAGAAAATCAGCATTTTTTTCTTTGGCAAATAAGGCTCTTTGTTCAATGCTCATGTTCATATCCACATCATGTGTCAGATAAACGACCACCTGATCGTATTTTTCAAGCTCTTCTTTCATTGCCTTAGCCACAGTCATGGTCATTTCCTTTTCCGTATAACTTTCATATTCAGCTCCCAGATTTTCTCCTCCGTGACCGGGATCAATTACTATAATCAAAGGTTCTTCCCCCCTGGAAGGGATAGAAAAAAAGAAAAAACCAGCTATTATTACCAGTAGAACGCTTATTTTTTTCCATATGTTTTTCATTTTGCTTCCTTCTGCGCTTTAGCGGCACTCAAAAAAACCAGCTTACTGTTATGCGGTAAGCTGGATCAGCCTTTTTATGTTAAATCAAATCCAAATTCAGATTATCAGAACTTTTATTTTCATTTCCCTGGGCGTCAGCTATATCCTCACCTGTATATGCATCGGCTTCAGGAGGATTTAGTTCCACCCGGTTGGCATTTACAATATCGGTATAATGATTTAACGCACCAATAAAACTTTCATAATGATCCGTAGTGGTTTTCATGGTCTGTGTCATTAAAGTTTCCACATTTGCCAAAATGTCATCCGTATACTGCATGGCCGCCATACGCATGTTATTTGCCTCTGTGGTGGCATTATCCAGAATTTCCTGTGCCTGCATGGTTGCCATTTTTACCACTTCATTTGCCTGTGCATAAGCCTGCTGCATAATTTCATGCTCATTAATCAGTTCATTGGTGTGAACGGTTGCTTCGTCAATTAAAGCCTGTGCTTTTACACGTGCATCATTTAAAATTGCTTCCTTGTTGCTGATTATTTTCTGATAACGCTTTATTTCATCGGGAGTTTTCATTCTAAGCTCTCTTAAAAGCTCGTCTATTTCTTCCTTGTTGACAACAATTTTACTGTTTGAAAGAGGCTGATATTTACAGCCGTCAATATACTCTTCAATTTCATCGATCAACTGTTCGATTCTGCTGCTCATGTACGTCCTCCCATTTCTTTCTCTCCAAATCCAAACTTACGATGCACAAGCTTTGCTACAAAATCCGGAACACACATGGAAATATCACCATTAAAACTTGCTATTTCTTTCACACTGGAAGAACTTAAATAAGCATATTCCAAACTGGTAGTGAGAAATACCGTATCTAATGCTCCGCTGCTTAGCTTTGCATTGGTCTGCGCATTCTGAAGTTCATATTCAAAGTCTGTAATCGCACGCAGTCCTCTGATAACCACGTGAATATCCCTTGATCTGGCATAATCTACCAAAAGCCCGCTGAAGGATTCCACTTTTACATTTGGAATATCCTGAACTGCTTCCTGTAATATCTTAACACGTTCCTCCACAGAAAACAATGGAGTCTTTAGCTTATTATTTAAAACACTGACTGTTAATTCATCAAAAATATTCGCCGCACGTTTGATCACATCCAAATGTCCATAGGTAACCGGATCAAAACTACCGGGATAAATTGCTGCTTTCATCAAGATCCTCTTTTCTTACAAATACATGCTTATTTGTCTTATATTTCTTTTCTTTGACCACTGTAAAACCAGATTCCGACAAAAAATTCATGTCCATGTGCAGCTGCGCTTCCAGGATCAGCAGAGTGTTTTCTGTTACATAAGGCTGCTTTGCCAACATCATAAACACCTTTTCTTCATAGCCGGCCTGATAGGGCGGATCAATAAAAATAATATCCGCTTCCTTTTCACTGATCATGGATAAGGCGCTGAACACATCCTGTTTTAGCAGTGTAGCATTATCAGAAAATTTTGTAAAGGAAAGATTATCCAGAATACAGGAAATTGCTTCCTTCCCATTTTCTACAAAATATGCATGAGCAGCTCCTCTGCTTAATGCCTCTATTCCAATTCCTCCGCTTCCCGCAAACAAATCAACAAAAATGCATCCCGGAATTTCTCCCTGAATCATGTTAAATAATGTTTCCTTTATTCTGTCTGTGGTAGGTCTGGTAGCTGTCCCCTCAGGTGTTTTCAGTTTCAGACTTCTGGCTCTTCCGGCTATTACCCGCATACGCAAATCTCCTTATTCTGCAATTAAGATACTCTGATTTTTGTACCTTTTCCATCTCTTTTTGCTGTTTTTAACTTATGGAGGTCAATTTCTTTTTCTTTGTAGGAAATCGTCTGCCCTTCACCGCTTTTTATATAGTAAACCTGCTCAACATAATCATTGCTGCTTAACTTCATTCCGCGCACGCCAACTGCACTTTTTTTCTTTTCAGGAATCTCATCCACTCCAAATTTAAGGAAATATCCTTCCCCGGTCTGCAGCACAATCTGCTTTTGCTCATTTAAAACGACAACGCTTATAACTTCATCATCCTCTGCCAGTTTTGTTGCAGCAACGGTTCTTTTCGCCACATCAAACTCGCCTCCGTCCACCACCTTCATCATGGATGTTTTCGTTACAAATATCATGCGATAAAGGTTAAGACTCGTCTGGCTTGCCGCTGCAACCACCACTTCCTTTTCGCCATTAAAATTACTGATGTTGTCTATGGGTACTCCTTTATCTCTGAATTTTCCAAAAGGAATATCCATAACCTTTATTGTGTGAAGCTGCCCTGTATTTGTAAAAATACAAACCCTGCCCGTATTTTTGCAGGAAAAAACATACCGGTTTTCCGAATCAGCCGCTTCTTTGTTTCTTTCATAAGTCGCCAGATCAATACATCTTGCATAGCCAAACCGGTCCATCAGAAACATAACTTCCATCTCTTCTGCTTTCTTTTCCACATAAACAGCCTCGGCTACATTTTCAATTACCGTCTTCCGCTTCTTTCCATAAGAACGCCTGATTCCATCCAGTTCATTAATGATAACCTGTGCCATAGAATCTCGCCTGTCCAGAATATCCTCATAGCGGTAAATATTTGCCATAGTTTCTTCATGTTCATTAATAAGCGCTTCCAATTCCAGCCCGATCAGCTTATATAACCGCATTTCCAAAATGGCATTTGCCTGTTTTTCCGTAAAACAAAGCTGGGCTGCCATAATTTTGGATTCTTTGGAACGGAATTTTATTCCTTCAACTTTTCCTTCCACAAGACATGCCTTCGCCATAGCCCTGTCCCTGGAGCCCCTTAAAATCTCTATAACAAGGTCGATTACATTGCAGGCCTTAATAAGTCCTTCCTGTATTTCCTTTTTTTCTCTTTCTCTGGCAAGGAGCGTGGTATATTTCCTCTTCGCCACCTGGAACTGGAAATCCACATTATGTTTAATGATTTCCTTAATTCCCATAACCTCCGGCCTGCCATTTGCTATGGCAAGCATATTGACGCCAAAGGTATCTTCCAAACGGGTTTTTTTGTAAAGCATATTCACAAAATTGTCCACATCTGCGTCTTTTTTCAATTCAATTACAATCCTGATTCCCTCTTTGGAGGACTGGTTGGAAATATCAACAACATCCTGGGTTTTTTTACTTTCTGAAAGCGCCGCCACATCCATAAGAAATTTGGAAATATTGGCACCTATCATGGTATAGGGAATCTCACTGATCACCACATTGGTTCTGCCGGCTTTTCCTTTTTCAATTTCCACCTTTCCACGGATTTTTATTTTTCCAGTGCCGGTTTCATAGATTTCCAAAAGGTCATCTTTATTGGTAACAATTCCCCCTGTGGGGAAATCCGGACCTTTGATGTATTTCATAAGCCCCTTTGCAGTAATTGATTCATCCAGCATATAGGCTTTGACCGCATCAGTCACCTCTCCCAGATTATGGGGAGGGATGCTTGTGGCCATGCCGACAGCAATCCCCTCGGAGCCATTTACCAGCAAGTTGGGAAATTTAGCAGGGAGAACTCCCGGCTCTTTTTCCGTCTCGTCAAAATTGGGAATAAAATCCACAACATCCTTATCTAAATCGGATAAAAACGCTTCCTGCGTAATCCGCTCAAGCCTGGCTTCGGTATAACGCATTGCTGCTGCGCCATCTCCTTCTATATTTCCAAAATTGCCATGACCATCTACCAAAGGAAGCCCTTTTTTGAAGTCCTGTGTCATAACCACAAGCGCCTCATAAATGGAACTGTCTCCATGTGGGTGATATTTACCCATTGTATCACCTACTATACGGGCGCTTTTTCTATAAGGTTTATCATATTTAATTCCCAGCTCATGCATATCATACAGAACTCTTCGCTGAACCGGCTTCAACCCGTCTCTGGCATCCGGCAGCGCTCTTGCAATTATAACGCTCATGGCATAATCAATATAAGATTTCTGCATTACCTCAGAGTATTCGGTTTTAATGATCTTTTCTTCCATAGTTCCCCCAATCGTTTAAATATCAAGCTCCGCATCTGTGGCATGTTCATAGATAAACGCCTTTCTTGGAGGCACTTCTGTGCCCATCAGCATTTCCGTCACTTCTGAAGCCATACGTGCATCCTCTATCTCAACCTGTTTCAAAATTCTGCTTTCCGGATTTAAGGTAGTTTCCCAAAGCTGGTCTGCATCCATTTCACCAAGTCCTTTATACCTTTGCAGCGTAAATGGGCCCTTATGACGCTTTCTGTACTGTTCCAGTGCCTTGTCATCATACAGATACTGTTCTGCCCCCTTAGAGGGCATAGCCTTGTATAAAGGAGGCATGGCAATATACACATGTCCTTCATAAATAAGTTCAGGCATAAACCTGTAAAATAAAGTTAACAACAGTGTGGAAATATGGGCTCCGTCAACGTCTGCATCTGCCATAATAATAATCTTATCATAACGAAGTTTGGTAATATCAAAGTCATTCCCATAGCCTTCAGAAAACCCACAGCCAAAGGCATTGATCATTGTCTTGATTTCCGCATTGGCAAGTACCTTGTCAATGCTTGCTTTTTCCACATTCAGTATTTTTCCACGTATGGGAAGGATCGCCTGAAATGCACGATTTCTTGCAGTCTTGGCGCTTCCTCCTGCAGAATCACCCTCTACAATGAAAATTTCGCACTTTGAAGCATCTTTTGACTCACAATTTGCAAGTTTGCCATTAGAATCGAAAGAAAACTTCTGTTTTGTCAGCATGTTGGTTTTTGCTTTTTCTTCTGTCTTCCGAATCCTGGCCGCCTTCTCCGCACAGCCTATAATATTCTTTAAAACCTCAATATTTCTATCAAAATAACGAACCAGTTCCTCCCCTGTCACTTTGGAAACAACCTTAGCTGCATCCTGGTTATCCAGCTTGGTTTTTGTCTGGCCTTCAAACCTGGGATCAGGGTGCTTTAAAGAAATAACTGCAGTCATGCCGTTTCTCACATCTGCGCCTGTAAAGTTTGCATCCTTTTCCTTAAGGATATTTAACTCTCTTGCATAAGTATTAATGATATTCGTAAAAGCAGTTTTAAATCCGGTCAGATGCGTTCCGCCCTCGGCGTTATAAATGTTATTGCAGAATCCAAGCACATTTTCATGGAATTCATTGATATACTGAAACGCCCCTTCTACGGAAATTCCCTCACTTTCCCCTTTAAAGTAAATTACGTCGCAGACAGGCTGAGTGGATTTATTCAAGTCCTTGATAAAACCAATCAGACCATCCGGCTCATGATATGTAATAGATTCAGGGATGTCTTTCCTTTTATCTTCAAAAATAATGGTAAGTGCAGGATTTAAATAAGCAGTTTCATGCATTCTGCTTTTAATTTCATCTTCTTTAAACCTTGTCTTGTCAAATATGGTATCATCCGGCAGAAAATTAACTTTTGTTCCTGTTCCCTTTGCCCTGCCCACAACAGGAAGCAGACCGTCAACCAGTTCTACCACAGGGTTTCCTCTTTCATATTTATCCTCATAAATGCGTCCTCCGTTTTTGACCTGTACAGTCAAATATGTAGAAAGGGCATTTACAACAGAAGAACCCACGCCATGAAGTCCGCCGCTTGTTTTATAGGCGGAATCATCAAACTTTCCACCTGCATGAAGAGTGGTAAAAACAAGTCGTTCCGCACTGACGCCCTTTTCATGCATCCCCACCGGAATTCCCCGGCCATTATCTTCTATAGTAGCGGAACCATCCGCCTCAAGGGTTACACATATAGTATCACAATGTCCGGCAAGATGCTCATCCACTGCGTTATCTACAATTTCATAGATCAAATGATTGAGTCCTTTGGTAGATACACTGCCAATGTACATGCCAGGCCTTCTTCGCACCGCCTCAAGCCCTTCCAGCACCGTAATACTGGAAGCGTCATAAATTGCTTCTTTTGCCATTACAATAAACTCCTATTTGATTTTTTTACAGCAGGCAACTGCCAGCGCACCAGGACCAATGTGACATGCAACGCTTAAAGAAAGAGGATTTGCCACAATATCAAAGCCCGGAAATTCTTTTTCCAGTTCTTCAACAAACTGTCTCATAGTCTCTTCATTCTTGGTATAAGCAACCTCCAGCCATATATTATCTGCCCTTGCACCGCCAAACCGGTTTTCCATGTCGTTTCTGATGGCATTGATCATAATGCTCTTGCCCTGATTGCTGGTTCTGGCCTTTGCAAAAGCATCCAGCTTATCTCCCTGAATGGTAAGCACCGGCTTAAGTTTAAGCATTGTGCCGATTGCAGCGGCCGCAGGCGTGATTCTTCCGCCTTTTTTTAAATAGTATAATGTATCCAGCATAATATAAATGCTGGAATTGTATTTATCCTTTTCCAGAAAATCCTTAATTTCAGCCGCATCCATTCCCCGGTCTGCCAGCAGTTTTGCATCCAGTGCAGACTGTCTTTGCGTGACGGAAATTCTCTGATTATTGACTACCTGTACTCTGCCATCATAATCTTCTGAAAGCATAATTGCGCTTTGGCAGGAACCTGATAAGCCGCTGCTCATGGGAATATAAACGATTTCATCATACGCCTTAAGCACTTCATCCCACAGTTTCATTACCGACTCGGGAGATGGCTGGCTGGTTACCACATCTGCACCGCTTTCCAGCTTTTCATAAAATTCATTCTGGGTAAGGGTAATGTCCTCATAAAAAGTTTCTTCATTGATCATGAAGGGCATGGGAAGCACTTTTATCCCCCGCTCTAAAGCTTCCGCCTGGGTAATTCCGCTGTTAGAATCTGTTACAACTGCAATTTTTCTGCTCATGTTTGCAAACCTCTCTTAAAATAACAATCTTTTATTTTTGTTTTATTTTAAATCCACTATATATTGTGCGCATTTGCGCATAAACACACAAATATATCTTACTGTCAGATTGTTCTAAAGTCAATAAAATTTCCAGCATTTTCATTCAGATACTGTTTCAGGCGGGCATACTTTTCACTTTCCAGCATTCTGTCCTCACTAAGCATACGATCTACCGTAACGCTGATTTTTTTCAGCAGTCCGGCATCCTGATAAATATCGGCAATCTTAAATTCCATTGCCCCGCTTTGTCTGATTCCAAACAAATCCCCCGGCCCCCGCAATTTTAAATCTTCTTCCGCTATATAAAATCCATCGTTGGAATGATTTAATATTTTTAACCGCTCCGTAGTTTTTTCCTTACCTGCGCCATCAATAAAAATACAATAGGACTGTGATTTTCCTCTTCCTATTCTGCCGCGAAGCTGGTGAAGCTGGGCCAGGCCGAAACGCTCCGCATTTTCCACTATCATTACAGTTGCATTAGGCACATTAATTCCCACTTCAATCACTGTAGTTGAAACCAGCACATGAATATCTCCCCTTGAAAATGCTTCCATAATCCTCTTTTTTTCTGCCGGTTTCATTTTTCCATGCAGGATTTCCACATGAACATCCTCAGGCAGCTCCATCCGCAGCTTTTCTCCATAGTCAGTTACATTTTGAATTCCTTCCATATCAGCATCACCGGCTTCCACCATAGGACAAATCACATAAACCTGATGCCCTGCCCGCACTTCTTTTGTGAGAAACTCGTATGCTTTCCTGCGGTAAGAAATATTTACCACACAGTTTTTAATGGGAAGACGTTCTGCCGGCATCTCATCCACAACAGACAAATGAAGGTCTCCATAGAGAATAATTGCCAGTGTACGCGGAATCGGTGTGGCACTCATCACCAGAACATGAGTTCTTCCGCCTTTTTCTCCCAGAATTTCTCTTTGCCGGACACCGAAGCGATGCTGCTCATCTGTTATCACCAATGCAAGATTTCGATATTTTACCTTTTCCTGTATCAATGCATGGGTTCCAATAATTACATTAAATTCTCCCCCTTCTATCTGCCTGTATATCTCTTTTTTTGCCGCTGCACTTACAGAACCAGTCAAAAGAACCGGCTTAAAAGGCAGGTGATATTGTTTTGTCATACTGCTTAACTGTTCAAAATGCTGGGCTGCCAAAATCTCCGTAGGCGCCATAAGCGCTCCCTGATATCCATTACTTATGGTCATTAACAACGATAAAAAGGCCAGAATCGTTTTACCTGAACCAACATCGCCCTGCACCAGCCGGTTCATGCACATACCGCTTAAAAGATCTTTTTCAATTTCCTGCCATACCCGTATTTGAGCATTGGTAAGCTTATAGGGCAGCATTTCCAGAAACCGCTTTGTCCACGCTGTTTCTATCATGGGATAGTCACTGCATAAAGCTTCATTGTATTCTTTCATTTTACGGACAGATAAAAGAAATAAAAACAGTTCATCAAACACCAGTCTTGTTCGCGCCTTTAGCATGTTTTCCCAATCCTTTGGAAAATGAATCTGCCAAAAGGCACAGCTTCTGGATGCGAGAGCATACTCTTTTTTTATCTCTTCCGGCAGAATTTCCCCAAATAAACCTGCGTCACAATCATCTGTAACCTCTGATGAATTTTCAAAGTCCGGTACAAGTTCCTTTAACGCCTGCTTTACAGCCTTCATAACAGCTTTATTGCCAAGTCCGGCAGTAAGACCATAGCAGGGCTGGAGCTGTCCCATTTTTTCTGTGTATTCGTCCCAGGTAAATAATACCGGCTGGTCCATATGATATTTCCCGTTTTCTATTTTTATTTTCCCACGGAACAGAAAACTGCTTCCTACCTTTAATTTATTTTTCAGATAAGGAACATTAAAGTAAGAAACAGATATTTTATCGTTTCCATCACTGCATATGCCTGTGCCAATGGTAAGATTCCTCAGCTTTTTCCATTTAAAATCTGATGGAAGGAACAATTCAACAGTAACTGTCTCCCCTTCTGCCACCCCGGCAATCTTTACCGGTTCTTCAAAGCTTTGATAATTTTTAGGATAATAAAAAAGCAGATCCTTTATGGTATAAATCCCCAATTTATAAAAAAGCTTTGCTGTCTTTTCACCAATTCCCTTTAATTTTATAATGTCATCTGAATACTTCATCCAGGCTCCCCCACAATTACAGGATACAAAAAGGACGGAAAAACCGTCCTTTATAAAAAATACTCATTTAAACTGTTACGATCATTCGGCTGAAATGATATAGTAATAGATCGGTTGTCCGCCATACTGCAGCTCAATGTCGCAGGATGGATATTCCTTTTCAATCCGTGTCTTTAATTCATTTGCCACATCTTCTGTTATCTCTTCTCCATAGTAAACACTGATCAGCTCCAAATCGTCGCTCATCATTTCCTTTACCATATCAAATGTAACATCGGAAACGCTGCTTCCCACAGAAAGAATACCTGCATCTCCAAGTCCCATGTAATCCCCCTGCTTGATTTCCTTATCATCAATCACAGTATCCCTTACAGCATAAGTTACCTGTCCGGTCTTAACATTACCGATTTCAGACTTCATGTTCTCTTCATTTTCCTGTACGCTCATATCCGGAACATAATTAATAATCGCAGTAATTCCCTGCGGCACCGTCTTAGTCGGAATAACTATAATATTCTTGTCTTTCACCATCATCTGCGCCTGATTGGCTGCAAGGATGATATTCTTGTTATTTGGAAGAATGAACACAGAATCTGCATTTACCCGTTCAATTGCATTCAGCATATCTTCTGTGCTGGGATTCATTGTTTGTCCGCCTTCAATAATGTAATCCACTCCCAGACCTTTAAAAATATCATTAATGCCTTCTCCAACTGATACTGCAATAAAGCCTACTTCCTTGTGCGGCATCGGTTCCTCTGCCATCTGCTCATCCGCCCTGCTCTCCCTGGCCTGTTCCTCCCTGAAAAGCTTTTCCTGGTGTTCCAGACGCATATTGTCAATCTTTAAATTAGATAACGCACCATACTTAAGAGCCTTCTGGATTGCAAGTCCGGGATCATTCGTATGTACGTGTACCTTAACCACGTCATCGTCTGCCACCACAACAATTGAATCACCAATAGATTCCAGATATTCCTTGAAATCCATTTCCGTTTTAATATTAAAGTTTCTGCTGAGCATAATGATAAACTCTGTGCAGTAACCATACTTAATGTCAATATCTGGCTGTGCCTCTGCCTTTGCCCTGGTATTTGGTGCTGATTTCACTTCTTTAATTGTCAAATCAATTTCCTTGCCAAGGAATGCGTCATATGCACCTTTTAAAACCTGCATAAGTCCTTGACCACCAGAGTCAACAACTCCTGCCTGCTTTAAAACAGGAAGCATTTCCGGAGTTCTTTCCAATACTTCATCTGCATATTTAATCACTTCATCAAAAAAATACGAAAGGTCACTGCAGCCTTCATCTGCCAGTTCTCTTGCTCTTATGCTGGCTCCTTTTGCAACAGTTAAAATCGTACCTTCCTTGGGCTTCATGACTGCCTTATATGCAGTTTCCACTGCTTTTTCAAATGCATCTGCAAATACGGGAATATCTAATGCATCCTTTTCTCTGATGGACTTGGTAAATCCACGGAAAAGCTGGGACAATATAACCCCTGAGTTGCCTCTGGCTCCTCTTAACGAGCCGGAAGAAATTGCTTTACAAAGAGATATCATATCCGGATTTTCCATTGCAGCAACATCTTTCGCTGCGGACATGATCGTAAGTGTCATATTGGTTCCGGTATCACCATCCGGCACCGGAAAAACATTCAGGTCATTAATCCATTCTTTCTGGGATTCCAGATTTTTAGCTCCAGCTAAGAACATCTTTGCAAGTATCTTAGCGTCGATTGTATTAGTCACAGCAAGTCCTCCTCTTAATCAATCACTCTAACACCTTCAACAAAGATGTTTATTTTTTCCACATGTATTCCTGTAAACTCCTCTACCTTATACTTTACATTACTGATCAGGTTATCGGAAACTGCAAGTATACCTACACCATAAGCTACAATTACATGAAAATTGATTGTCAGTTTGTTATTATTGATAGAAACATTGATGCCTCTGGTCATGCTGTCTCTTTTCAGCAGTTTCACCAGGCCATCCTTAACATTAATGCCTGCCATTCCTACAATACCAAAGCATTCCATTGCAATGCTTCCTGCGTATTGGGCAATTACATCATTATCAATTGCTATATTCCCCATATGCGTATTCATTGAAGTTTCCTTCATGGAAGAATTTTTCATAGGCTGCCTCCTTATATTTTGAACATATATATTGTATTATAACCTTAAAAAGGAAAAAAAGAAACATAAATCTAAAGTAAAATAATTAAAATTACGCTTGCATTCTGGTTTAATTTCTGATATTATACAACTGTTGTGTATGTTTATTATCAATTGTCAGGAGGTGTAACGATGGCTAAATGTGATATTTGTGGTAAGGGTGTTCATTTCGGAAATAACGTAAGCCATTCTCATAGAAGATCTAACAGAATCTGGAATTCAAACATCAAAAAGGTTAAATGCAAAGTAAACGGAGCTTCCAAAAGAATGCACGTTTGTACAGGCTGCTTAAAATCAGGCAGAGTTGAAAGAGCATAATAATTTTTAAAAGGCTGGCTTTTAAAGCCAGCTTTTTTTATAAGGATGGTATGCGAAGCGCGGCATCCGTTTTTTATGCTCTTTTTCCCATCTCATAATCCTGTTTCAATTCCTCGTATATTTTATTTATAACAAGCACCATGTCATGATCCCCTGCAATGTTGTCGGGATGAAACATTTTAATCAAATCTCTGTATCGTTTCTTTAAAGCCAGGTGGCTGTTTACACCCTGAAACAGCATTTCAGCCACATCCATATTCTTCTCCTGTCTGGTATAACTTACATGGGCATTTTTTTCCGCCTCAAGCATAAGCCTGTCCCGCTCCACTTTTTTGCGTTCTAAATCAAGCTGGGCAAATCCGCTTTTTAATATGTCCATTTTTTTCTCAAAAAAGGCTTCCTCCTGTTTAAGCCTTTTCCGCTCCATCTGAATTCGGTTGTTTTCCTTAGACAGCCACTCCTTTAATTCATTTAGAGCTTTTTCTTCTCCTTTGGCTTCTGCCAGAGCCTTTTCAAACTCCTCCGCGTCAAGCCCGGCATCAAGCACCTTTTCCGTATCCTCCATAGCAAATAACCAATTCCCTTTCAACACAAAACTACTGCAGATAACAATTATAGCCTATCAAAAGCAAAAGCGCTATAATAATAAGTGCAATAAGATAATGATGTGCAAGAAAAAGCATAAGCAGCATTCCAACTGCAATCCAAAAAGCGATAAAACCAATCAGTTTTTTCATGCGTATCCACCCACTTATGCTTCTTACTTTATCTTATGCAGTTACCCTGAAATTATTTCCCATCATCCGCTTCTTCCGGAAAAGCGATATCCACTGCCACATCATCATCCATCATTTCATCTTTTGGTGTTGTAAATTTGTCTACAAGGTCAGGTATCATATCCAAAACTTTTGTTACGGTATCCTGATTTTTAATATTCACCAGCTTGGTGCTTCCATTTTTGATTACCAGTACGGCGCTTGGGGTAAGCTTTCCTGAAAATCCGCCTGCACCGCCTGTTTTTTTATCTGCTGCACTGGCACCGGCACCCACGCCAAAAGTAACATCCACCAATGGTAAAATAATCGTGTCTCCTATCTGTGTTGCCTCACCTACAACTGTTTTTGTGGATAAAACAGTATTCATCCCCTTCATAAGAGATTCAATCACTCCTGTAAAATTGTTTTCTGCCATTTATGCCGCCTCCCTTTTTAATAATTTGATCAAATGACGTAAATCTTTGTTAAAATAAACGATCCATGCTGTTTTTACCAGCCTGAAAAATGTAATTTTTCCTTTGATGAAAAGATCACCTTCCACGATCTGCCGCTCAAAATCCGGAATTATCTCTATATGATTGCCAATCAGTGGATATAAAATACCATAAACCGCCAAAACCTGTCCTGTACCTGCCGGATCTCCTGTTCCTATTTTGATATTTCCCTGTATTTTCCCTGGCAGAATACTTTTAAGCAGGCCAAATACCTGTGGTGAACATATGCTCCATGCCTTGCGGAAGGTATCGCTTTTTAAAATATCAATATAATACCGGATATTGTTTACAATATGTTTTATCTTATCACATATTTTTATGATTGTGTACTTAATATTTTTAAGTATAAATAAAAGCTTTTTGAAAAAATCTTTTTTGTCAGCTTTCGCTGATTCTGCTGATTCTTCTCCATGTTCTTTCCCGCCAGTTCAGTTTTCATTTTCCGATGGGGAAACGTCTGTTTTTTCATTTGGCGGCTTTTCTTCCGTCTTATG
>VSNT01000220.1 GCA_009774465.1 Lachnospiraceae bacterium
ATATATGGTATAATGAATTCCAGCGTTAAATTTCTCAATATCCTTTTCATCCAGCCCCACATGATAATTATAAGCGTCTTTTGCAGTGATATGGCTTCCATCCTGGTATTCCACTTCATACTTATACTCATCCGGTACCTTTCCCGGTATCAGTGCAGCAAAATACCCGGCTTCATCCACCATTTCCATTTTATACTTTTTTCCTTCATCCCCTGTAATGATATTCACACTTAATGCTCCTGGCCAAAACGTCTGAAACAGCACGTTTTTCCCTGAAACGTGCACTCCCAAAATCTCATGAGGGTTGTCCTCCTCAGAATAAATAATCCCCTCAATTCTCGGCCAGTTCATCAGCTTATATAATTTATTTTCCATAGTAACCCCTTTCCATACCTTCCATTTAGATATCTTTATTTTAACAAAGATATCTATACAACACAAGCGTCAAGTGCTATTATGAATCAGGAGGCAGAAAACTGCCTCATAAATCAGGAAAAGGATGTGGACGCATGTTTAATAAAGAAGATAAAAAAGCACAATTTGAGTCTCTTACAGAAGAAGATAAGAATCTTTTAAGCCGGATTAATGCATATTCGGAGCAGGTTTTAGGCGAAATTGATCCCCAAAAAACCCGTATTTCCTTTCAGCTTGACAAATTAAGGCCCATTATGCAGGAAATTGCCGAAGAAAAGAATGTTTTGCTGGAAGATATTTTTATTAAATATATGGATTTGGCCAGTATTGTATCGGCCAAACAGGATGCGCTTTTAAGAGAGGATTTTGAAGAAAGCGGATTGACTGATTTTACAAAAATGTAAACAAAGGGCGCCGGTTTAAAATACGGCGCCTCTAAAAAAAATCTTTTCTATTTTACTACTCTTACCCGGAATACTCCGCTGATTGCCTTAAGCTTATCAATCATTTCCTGATCTGCCGGTTTCTCAATATCCAACATGGTATAAGCCACTTCTCCTTTTGACTTATTCATCATATCTGTAATATTGATTCCCTCATCACCAAAACATGCTGTAAACTTTGTGATCATATTGGCAATATTTTTGTGGAAAATAGCGACACGTCCTGCCTGGGAACAAATCCCCATATCACAGTTGGGATAGTTCACACTGTTAATAATATTACCATTCTTTAAATAATTCATCATTTCCTTCACTGCCATTTTCGCACAGTTATCCTCTGATTCCTCTGTAGATGCCCCCAGGTGGGGAATTACAATACAGCCTTCCTGTCCTGCTGTTGTTGCATTCGGGAAATCAGATACGTATTTTCTTATTTTACCTTCCTTAATTCCGTCAAGTACATCCTTTTCATTTACAAGCAAATCCCTTGCAAAATTAAGCAGAATAACGCCCTCTTTCATCTTGCAGATGGCTTCCTTATCAATCATGCCCTTTGTAGAATCAAGTAAGGGTACATGAATGGTGATAATATCGCAGTTTTCATAAATATCCTCCACATTCAGCACATGCTTTACATCCCGGCTTAAATTCCATGCGGCATCTACGGAAACATAAGGATCATAGCCATAAACTTCCATCCCCATATGCTTTGCAACATTGGCAACCTTGACACCGATTGCACCAAGTCCTATGATTCCCAGCTTTTTATCCTGAATTTCCGTACCGGCAAAACGTTTCTTTTCTTTTTCAGTTGCTTTGGCAATATTTTCATCATCCTTTGCAGATTCCACCCAGTTAATACCGCCTACAATATCTCTGGAAGCCAGCAGCATACCGGCAATTACCAGTTCCTTCACTCCGTTGGCGTTTGCCCCTGGTGTGTTAAAAACCACAATCCCCTTTTCAGCACATTTATCCAGCGGAATATTGTTAACTCCTGCGCCTGCCCTGGCAACCGCCAGAAGATTATCTGACAGCTCCATATCATGCATTGCAGCGCTTCTTACTAAAATTCCCTGGGCATCATTTACATTCTCTGTCTTTTCAAATTCATCTGTAAATTTCTCCAGTCCCACCTGTGCAATGGGATTTAAACAATAATATTGAAACATCTCTACTTTCTCCTTTTCCCCACAATCAACCGTTATTTTTTTCGAATTCTCTCATAAAAGCAACCAGCTTTTCAACGCCTTCTATGGGCATTGCATTATAAATGCTTGCACGCATACCGCCAACGCTTCTGTGTCCCTTTAAATTTTCAAATCCGGCTTCTTTTGCTTCCTTTACAAATTTCGCATCCAGTTCTTCACTTCCTGTTACAAAAGGAACATTCATAAGGGAACGATCCTCTTTTCTTACGGTTCCCTTAAATAATTTACTTTCATCCAGAAAATCATAGAGAATTGCCGCTTTCTTTTCATTATGCTCTTTCATTGCAGATAAACCGCCCATTTTTTTAATCCACTTAAATACCTTGCCGCAGATATAAATACCATAAGCCGGCGGCGTATTATAAAGTGACTGGGCATCTGCATGAATCTTATATTTCAACATGGTAGGTGTCCCAGGCAGCGTATCTTCCGTAATTAAATCCTCTCTGATAATCACAATGACAACACCGGCAGGACCAATATTCTTCTGCACTCCGCCATAAATTACACCGTACTTTGACACATCAACAGGTTCGGATAAAAAGCAGGAGGAAACATCTGCCACTAAAGTATGGCCTTTTGTATTGGGCAGTGTCTTAAACTTTGTGCCGTAAATAGTATTATTTTCGCATATGTAAACATAGTCCGCATCTTCCGGAATGGCAAGATCCGAGCAGTCGGGAATATAGGAAAATGTCCCATCAGCGGAAGAAGCAGCCTCAACCGCATCCCCATAAATTTTAGCTTCCTGATAAGCTTTCTTTGCCCACTGTCCTGTTACAATATATGCCGCCTTGCGGTTTTTCATCAAATTCATGGGAATCATGGCAAATTGTTGGCTGGCGCCTCCCTGTAAAAATAAAACCTTATAATTATCAGGAATATTCATCAGTTCACGAAGATCGGCCTCTGCCTCTTTTATAATGGTATCATATACTTTGGAGCGGTGGCTCATCTCCATAACAGACATCCCTGAACCTTTATAGTCTAACATCTCCTCTGCAGCTTCTTTTAATACTTCTTCAGGTAAAACTGCCGGACCTGCTGAAAAATTATACACTCTGGACACTTTTTTCTTCCTCCTGTTTATGGTTTTCCCCTTTTTCTAAAAAAACATCTGGAAAACATTTTAAACTTTAATAACACTTTAGTCAACTGATTTAGTAAAACATTATGCAGGGCGTTCCGATTTCCACCATATCATACAGCTCTGAAACCTTATCAAGGGGCGTATTAATACACCCATGAGAACCATTGGTCTTATAAATTTCCCCTCCATAAGTACTCCTCCAGGAAGCATCATGGATGCCGATTGCTCCTTTTACCGGAATCCAGTATTTTACCGGGCTTTCATAATCTGCTCCTCTAAGCACTCTGTTTCGCTGCTTATTATACACGTAATTGGTACCGGTAGGCGTTCCTCTTCTTAACGAAGTATTTCCGGTAACTACCGGCGTTTCTATTTTCAGCTCTCCGTTTTCGTAATAGTACATCATCTGATTAGTCATATCCACTTCTATGTAAGC
>VSNT01000221.1 GCA_009774465.1 Lachnospiraceae bacterium
TGTTCATATGAGTAATGCTTTAGATCATAGTTTTGATCCGGTAATTGGTATTGCACAGCTATTGTATATTTGTAAAATTGGTGGAAAAGTAGTATTAAGACATAAAGAAAATGAAGCAGAAGCAGAATTATATGATGGATTTCATCAGTGGAATTTATCAGCTAAAAGAAATAATCAGGGGGGGTATTCCTTTATAATATGGAATCTTAATGAAAGATATGACATAGGTGAACTATTTGGAGATTATGCGGAAATTACTTGTAAAGAAGATATGCTGGAGCCACAGTTTCAAAGAGTAGAAATGATAAAGAAAAAAGATATTTTAATACCGCCTAATGATATATATGACAACATGTTGTTTAGAGTATATCCTTTTCTTCTAAAAATAATATATGAAGATGTTTGCCAGAATAGCACAGGCATTAGGTCATATATATACAGAGTAAGAAGAGAGCTTAAAAGGAGAAAAGCAAAAAAGTAACTAAGAATTAGTGGGAGTTTGAAATGTTTAAAAGGGTGATGTTTATAACAGCAATAAATATATTTGATTCGACAGGTGGCGGTGGTGTAAAGGCATCCTTAGAGCATTTGAGGTTACTTCAGACGTGTTGTGGAAAAGAAAATGTACAGGTTTGTGCATGTTTAATGCCCAAGGAAATGGTAGTTACAGATAGTGCAAAGATATTTAAAAGAGAAGATTCAAATTTTAAACTATTAATTGCAGCTCTGTTCGGTTGCAAAGTTTACCTTCCCTGGCATGAGAAAGATATTGTGCAATTTATTAATGTTTATTCGCCGGATTTACTTGTTGTAGATTTTTCGCTTTTAGGACGTCTTATACGATTGAAACATTCCTATAAAACAATTGTGTTTTACCATAATATTGAGGCCGATTACGCTTTGAACAAAGTGAAGAAAGAAGGGGTGTTTTATATACCTTCTTATTGGGCATCAAAAATGAATGACAGATGGGCAACAAAGGCAGATAGAGTTATTTGCTTAAACAGGAGAGATTCAAACAGATTAAATGAATGCTACGGCAGAAAGGCAGATTTGCTAATCCCCATTACCTTTAAGGATGATTTTGATCAATCTCGTACAGTTATGAACTATAAAAAAGAAATTTTATTTCTTGGGACTTGTTTTCCACCTAATCAGTATTCTATAGAATGGTTTATTACGGAAGTTATGCCTTTATTGCATAATATAACATTGAATATTGTTGGAAAAGGTTTTGAAGAAAAGAAAGAAGAATATGAACAACACGAAAATGTAAGAGTGATTGGGACTGTGCAGGAATTGGCACCATATTATTATGCGCATTGTGCAGTAGTCCAGCCAATAAAATATGGAGCTGGAATGAAAGTTAAAACTGCAGAAGCCATGATGTATGGAAGAAGAATATTTGCCAGTGATGAGGCGCTTGAAGGCTATGATGTGGATGGAATAAATGGAATTACAAGATGTAATACTGCGATAGAATATGCAGATGCCATTAATGAGTATTTCAAGATAAGCGATTTCAAATCATACGAAAAAGGAGTTAGAAATTTGTTTTTAGAAAAATATGAAACAGGGCAGGTAGTAGCTAAATTTAGAAGTCTTTTGGATGAAATGACATGAATAGAAAAATTGTAAATATAAAAAATATATTTTTGAGACATAAAGTGTATATTGTTTTATTGATAATGTCAGCAGTATTAATTTTTATGATATCTGCAAGGCATATATCTATTTTAACTAACATTATGGCTTGGGATGAAATTGGATATTGGGGAAATGCAGCATATATTGCCGGGTATGACTGGTCCTCTGTAGTATCAGCGTTTGCTGGGTATTATTCCTATGGATACTCTTTGATCTTAGCATTTTTACTAAGGGTATGCGGAAATTCTCACATTGCATATCAGATGGCAATTGCGGTTAATGCATTCTTAGTTACTGGAAGCTTTTTTATAGCAAATTACATTGGGATAAAATATTTTAAATGGAAAAATAAATATTATGTTTTACTTGCTTCTATTATTGTAACTGTGTATGTAAACAATATTACACAGTCAAATTATGCTTGGACAGAATGTTTGTTAATATTTTTGTATTGGTGTTTAGCTGCATTATTTCTTTCGCTCAATCAAAGATATCATTTCATGAAAATTGTATTAATAATAGCCATAACAGTATATATTTATTGCGTGCATAATCGATCTTTGGGGATAGTGGTCGCAAGCTTTATAACAATAGTCTTGTATATTGCAATAAAAAAAGTATCGGTTAAAAAAGTCATTTGCTTTGCAATAGGTACATTGCTCTTAATATTATTTGAAGGTTTACTAAAAGAACATATTAAATCAGCAGTATATATTGCAAAGTCAGATGTAGAATTGGTAAATACGTTTGCAGCAGCTTCTCCCTGGATAATAGGAAAGCTGCTAAGCTTATCCGGGATTATAGATTTAATAAAAACATTTATGAATAGATTTTTGTATTTTGGAATTACAACGTTTGGCACTTTTTGGCTAGTATGTTATTGGGGAATAAATAAATTACGTGAAGGAATTGCTGAAAAAAAGTATAATTTTTTTTTGATATTTCTTTTCCTGTCGGTTTTAGGAACTTTTGGATTAATAAGTGTTCAACTTTCCCCAAGTAGTTCTTACCAGTCATTACTTTACGGAAGATATCAAGATGTTGTAGCTGGTCCAGTATTTCTTATGGGATTGTTGATTTTGATTTTTGACGGAAAAAATAGACTTAATAGGTGTTTTTTATTTTTTCCTCTCATTATGAGCATATTAATTCAAGTTGCTAAAGGAATACCAATTTATTCAGATTATTTTGTACCAAACTGTAATGTTAGTTTATATAAATTTTGGATAGGAACAGAAAATGGAGGGTATGAATTTAATGCTATTTTTCTAATCACAGCATTGGGAATGACAGTTCTTTATATAGTTAGTTTTATAAATTACAAAAATAAGGTATTAGGAGGAGTTTTATTGGGCTGTTTTGTAATTTGTTATATGGGAATACAAGTTAGAGATAGCGAGAAAGTATTTGAAGAAACATTTCTTAATTATCAAAATATGTCTGAAGAACTGAATGAAATACATGAAATATGTAAGGATGCAAATGAAATTTATTATTATACGGATGAAAATCTTAGCATAAATACACCGCTGGCTATGTGGCTGCAATTTGAAATGTATGATCATAAAATAGTTGTTATAGACAGCATGGAAAATGTAAAAGAAAATTCGTATGTTGCAATACCTAGAAAAAAAATGTCTGATACAGTATTTGAGGCAACGGTTGAGGTTGAAGGAATATTGGTATCAGAAGATAAATTTATAGCATTATATGTTACATCTTGAAGATTATAGACAGCAGGGAGATAGGAGTGCAATGAATGATAAGTCAGGGAGTTATATAGTAAATATAGGCAGATTTCTATTATTATTTGTAGGAATGGATGTGCTGTTAACTTCAATTTTATTTTTTTTACATATCAATATTAG
>VSNT01000222.1 GCA_009774465.1 Lachnospiraceae bacterium
ATGTATGAACTGAATAACAAAATAAGATTGATTGATGTTTCTTCTTATATGATTACTAATTCAGATGAATTTATTGGATTTATCAGTGGTATCATTTCACAGGATCATGATTTGGAACAGATGTATTTCGACAGTTTTTTGAAAATTGCCTGTATAGATGGCAGTTTGGTTGAACCAATTATCGCAAAATTAGACAAAATCAGCGAAGCCTTCAATGTAAACTTTGTAATTGGCATTTCATTGGATGAAGATGAATTTCCGGCTTCTCTTAAAGATAAAATCATTGTTTCCTTATAAATTACATAACCCCCGGGGAATCCGGGGGATTTTTTTCGCGTGGTAATTATTTTTTTTGCAGGAGTTTTTAAATTGAGCGGTAATGACAGAAATAAGATAGTTAAATACAGAAAACCCTTAAATATCAATATAGGTATGGTTATTTTTGCGGTAATTTTTATTTATATTGTTATTTGTGTTTTTATGTATTTCACCCAAAAACATATTGAAGGCCATCAGGTAAAAATGGGTTCTCTTTCATCAAACAATATTTATAAGGGAATTGCCTTACGTGAAGAGGAAATTGTAAATGCCGCACATGCCGGTTATGTAAATTATTATGCCAGGGAAGGAGAACGCGTAGGCGTTGGCAACCTTGTATATACGCTTGATGAGTCCGGCAGACTGGCAGACTATTTGAATGCGGAAGCATACGGAAATACGCTTACCGGCAGGGATTTAAATGAGCTGAAAACAGAGATTCTTGATTTTACCAATACCTTTAACCCTGAAAATTTTTCCACGGTATATGATTTCAAATACGGGGTGGAAGGAACAGTGCTTAAACTGGCAAATGCCAATATTCTGGAAAATGTAGATAAAATTAATAATTCCGGCTTATCAGAATTGATTTCCTACGGGAGGTCTCCGTCAACAGGCATTGTGATTTATTCTGTTGACGGGTATGAAAATCTGACATTAGAACAGTTTACCAAGGAGCTTTTTGATACTAAAACCTACGAAAAGGTTCAGTTAATCAGTAATGAACTGGTAGAAGCCGGACAGGCTGTATACAAAATATCCAAAAAGGAAGACTGGTCTATTGTAATTCAGACAGATAAAGAAAAAGAGGAAGAACTTTTAGAGGCGGAATTCGTAAAGGTAAAATTTTTAAAAAATCAAAATACTTCCTGGGGGGAAGTTTCAAGCTTTACGAATGAAGAAGGAGATACCTTTGTAAAACTCACATTTACAAATTCTATGGTTACTTTTTGCACTGACCGTTTTATTGACATTGAACTGATTTTAGAGGAAGAAACCGGATTGAAAATTCCCAATTCTTCTATTGTTGAAAAAGAATTTTTTATTGTTCCAAAGGAGTATGTGACGCAGGGTGGAAATGGAAAAAATTATGGTGTTTTGAGAGAAACCTACACAGAAGATGGAACAGCAACCACAGAATTCATTGAGACCACTATTTATAATGAAACAGAAACAGAATATTACCTGGATGATATGGTTTTACGCATTGGGGAATATATTATAAAGCCGGATTCAAATGAAAAATATGCAATCAGCAAGCGCGGAAGCCTTACCGGTGTTTATAATATCAACAAGGGCTATGCAGACTTTAAACAGATCAATGTATTATATAAAAATGATGAGTATTCCATCGTTAAATCCAATACCCAGTATGGCCTCAGTGTATATGATTATATTGTACTTGATGCATCAACAGTGACAGATGACGAATTTATATATAATTAATCGAACAGGAATATCATGGAGGCGGTACAATGATAAAAAGTAATCTTTTAGAAGTTCACGAAAATATGAAAAAGGCATGTGAAAAAGCCGGACGCAGTGAGCAGGATGTGGAATTGATTGCAGTCAGCAAGACAAAACCGGTTTCGGCTCTTATGGAAGCATATGAAAGTGGATGCAGAATTTTTGGTGAAAACAAAGTGCAGGAATTGGTAGATAAATATGAAGTAATGCCCAAAGATATTAAATGGCATATGATCGGCCATCTGCAGCGCAATAAGGTGAAATATATTGTTGATAAAGCTGCTTTAATTCATAGCGTTGATTCGCTAAAACTTGCAGAAGAAATCAGTAAAGAAGCTGTAAAAAAACAGGTGCAGGTTTCCATTTTAATTGAAGTCAATGTAGCAGGAGAGGACACTAAATTTGGCGTAAAACCGGAAGATGCGGAAATGCTGATACGTAAAATAGCTGCGCTTCCCGGAATTTCAATTAAAGGCCTTATGACTATAGCACCATATGTTGATGATCCCGAAGAAAATCGACAATATTTTGGGCAGCTAAAACAATTACTTGTTGACATAAATCAAAAAAACATTGATAATGTTAGTATGAATGTTCTGTCAATGGGAATGACAGGAGATTATACAGTTGCCATAGAAGAGGGTGCTACTTTTATCCGTGTGGGGACAGGCATCTTTGGGGAACGAAAATATCCGGTTAAATAAGGAGTTCTTAGATATGGGAGTAATGGATAAGTTTCTTAATTATATGAAACTAAATGAAGATGATGACGATTTTTATGATGATGATTATTATGATGACGTACAGGTAGAGGAAAAGCCTAAAAAAATACAAATGGCAAAGGAAGAGCCTGACCTCAATGATGAAAAACCCATCAAAAAGGTAACCCCAAAGGTTACGCCCATGCGCCAGACTAAGAAAACCGGTAATGGCATGGAGGTATGTGTGATCAAACCAACATCCATTGAAGACGCGAGGGAGATAACAGAAACCCTTCTTGCAAACAGAACAGTTGTTCTAAACCTGGAAGGATTGGATGTTGACATTGCACAACGTATTATTGACTTTACTTCAGGATCCTGTTTTGCAATCAGCGGTAATCTGCAGAAAATATCTCATTACATATTTATTATTACACCGGCTATCGTAGATATATCAGGCGATTTTCAGGAAATTTTATCAGGATCTTTTGATGTGCCGATCAATAACGGTATTTAATTTTACAAATAAAAAAGCTTCCTGTATATGCAGGAAGTTTTTTATTACAATAAGCTGCATGACAGCGTTTGTTGGAAAGGAAAGTTGATGAGCGAAAGATTAAATATATTATTTGAAAAAAAACCATGTTATGATATTGTTTTTTCTTCAGGTTTTGATGAACTGCTTTCAGAATTGAATGCGTTAGAAATAAGTGAACGAAAACTATGTGTTATAACAGACGCAACAGTTGCCGGACTCTATAGTCAGGAGGTTATGAAGCTCTTAAATGGAAACTGTAAGAAAAATGTTCTGTTTACATTTCCGGCAGGTGAGGAAAATAAAACATTATCAACAGTGAAAGATATATATT
>VSNT01000223.1 GCA_009774465.1 Lachnospiraceae bacterium
GGCCCCCTGTATAACGCACATATCCCCCTTTTCCACCGATATAGATACCCCCTTTAACACCTGTGTAAAGCTTCCGCCCTCTCCATAGCTTTTCTTTAAATTACTGACTTCCAAATACATATTTCCTTCCTCCCAAAAGTTTCATTCATTAACATAACATTGTTATGTTTGAGATTTTAAGACAGGCTATAAGACCTCACTGCCATATAGCCCGTTACCAACTTTACTTTTTATGTTTTTTTAACAAATGCTCCCACCCAGCCTGCCACAAGGTAAGCCACCATCTGTTCAATATCCTTTAATGCCTTTTCTTCGTCTTTCACATGTGTCAAAAGGTGGACAAAGGTATCTATCTGCATATGGGATGCCCAGTGCAGAATATCCTTATCCGGCCTGGGAACTCCCTGATTTAAAAAAAGCTGTTCTGTCAGTTTATCATAATGCTGCTCCAAAGCATCTGCAAACTGATCCACAATGGTCTCATAGACGCTTCCCTGACTTTTCGTCAACAAAATGAAAACCACATCATAATGCTGATACAGGTAATGTAAAATCTGTTTTGCACTGTCAATATCCTCTGATGCATCACCAGATAGCGCTGTCCGGGCCTGGGTATCAATTTCCCTGAAAAAATGGGATTGAATAATCTCCATCAGCCCCTTAAGTGTTTCTTCCACAACTGCCGAAAGCAAATCTTCCTTGTTTTGAAAGAAAAAATATAAGGCTCCCGTTGTCACGCCCGCCTTTTTACAGATACTGCGCAGGGAAGCTTTCATATAGCCCTTTTCCAAAAATTCCTGCTTTGCGCATTTCAGCAGCCTTTCTCTTGTAGCTTTTTCATCAGGCATAAGGAATCCCTCCACCCTTTGCATAACACTGTTATCTTACATTAAAATTACACGCTTGTAAATATTTTATCAAAAATTTTTCTCAGCATTTCCTTTGATTTTGTTTCATTTTCCCGACAGGCAAATGGAACCTTAAGTATCTCAAGAGGGATGCATTTTGCTGCATCTGCTTCATCTATATAAATATCATACCGCACTTCCAGCGTCTCCATCTCTTCATTTTTATGAAGAGGATAGACAAGAAACAGTTTCTTTGCACCACGCTTTAGCGCATATACAGCCATCTGCTTCATATCACTGTCGCTGATTTTTAATTTACGGTTTTCCCTTACCCTGGAAAACCGTTCTATTTCTTTATACTTTGTATCAAGCACCACAATCGAATCGTCAAACTCCACAAGAATATCTTCTTTTAACATAAAAGCATTTCCCAAAATCTCACCATCTACGACAAGCTCCGCAAGGTATTGACCGCCTGCCTGGGTTCTTACCCTGGCTTTTCCTGCCAGCATTTCTTTTATAAATCCACCGATAAATCCTTCAAATAATATCTCCGCTGGAAAAAGGAAGCAGAACGTTTCTGTCATGCCAATTTTGTTTGAACTTATTTTATTTAAAAGAAACATCCTGCTCATGCTGAGAATAATTCTGTAATTTCCATGCAGTGCACTTAAATGGACCTGATCGCAGTCATATGGCTTGCAGTTCACATTTGCCACATCTCCTAAAACCATTAAAATGTTTCTGATTATCTCCTTATTTGCAGCCTGATTGGTAATATTTAATAAAAACAGACAGGTACACTTAATGATTCTGTTTAATGCATTATCAAATACGAAACTGGAATAAGTATAATTCAGCTTGTCTGACTGTCCCTGAGGATATTTACGCAATGCATAATCCTTAAAATCAATACGCCCCTTTACAAATGAGCCTGTTTCCGCAACATCTTCATACTGGTGATACCGCAGTCTGCCAATTGCCGCCTTTACATAATGCACATAGATTGTTATAAACAGCTCCATTAAATTTTCTGCTTCCGACAATTCCCCTTTCATGGAAACAAAAGGGAAATTTAATTTGTCACAATAGCCAAGCCAGTACACCAGATTGTTGATAAGGTCTTCTGTTTTTAAATGATCCGTATCAAAATCGTCCTCATCCTCTTTGAAAATCTTTGGAAATATATTTAGCTGTTCCCCTTTAAATGTTATGGTTCCAATATAATTTTGTAATTTTATCGCGTCTTTTTTATCAAAATCTATAAACTGCTGTCTGCTGGTAATCTGTCTGTCAGAATAAAAAATGGATCTCTGCTGCCAGTTTTCCTGTAAGAAGCTTTCCAGTTCCTCCATTGCGCCTTCTTCCTGCCAGGACTCTGGCAGCTTATTCAATTTGATTTTCGAAAACTCAAATCCATTTATCATTCGTTTTCCTTCTTCTTTATGCAGATTCTTCCCAAAACCTGGCTGTCGATTTCAAATCCCGTTCCGCCAATACATTCTAACGCCTTTCTGACCTTTGCCTCATCATCATAAAAATATTCATATAACAGCGGAATAATATTTCTGTTCATTATTTCTCCAAGCCGGGAAATATCTCTGCCTATAAAATAAGAGTGGCCGATGAGCAAATCTGTACTCCGCAGTTCTTTTCGGAGATATTGATTTAAACTTACCATCACACCCTTTAGCCCACTATCCTCAATCAGCTCCGAATCCGGTGCCATTTCCATAAAATCAAACCTCCGCCTGAGCGCAGCATCAATAAGCGAAATTGATTTGTCCGCAGAATTCATTGTACCAATAATATACAAATTGTTTGGAACTGCAAATTTATCTCCAAAAGGCAGCACTGCAGACATCTGGTTAAACTCTCCCCACCTTTTGTCCTCTTCCACCAATGTTATAAGTTCTCCAAAAATCTTCGATATATTTCCCCGGTTAATTTCATCTATAATAATCACATAATTATTATTCTGGTCCGGCATTGCCTTATCAGCTATTTTCTTAAAAATACCATCCGCAATCTCAAAACTTACGTTTCCCTCAACAGGCTTTGGCCTTATCCCCTGTATAAACTCCTCATACCCGTAACTTTGATGAAATGTGGTAAATACAATCTGTCCCTTTTTTATGTATTCTTCATACTGCTTTCTTTTTTCTGCTCTTTCTTCGGCATTAACCCGGCCTTTTTCCGCCTCCCTGTTTTCAATGACTGCAAGTGCATACTCTACCGTTGAATAGGTTTTTCCGGTTCCCGGCGCCCCGTAGATGATCTGATTGAGGGGATGGATTTCTGATTGCGCGGCTTTCTTTCTGTGAAAATTTCGTCTGCCATTTCAACGTCCTTAACAACATTGTATTCATCTTTTTTCTGTTTCAAATCATAATAGTATTTATGATAAAGATATAAAAGATTTTCCGGCTTGGAAAAAGAAACGCAGGTAGTAAGCAGGCCTTCTGACTTGTCAGGCAGC
>VSNT01000224.1 GCA_009774465.1 Lachnospiraceae bacterium
TATAGTTTCTGTCTTTTATACGTTTTATGCAGCCCAAGTCATACATTGAAAGTTCTTCTTTTTCCCCCCCCAATCCTCTATTTCGTTTTGCAGTGTGTTCGTCTGTACAATACTCAATGCGTCACCTGTTTCATCCTGCTCTCCAGATGTTCCTAAGGTTAACGCATCATTTTCTCCCTGAATGATTAATGATATGTTAAATTTATCCGCAATTTCATACGCCGAACTCCATAAAGCATATTCCGAACCTTTTACTATGTTTCCAAATTTTATAAAGCCTTCCTTAGCTATTTTTTTTGCTACAACAGGATTCGGTTTTAAAGAAATCATATCAAAACCCATATTACATAAATTATTAATATTTCTTGAACCTATATCTGTAATCTCATCAGGAACAGAATTGACTAACAAAGGATTTAATCCCAATTTTTCCTTTGCATATACAGCCTGAAAAGTAGAATCTTTTCCTCCACTTACCCCTATTACACAGTCATAAGCATTATTAGTGTTTCTGCTATATTTTTTTGCCAATGATACAATATCTGTAAGCTCCCTTTCCCTCTCCTCCCAATTAATTGTTTTTTTCTTTTCCTCATATAAGCAGGCATAACAAATTCCATCAGAATTAAATTTAATTCCAGGCCGCGTATCTGGCTGCAAACATTTCTTACAATACTTCATCTCTCCCTCTATTCCTCCAAATCTGCTTTTTTAAATGCATCAACAAGTGACTTTATGTTATAGTTTATAACATTTGCATTTTGTGCACATGCAAATTGTTGAATTTCCAGGTAACTTTTAAACACAGTGGTATACCCTTCGAACAATTCATAAATATAATGTTTTTTATCCAGCTCATCCCTTATATATACTTTATCAGGCTTTCCTCTATCGTAGCTATGAGGCACACTCAAACTGACTTTATTGTCTTCCCCAATAGCAATTTCTTTTATATCATCATGATCTACTCCAAAAAGAGCAATATTTTTATAACCAAACAGTATTGAAAAAAACAATGCTGTTGCGGCAACCGTTTCTGCCGGAATACACCCTAAATTTTTTCTATACAGCTCAAAACGTATCGTCTTATTATATAAATCGATCCTTCTATCCGATATACCTATTTTAGTTATTTTTTCATTTTTAATAGGAAGCTCATAATGGGATCTCGTAATAAAAACAAGTGACCAATCAACCTTTTCTAATATTTCATTTCTTTTTAAAAAAACCGGATAATTTACCTTTTTCGCCACATCTTCACACATCATTGCTCTATCAATACAGCAATAATATTTAGGACGTATATCAAAAAATTTTTCTTCATCATATACTATAAACTCATTCATGCATAATATATCATAATCAGAAAATACTTCTCTGTTAGTCCAAAACTTTTTTTGGCTTGGGCCATTGCCCAATACAACAATATCATTTCCCAATTTGGAGGGTTTTGTTCCTTTAGCTCCATTTATTTTCTCCCGCAAAATATCCTTCAGAAAATATAATATAAAAATGGCATCATGTATTATCTTCTTTGCACCCATAAGCTTCTCCAAATTTACTTTATTCTCTTAATAAATTTTTTTCTTAATTTTTGTTTATATTGTAATCATTTTCAAGTGATTTTAGATATCCTTCATTTCTTATTATGCCGGAATTTACCAGTTCAATACTTTTGTGATTTTCAATAAATTTCAATATATCATTTGTCCCAAAATATTGATTTTTACTGTATAAAGCTTCATATATTTTTGATACCATTTCAAAATCTTTTTCCGTGTCAACCGTCCATCTCTTTTCTGCCAGAGATGGCTTTCTTTCAACAGAATATTTTTTAAAATCACCTTTAAATTTAATATAGGGGGTTACATGTTCTCTTTCGGAAGCAAGGTCAGCTTCTTTCCAGGCCTTTTCTAATGCGCTGAATTTGAAAATCTCAGCGTCTAATCCATCAGGATACGTTTCAACCAATGTGTTGGAAGTATAATCATAATTACCATTAGCATGTATCTCTATCATCTCGTCAATCAATTGACTGTCAATAAGCGGACAATCTGCTGTCACTCTAATAATATTTTCAGGTTTATATAGATTAGCTGCCTGATAATACCTGTCAAGGACATCATTTTCTGATCCCCTGTAATAATCTATATCCATCTTTTGGCACAAAAATGCGATTTCATTATCAGTATCTTTTTTTGTAGTGGCAACCATTACATAATCAACATTCTTACAGTTTTTCACGCGTTCAATTATATGTTGCAGCATAGGTTTTCCGCATATATTTTTCAAAACTTTATTAGGCAGCCTACTCGAGCCAGTCCTGGCTTGAATTATCAGTAAATTTGTCATTAGCCTTTACCCCATCTTTCTCTTTCAGAAAATTTATAATGTTGAAAAGTATTTCATTAATATTAGTATCTGATTCATAAAATTTATTTATATAATCTTCCTGCCTTTTCAAATAATACTCATAGCGGTTATCTAAATTCGACTTTTCCATCGCAATTTTGATATACTCATCAAACGCTAATTCCTCTCTCTTAGCTAAAATAAATCCACTTTCCATATGCTCTATCAAGTGATAACTATAAACATCTACTAGGCAAATTACCAATTTCTTTTTTAGTGCAGCATCCATAATCACTGTAGATGGAGTAGTAATTACAATATCAGAATTTTCTATAAAGTTCTCTATTGTATCCTGTTTGTTTACAAAATGAATATTATTAATATTTCTACTTTGCTCCTTAAATTCGTTAGTAAAAAATTCATCTTGATTCGGATGATATTTTATATATAGTTCCACATCCTTATCCTTGCATTCCTTTATAACAAATTCATTATCCAAAAGGAAGCTTCGCATAGAATAATGACCTTTAAATGGATATGATGGGGCCCATAAAATATTGACTTTTTCATTAAATTTCCGGACTATATTTTTGTATTTTTTATAACTTTCCATATACACCAAATCAGGCAGATAAAAAATTTTTCCATTCCACCCATTTGCTAATAGCGCTTTTAAATAAGTACTTTCCTTTGTAAAAAAACGAATTTCCATTATATGTGCATAAGGCTCAAAAACCCGTCCTTCTACATTAATAATACCTATTCCCGTATTATCTTTATAAAATTTTGTTACTGCTCCAAGCTCTTTTGATACATAATAAAAAATTTGATTGGAAATAAAATTTGTATCTCCATCTCCGGTTAACAAGTATGCCCGATTAAGTTTAAAAAAATCTAATATAATCTTTTCATATATAACATTAAAGAGTTTTTCCTCTCTCAAACTTCTAATATATAAACTTACAATTATAT
>VSNT01000225.1 GCA_009774465.1 Lachnospiraceae bacterium
AGCTCTTAAATGGAAACTGTAAGAAAAATGTTCTGTTTACATTTCCGGCAGGTGAGGAAAATAAAACATTATCAACGGTGAAAGATATTTATGAATTTCTTATCAAAGAAAAGTTTGACAGGAAAGACCTTTTAATTGCTTTAGGCGGCGGTGTAGTTGGCGATATTACCGGATTTGCTGCAGCGACCTACTTAAGGGGAATTGATTTTGTGCAAATTCCAACTACATTAATTGCACAGTCTGATTCCAGCATTGGCGGAAAAACAGGGGTAGATTTTGACGGATATAAAAATATGGTTGGCTCATTTTATATGCCCAAACTGGTCTACATGAATGTGAGTACATTAAAAACGCTGGATGACCGGCAGTTTTTCAGCGGATTTGCGGAGGTTATGAAACACGGTCTTATAAAGGATGCGCTCTTTTATGAATGGCTCCTGGATCATATCTATGAAATTTGTGACAGAGATGAAGAAATCCTCCTTGAAATGATAGAAAGAAGCTGTAAGATCAAAAAACTCGTTGTTGAAAAAGATCCCACCGAAAAGGGGGACAGGGCGCTTCTTAACTTTGGACATACCATAGGACATGCCATTGAAAAATATATGAATTTTTCTTTGACACATGGAGAATGTGTTGCCCTTGGTGCTGTTGCGGCAGCTTTTATTTCCTGGAAGCATGAATGGCTTTCTATGGAAGAATATTTTGAAATAAGAGATATGTTTGTTCCATTTAATCTGCCGATTTCTATTCAGGATATAGATCCTGACGAAATATTAAAATTGACCAAGTCAGACAAAAAAGCAGAAGGAGACAGTATTAAATTTGTTCTTCTTAAAAAAGTTGGAAAAGCAGTAATTGACAGAACAGTAACAGATGATGACATTATAAAGGCGCTTGAGGAAATTCATTATGTGGAGGATTGTGAATAGGGAAAGTTATGAATAAGCAAAAAGTAAAGTTACTTATTATGGATATAATCCTTTTATTTGTTTTGGCGGCACTGGATCAATTTACCAAGTATATTGCTGTTTTAAAATTAAAAAACCAGGCGGCGTTCAGTATTATTGACGGTGTTCTTGAATTTAATTACCTTGAAAATCGTGGCGCGGCTTTCGGTATGCTGCAGAATCAAAAAATATTTTTTCTATTTGTTGCATTCATTTTTTTAATGGTAATTGTGTATGTCCTGATCAGAGTACCTCAGGATAAAAAATATTTCAGTCTTCATGTGCTGCTTATTATGATTTCTGCGGGTGCAATTGGAAATATGATAGACAGAATTCGATTTGATTATGTAGTTGATTTTATTTATATTGTTTTAATTAATTTTCCGATTTTTAATGTTGCTGATATGTACGTTACTTTCGCAACAGTAATTTTGGTCTTTCAGGTGCTTTTTGTCTATAAAGATAATGATTTTAACTTCTTAAGTTTCAATCAGAAAAAATTCAGGGAATTAAAATGAGTATGCCGGAGAATTTTAGAGAATTTTCTTTTTCAATAACGGAAGAGATGGAAGAGGAGAGAGTCGATAAATGCTTAAATGAGCTTATCGACTCTTTATCCCGTTCTTATATTCAAAAGCTCCTTTCAGAAGGTAAAATCACAGTAAATGGCAGGCAGATTAAATCCAGTTATCGTGTAAAGGCGGATGATAAGGTTCAGGTGATACTTCCTCCCGCAATTACACCAGATATTGTTCCTGAAATGATACCTCTTGACATTTTGTATGAGGACAGTGATGTAATTGTTGTTAATAAGCCTAAAGGAATGGTGGTTCATCCTGCACCAGGGCATTACAGCGGTACGCTGGTAAACGGCTTGTTGGCCCATTGCGGCCGGGAGCTCAGTGGAATCAATGGGGTTTTACGTCCGGGAATTGTACATCGAATTGATCGTGATACAACAGGTTCTGTGATTGCCTGCAAAAATGACAGAGCACATGCAGCAATTGCACAGCAGCTTAAGGAGCATACCATAATTAGAAAATATCACGCAATTTGCTGCGGCAATTTAAAAGCAGAGACAGGAACCATTCAAACTCTGATAGGAAGGCATCCTGTTGACCGCAAGAAAATGGCAGTAGTAAGAAATGGCGGAAAAGAGGCAGTCACACATTATAAAGTGTTAAAACATTTTGATAAATATACTTACATAGAATGTCAGCTTGAAACAGGACGCACTCATCAGATCAGAGTGCATATGGCGCATTTGGGGTATCCTCTGTTGGGAGATACAGTATATGGGGCAAAAAACTGTCCATTTCATTTAGAAGGGCAGACGCTCCATGCCAAAATTCTGGGTTTTCATCATCCGGTGACAAAGGAATATATTGAAACAGATGCACCTTTTCCGGAATATTTTATCAACTTGCTGGAGCAATTAAATTGAATTTTCTGACAATAGATTGAACTTTTAACCAATTTTATGTATAATATATTTAATAATTTAAATATCAGGAGGTTTTATATGAATACAGTTGTTACAATAGGGCGTCAATTTGGTTCAGGCGGGCGTGAAATTGGAGAAAAGCTTGCGGCACATTTTGGAATAAAATGTTTTGATAAGGAGCTTTTAAGCAGGGCAGCAAAAGAAAGCGGTTTTTGCGAGGAAATGATTGAAAATCATGACGAAAGGCCAACAAATTCATTTCTATATAATCTGGTAATGGACACTTATTCCTTCGGATATAACGCATCTCATTTTGTGGATATGCCAATCAGCCACAAGGTATTCCTTGCGCAGTTTGATACAATTAAAAAGATTGCAGGCGAAGGCCCCTGTGTGATCGTAGGCCGTTGTGCAGACTATGCATTGAGTGAAATGAAAAACTGTCTGCATATTTTTATTTATGCGGATGAGGAAGCCAAGAAAAACCGAATTATGAAGAAATATGATCTGGATGCTTCCAAAGCCAAGGATATGTGCATTAAAAAAGATAAACAGCGCCAAAGCTATTATAATTATTACTCTTCAAAAAAATGGGGACGTGCCGACAGCTATAACCTGTGCATTGACAGTAGTGTTCTTGGAATAGAAGGAACTGTTAAATTGCTGATCCAGTATATTGAAGATTTTGAGACAAAGAACAAATAAATAGTAAGTTTGGCTACACAACCAACTATTCGCAAAACACAAGTTTAACGAATAGTTGCTCGCTTCTTCGGCAGGCTTTATAACAGTGCCTGTGATTGTGTTTTTAGCCTTCGCATTTACAATGTATATGACGGTTAACATAATTTACTTATGTTAACCGTTTAAAAATTTATCTTTTTCTATATAATCCAATGTACTGTTATACTT
>VSNT01000226.1 GCA_009774465.1 Lachnospiraceae bacterium
GAAGAGAGCATTCATGGAGCGAAGCGGCTTACGGAATACGCCGCTTTGTGGTCGGTCTGGCGAAAAAGGTTTTGATCGCCAACCAATTGGGGGAACTGTGCGGCGTGTTCCGTATATCAGGGGAAAAGTCGGTACTGTTTTACTGGATGTATGCAGTTGCCTTTGCCTTGCATATTTACTTTGACTTCTCAGGGTACAGTGATATGGCGATTGGGTTAGGCAGAATGTTTGGATTTCATTTTCAGGAGAACTTTGATTATCCTTATGTTTCTGCCAGTATCACAGAATTTTGGCGCAGATGGCATATTTCCCTGGGGACGTGGTTCAGAGATTATGTTTATATTCCTATGGGAGGGAACCGGAAAGGCCGGGGAAGACAGTTGGTTAATATTCTGACAGTATGGATGCTTACCGGTTTTTGGCATGGGGCGGCATGGAATTTTATCTTGTGGGGGCTGTTTTTTGCGTTTTTTTTGACGATGGAAAAGCTGTGGATGTTGAAAAAGCTGGAAAGAAATCGATTTTTTTCCCATATTTATACATTGTTTTTTGTCATGGTAAGCTTTGTGATTTTTAATGCGGAAAACCTGGGGCAGGCATTTTCGGATATTGCCGGGCTGTTTGGAGTGGGAGGGATTCCCCTTGTTTCGGCGGAAGCGTTATATTATTTCAGAAGCTTTTCGGTTATTTTTTTGATCGGTGGAATCGGAGCAACACCTTTAGCAGCCAGGGTGGTAAAGAAAATTTCTAAAAATTTAGAAGGCGGCAGAGTGTTTAATATTATGGAACCTGTTGTGCTGGCTGCATTACTTTTGGTTGTGACGGCTTATTTGGTGGACGGATCTTTTAATCCTTTTTTATATTTTCGATTTTAGGAGACAGGCTTATGGGAACGAAGAAAAAAGACTTTGTGCTGTGTATCTTATTTGCGCTGTTATTTGCCGGAGGTTTCCTGCTATGTCTGCTTTTGCCGAAGGATAAGTATTCGGAAAGTGAACGACGTCTGCTTTTGCCGATGCCGGAATTTGGAGCGGCAGGAGTGTGGAGCGGACGGTTTATGTCTGATTTTGAAGCTTATGCTGTGGATTCCTTTCCCTTCCGTAATTTTCTGCGCAGCATCAAGGCAGTTACGGCGCTTCATATTTTTTGTAAACAGGACAATAACGGGATCTATGCAGCGGAAGATTTCTTATCGGCTATGGAATATCCTGTGAATGAAGCTTCGCTGAAACGGGCGGTGGGACGGTTCCGCTATATCTGTGAGAAATATCTGACAGACGAAAATCAGGTTTATCTTAGTGTAATTCCGGATAAAAACTGTTTTCTGGCGAAGGAGGGCGGTTATTTATCTATGGATTATGCGGATTTTGAATATCAAATGGAGGAACAGGCAGATTTTGCAACATATATATCCATATCAGATCTGCTTGAGCGGGATGATTATTACAGGACGGATACTCATTGGAGGCAGGAAAAGATCATGGATGTGGCAGAGCGTTTGGCGCTGTCAATGGGAACTACGCTTTCAGAGGATTATGAGATCCATACGCTGGAGCAGGATTTCTATGGCGTGTATTATGGACAGGCGGCATTGCCATTTGCGCCTGATAAGCTTATGTATGTGACGGGAGAGGATATTTGTAGTTGTCAGGTCTATGACTGGCAGAATCAAAGGGAAATGCCGGTTTATAATATATCGGATGAGGAAACGACAGGGAGAGATCCTTATGAAATGTTCCTGTCAGGCTCTCTTTCGCTTATTACCATAAAGAATCCTTATGCACAGACGGATAAAAAGCTTGTCATGTTCCGGGATTCTTTCGGCTCAAGTATTGCGCCTTTGTTAATCAGCGGGTATGCACAGATTGATCTGGTAGATATCCGCTATATCCATCCGGATCATTTGGGACAGTTCATTGATTTTAATCATTGTGACGTGCTGTTTTTATACAGTACGTTGGTGTTGAACAATAGCGATACAATCAAATAATACTTCAAATAATGATTTTCTGAAAACCCTGCGTTATATGGGATCGTGAACAGAATTGAATCATTCAGAGAAAAAAGCCAGAGAATAACTCTGGCTTTTTCAAATAGAACTCTAATGTGAGTGGCATTTATTTCCATATTATGCCCGTTCCGAATACTTCTCCTCACAATATTTGCAGCGGTAAATTTCCTTTTCCTCATCAGCAAGCACAAAAATATGAGGAAGCTCCTGTTCGATGGAAGTGATGCATCTGGGATTTTTGCAGCGGATTACATTTTTAATTTCTTTGGGAAGCAGTAATTCTTTTTTGGAAACAATTTCCCCGTCCTTGATTACATTGACGGTAATGTTATGGTCAATGAATGCCAGAACATCCAAATCCAGCATATCAATATCACATTCTACCTTTAAAATGTCCTTTTTTCCCATTTTGTTGCTTTTGGCATTTTTAATGATTGCAACGGTGCAGTCCAGCTTATCAAGCTGAAGATGGTGATAAATGGAAAGGCTTTTTCCGGCTTTGATATGATCTAAAACAAAGCCTTCTTCAATTTTTCCTACATTAAGCATATTTCACCTCATTTCTCCTGTTTTGATTTTACAGGTTAATCAACTTTAATATTAAGTAAGGTTAAGATAAGGGCCATTCTTACATAGACGCCATACTGGACCTGTTTAAAGTAAACTGCTCTGGGATCATCATCCACTTCCACAGAAATTTCATTGACTCTTGGAAGGGGGTGGAGAACCAGCATATCGGGACCGGCCAGTGCCATTTTTGCCTTGTCCAGAATATAAAAATCTTTTAATCTTACATAATCTTCTTCATTAAAGAAACGTTCTTTTTGAACTCTTGTCATGTACAGAAGATCCAGCTTGGGCATAATATCTTCCAGGCGTATGACTTCCTCGTAGGGAATATTTTTTTCTTTTAGCATATCGGTAACATAGTCAGGCACCCTAAGTTCATTGGGAGAAATGAAGATGAATTTCATTCCTTCATAGCGGGAAAGGGCGTTAATCAGAGAGTGGACAGTACGTCCAAATTTTAAGTCCCCGCATAATCCAATGGTAAAGTGGTCAAGACGTCCTTTCAGAGAGCGGATAGTCAACAAATCCGTAAGCGTCTGGGTAGGGTGCTGATGCCCTCCGTCACCGGCATTGATTACCGGAATGGAGGATTTACCTGCCGCAACCATCGGAGCGCCTTCCTTTGGATGGCGCATGGCACAGAGGTCAGCAAAGCAGGCGACTACGCGGATGGTATCTGCACCGCTGTCGCCTTTGGCG
>VSNT01000227.1 GCA_009774465.1 Lachnospiraceae bacterium
AAGCATACTCTGGATGCTGTGGCTAAAACGCTGGGGGTTTCTCTGGAAAACCATCACAGGGCGGTGGATGACGCGCAGGCTACTGCTGAAATTTTTGTAAAGTTTATTCCCATGCTGAAGGAAAAAGGGGCGGACACTCTTGCCAAAGTAAACGTTATGGGAGATTCCAGCCCGGAAATTATAAAAAAACTTCCTTCCTATCATGCGATCATCCTGGCGGCAAATAATGTAGGGCGGGAAAATCTCTATACCCTTGTTTCAGAATCTCATCTCACCTATTTTAATAAAAGACCAAGAGTGCCCAAAAGTCTTCTTTTAAAATACAGAGAAGGACTTATTCTGGGCAGTGCGTGTGAAGCGGGAGAGCTTTACCGTGCATTGCTGGAAGGAAAACCGGATACGGAAATTGCAAGGCTGGTAAACTTTTATGATTATCTGGAAATACAGCCTCTTGGAAATAATAATTTTATGATTGAGTCTGAAAAAGTTCCATCTATTAACAGCATGGAAGATATAATGAATGTAAACCGGAAAATTGTTGAACTGGGAGAAGAATTTAACAAGCCGGTGGTGGCTACCTGTGATGTGCATTTTTTAGATCCCGAGGATGAGATCTACCGCAGAATTATTATGGCGGGACGCAGGTTCCTGGATGCAGATAATCAGGCGCCTTTGTATTTCAGAACGACAGAAGAAATGCTGGAGGAGTTTGCATATCTTGGCAGCGAGAAAGCGGAAGAAGTGGTGATTACCAATACAAATAAAATTGCAGACAGGATTGACGTGATGGCGCCGGTGCGTCCTGATAAGTGTCCGCCTGTGATTCCTGACAGTGATAAGACGCTGACCGATATCTGCTATGGCCGGGCCCATGAGCTGTACGGGGAAGAACTCCCTCAGATTGTGAAGGACCGTCTGGAGAAAGAACTCCATTCCATTATCACAAACGGATTTGCAGTTATGTACATTATTGCCCAGAAGCTGGTCTGGAAGTCGGTGGAGGATGGGTATCTGGTAGGTTCCCGTGGTTCTGTGGGATCTTCTTTAGTGGCGTTTATGGCAGGAATTACAGAGGTTAATTCTTTGAGCGCCCATTACAGATGCCCCAATTGCTATTACAGTGATTTTGACTCCCCGGAGGTAAAGGCATATGCGGGAAATGCAGGCTGTGATATGCCGGATAAAGCATGTCCGGTATGTGGGAAGCCTTTGGTGAAGGACGGGTTTGACATTCCTTTTGAGACCTTTCTTGGATTTAAGGGAGATAAAGAACCGGATATTGACCTGAACTTTTCAGGAGAATATCAAAGTAAAGCGCATAAGTATACAGAGGTTATTTTTGGAGCAGGACAAACTTATCGCGCCGGAACCATTGCAACTATGGCGGAAAAAATAGCCTTTGGCTATGTAAAAAAATACTATGAGGAACGGGAAGAATCAAAGCGTGGCTGTGAAATCAACCGTATTGCAGCAGGATGTACGGGAATCCGAAGAAGTACAGGACAGCATCCCGGAGGCATTATTGTGCTTCCCGTGGGAGAGGATATTAATTCCTTTACTCCTGTGCAGCATCCGGCAAATGACATGGAAACCGATATAGTGACCACACATTTTGATTATCATTCCATTGACCACAATCTGCTGAAACTTGATATATTAGGACATGATGATCCCACCATGATTCGTATGCTGCAGGATTTGACCGGAATTGATCCCACCACAATTCCACTGGATGATACCAAGGTGATGTCACTGTTCCAAAACACCTCTGCGCTTGGCATTACTCCTGATCAGATTAATAACTGTCCGGTAGGATGTCTTGGAATTCCTGAATTTGGAACAGAATTTGTGATTCAAATGCTTCTTGACACAAAGCCAAAACAGTTTTCCGATTTAATCAGAATTTCCGGTTTAGGTCATGGGACAGATGTCTGGCTGGGAAATGCCCAGACGTTGATTATGGAGGGCAAGGCCACCATTTCCACTGCGATCTGCTGTCGTGATGATATTATGATTTATCTGATTAATCAGGGAGTAGACAGTGCATTATCCTTTACAATTATGGAAAGCGTCCGTAAAGGAAAAGGGCTGAAAAAAGAGTGGGAAGATGCCATGAAGGAGAAAGGAGTGCCGGACTGGTACATCTGGTCCTGCAAAAAAATTAAATATATGTTTCCCAAGGCGCACGCGGCGGCATACGTTATGATGGCATGGAGAATTGCGTACTGTAAAATCTATTATCCTCTTGCTTATTACGCTGCTTATTTTTCCATTCGTGCCTCGGCTTTTTCCTACGAAATCATGTGCCAGGGGCAGCAGCATTTAGAGAAGGTGATGACGGATTATAAGAGAAGAAGCGATACCCTTTCTAAAAAGGAACAGGAATCTTTTAAGGATATGAAGATCGTGCAGGAGATGTACGCAAGAGGCTTTGACTTTGTTCCCATTGATATTTTTTCGGCACATTCCCGAAACTTTCAGATTGTGGAGGGAAAGCTGATGCCATCATTAAACAGTATTGACGGATTGGGGGAAAAAGCGGCGGATGCGATAGTGGAAGCAGCGAAGGATGGACCGTTTCTTTCCAAAGACGATTTCCGTCAGCGCACCAAGGTATCCAAAACAATTATTGACTTAATGGACAGCCTGCATTTGTTGGGAGAGCTTCCCGAGTCAAACCAGATTAGTTTGTTTGATTTTGTATCATAAATTAAATACCCTGCGGGGATAAAAATATGGAGGATTTATTATGTTAAGACAATTATCAATTTTTGCACAGAATAAGAAGGGAACCATGCAGCACATTACAGGGATTCTAAAGGATGAGGAAGTTAATATCTGGGGTTCGGTAACAAATGACAGTGCGGAATACGGGATTATCCGCATGGTGGTTTCCGATGCGGAGAAGGCAAAAAAAGCTCTGGAAGAGGCAGGATATTTATGCAAGCTGACGGATGTAATCGGCGTTGAAGTGGAGGATAAGGTTGGTAACTTAAATGCACTGCTCCAGGCACTGTCCGAAAGCAACATTAATGTAAATTACATTTACCTTTCCTTTAACAGAGATTCCGGCAAACCGGTTATGGTACTCCAGACAGAGGATATTTCCTCGGTGGAAAGCTGCATTGTGGGGAAAGGATTTCGGGTGGTGTAATGCAGGGGACCGGACATAAAACAGATTATGTAACGGTTATAATAAAATAAATGATTTTTGGAAGAGGGGAGGTGTATATTATGGATGCATTGAGAAAAGAAGAGATTTATACTC
>VSNT01000228.1 GCA_009774465.1 Lachnospiraceae bacterium
TTATAAATTCGTTAAAATTTTCTAATATTTTTTGTTTCAATACAATAACCTCCGTTCAAACGATGATTTCAAGACTATGATATTCTTTTTATTACATTTAGAAATATTCTCTTTTGTTCCAATTGCCTTAAATAATTCATTCTTTTCCATAACTTGTCATTATATGAATTTTTCATCTGATACAATACAATTTCCGTCAATTTTGTCATCAAATCTTCTGGTAATATATCTTGCTTAATAAGGTTGCAAACACTACAAGCAACTTGAAGATTGTCCATTGCATTAGTTCCACCTTTTGCTAACGGAATAATATGATCAACCGTAAAACTATCATATGGAACGAATTTTCCACATATGGCACATCTTCCTTTACCTTTATTATAAATTTTTACTCTTTCCGTTGCAGAAAATTGTTTCCGTTTAATTTTATGTATATCTCCTACCTGTTGCATGGTTTCCATATCAACAATCTTATAATCTTTCAATTTCTTTGTTGCTTTATTTAACATAGCTCTGGCACTACCTTGTGTTTCAAACCTTGTTGCCAAATTTAGGTTTTGTGTTTTACACACTGTATGTTTACCATCCAAATAGCAATAATAATCGTCTTTTTGTAAAATATATGCCATATGTTTTTATCCTCCAATCATTTTATATAAACTACTTCTCTTTTTCGTGGAAAAGTATAGAGCACGTTCCAACACATATACAGCGTGAAATAAATCGGTTACTAACCGATGAAAGTCAGTAACCGCAATATGTATTATGCAATAAATTTGTTCCGCTTTCCAATTACTTCACCTGTCGGTTCATCATCTCCGTTTATAATATCCAACAAAAACAACTTTATTTTTTTACTCTCATCCTTGAACTCCGGATATTTAATTGTTGCATTAATCAAAAGTTCGTCTGGATTTGTTCCTTTCAAATAGGTAATTAACTTACGCTGCACAAATTCATTTTCTTCCTCAGAAGATTTTCTGATCTCATATAAGGAATTTATCACTCTATGGCAATGAGACTGAGAAAATACATTCCATCTTGCCTTATGCAACAGTTCCAGCACCCACTCGAAATATTCTCCATCACCAGGCTTGAAAATATCTCTTGCAAGTGTAAGACATGATAAATTTCCAACCTTCTTATTGTTCCTGTTGACAAGTAAATTATAGTTATCACACATATTCTTAATAGCTGTATCAATTTCCTCACCGGAACAAACATTAGCTTTGAAAATATCATACGGATCAGGTTTCTTAATTCCAACTCCCTGACAGCCAAATAATGATGCCTCCTGTTCCTGAGTAAGACCGACCGTGATATCACATAACAAATATTTGATTCCACGCAACCTTGCAGCTTCCAAACGGTGCTGGCCGTCCCACACATAAAAGTTTCCATCTTCTCTGAAATTAATCTTCAACGGATCACATTTAGTCGGATTCCAGTCTCTTGCAATAATTTTCACATGGTTCTGCAATGATCGCTGATAGGATTCATCAATATGTAATTCATCCAGTGACACAACCGCAAATATTTTTCCACCTACAGGAAATGCGCCGACAAGCGTATTCAATGCACTTCTACGATTTTCCAAATTGTCTTTGTGTCCTCTGTTGATTTTCTCCATTAACTCAATCATCTGATCTTTTGTCATTCCACATCCATCAGTTCTGTTGTTTTCTGTAACATTTGTTTTTTGTTTCATAATCATTCTCTCCTTTTCCATTTTTATTTTTTTGTATAATAAAAAGCATCTGGATTTTATCTCCAAATGCTTTCTTACTATTTTATGTAGACTTTACTCCTATACTTCTTCTATATTTTTATATTGCAACATAGAATATTTATCTCTTCATTTCCAATTGCCAATTTTATTGAATCATATCCTTCTTCATTTTTTGCAAGATCCATACAAAGGAATATTCCAGAAAAATTTCTTCCTTTAATATCGGTAATTCTTATATTGTCCCCAAATGTAATAACCATATTGCATCCTGACGTACTATTTTCTTTAATAACTCTTATTGCAGGTATTATACTTGTAGTTTCCACATTATCACCCCAATCAAATACATAAATATCTAATTTCATCGTCTACTCTAACCGTACTATACTTTCAGGATTAATGCAAATTTCAATTTGTTCTCCATCTTCAACATCATGTCTCCAATATTTTAATCCATTATCTGTTGCAAAATGAAATACTTCATAATATAAATCTGGATCAATAGTAATTCCATTAAATGATTTTCCAATCTGCAATTTAATCAAATCTTCATCTGGCATTTTAACACAATTGATAATCTTCTTTGCATTATCACTTAATTTTTTATAACTGTCAAAAGATGTTATAAGTAATTTATCACTCTCACTAACAAATCTAGCAACAGTTTTTCTCTTATATTCTGGTTTACCGCTTTTTTCAGTTTCTACTACTAAAAAATCTTTACATTCTGTATCATAGAGGCTTAATTTTTGATGCTTACGTAAAAATTCATGAACATCACCAGGATAATCAAATCTCATTACTGCAAATTTTCTCATAAAATTATCTCCTATACATAAAACTTAGATTCTAATTGGTTTTACCATTCCCTGTAGTCATTCTCAAAAGAACTGCACAGTAAACATCCTTTTTCTAAATCGCGTTCATATGCCTTCATCTCTATTGCATAGTTTCCACCTACTATTATTGGTGTATCTTCAATCATCTTCCGCTTTTCTCTTTCATAACTTACTGTTCTTATAATTTCATAGTTAATTTGCAAAAAATGAAATCTGCTACTTCTGTCATCATCCATGTTATTTTCACCAAATTCATCTATAAAGTTTCCTAATTCACAAAGAATTTTTTTGCCATTAGGAAACCTACTACTTACTTCCCTATATACAATTCCGTCTTTTTCATATCTCTTTCCGTATAATTTTCCTTCTCGTTCTATTAATTTCTCTACATATTCTTTTACTTTCATTCCGTTCCCTTTCTACTTAAAACTATTATTTCAAGTATTACTTTCCATTATTAATAGTTGTATTATAATAAAAATCAATGGCTTCATTAAAATTTTTTTCATTAAAATCTGGCCATAAAACATCTGTAAAGAAAAACTCTGCACAAGCAGTTTGCCATATCATAAAGTTACTCGATCGTTGATATCCGCCACTTCTAATAACAAGATCAATATTACTTCTACAATATAAATAATCAACAATATTTTCTTTTGTGATATTTTCTATTTTATTTCCATCATCATAA
>VSNT01000229.1 GCA_009774465.1 Lachnospiraceae bacterium
AAGAAGTTCTTGAAATGATTCATCAGTTTCAAAAAGAAATTTTTAAGGCACATGGCACCCACTTTATTCATGCCAGTGATGAATGGTATATTCTGGCGGAAGAGGACATTCCGGAGGAAGAAAATTACGACGGGTATCTGCAGTTGGAAAACGGTGTGGGAATGATAAGACTTTTGCTGAATGAATTTAAGGATGCAATAGGCGAAGCGGCGAAACGAAAAATGAAAAGGGCTTGCACCCATGAAGTTTCCGTGGCCACAGGCAGGCTTGCGTATCCCTATATTCGGCAGATGGCAGAAGAAATGATGAAAGGGTTTCCCAGTCTTTGCATTCGGGTACATCAGATTACAAATTATTTTTTTGGAGAAATGATTACCGTGACAGGGCTTCTTACCGGGCAGGATATTATTTCCCAGCTTAAGGGCAAAAGACTTGGGGAGCGGCTTTTACTTCCCCAAAACACATTAAGAAGCGGGGAAGAGATTTTTCTGGATGATGTAACAGTCAGTGATGTGGAAAAGGCTTTACAAGTAAAAGTAGATATTGTAAAATCAAGCGGATATGACTTTGTAAATGCCATATTAGGAGAGGATGATTAAATGAGTAAAAGCAGAAAGCCGATTGTTGCAGTGGTAGGAAGGCCAAACGTAGGAAAGTCAACTTTATTTAATGCGCTGGCAGGGCAGAGGATTTCCATTGTAAAGGATACGCCGGGAATTACCAGAGACCGCATTTATGCGGATGTGACCTGGTTAGATAAGGCATTTACCCTGATTGATACCGGCGGCATTGAACCGGATAGCAGGGATGTAATCCTATCCCAGATGCGCGAACAGGCGCAGATTGCCATTGATACTGCTGATGTGATTCTTTTTATGGTAGATGTAAGACAGGGAATGGTGGATGCGGATGCCAAAGTTGCGGACATGTTGAGGCGTTCCCATAAGCCGGTGGTGCTGGTAGTAAATAAAGTGGACAACTTTGAAAAGTACATGGCGGATACTTATGAGTTTTATAATCTTGGGATTGGAGAACCCCATCCCATTTCTGCATCCAATCAGCTTGGTATAGGAGATATGCTGGATGAGTTAATCAGTTATTTTGGAGAAGCTGGCGGGGATGAGGAAGAGGACGACAGGATTAGGGTTGCCATTGTGGGAAAGCCCAATGTGGGCAAGTCCTCCCTGATTAATAAACTGATCGGAGAAAACAGGCTTATTGTTTCCGATATTGCAGGAACCACAAGAGATGCAGTGGACACACCGGTTGAGCATAATGGCAGGGAATATGTTTTTATTGATACGGCAGGACTGCGGCGTAAAAATAAAATTAAGGAAGAACTGGAAAAATATATGATCGTCCGTACGGTGAGCGCTGTTGAACGGGCGGATATTGTTATTTTGCTGATTGATGCGGCAGAGGGCGTTACCGAGCAGGATGCCAAGATCGCAGGAATTGCCCATGACAGAGGAAAAGCAGTCATTATAGCTGTCAACAAATGGGACATGATCGAAAAGGATAATAAAACGGTGAATCAATACACCGCCCGAATCAGAGAAGTGCTGTCTTACATGCCCTATGCGGAAATTACATTTATCTCCGCGGTAACAGGCCAGCGGCTTCCCAAACTGTATGATCTGATTGATATGGTAAGCGAAAATCATGCGCTGCGGATTTCCACAGGAGTGCTCAATGAGATCATGAGTGAGGCTGTGGCGCTTCAACAGCCGCCTTCCGATAAAGGAAAACGACTCAAGCTGTTTTACATTACCCAGGCTGGGGTAAAGCCGCCTACTTTTGTGATTTTTGTAAATGATAAAGAATTAATGCACTTTTCCTACACCAGATATATTGAAAATAAAATCAGAGAGGCCTTTGGCTTTCGGGGAACGCCCCTTAAGTTTATCATCAGGGAAAGGAAGGAAAACAAATAAAGTGGAACGAATAATCTGTATCGCAATTGGTTATGTATTCGGACTGTTTCAAACAGCATTTATTTATGGAAAGCTGCACGGAATTGATATAAGGCAATATGGAAGTGGAAATGCCGGAACTACAAATACGTTAAGAGTTTTGGGAACAAAGGCAGGACTTATTGTCTTATTGGGAGATATTTTAAAGTGTATTTTTGCAATTGTAATCTGCGGAATTGTTTTTGATGCTTCTCATCCGGATGAGATTTATCTGCTTAAGCTGTATGCTGCGGCAGGTGCTATTTTAGGCCACAATTTCCCATTTTATTTAAATTTTAAAGGAGGAAAGGGGATTGCTGCAACGGCCGGTCTTATTTTATCCTTTCACCCTGCATTTATTCCAATGGGAGTAATCCTGTTTTTTGGTGCATTTTTTATCACCCATTATGTTTCATTAGGCTCCCTTCTTGTCTATGCAGGACTTATGATTGAGATGGTGGTGGCAGGACAAATGGGACTTTTTGGCTCTTCCCAGGCAGTACTGATTGAAATGTACATAATCACAGCGCTGCTTACCATATTGGCCTACTATAAACATCGTGAAAATATAAAGCGGCTGATTAGAGGAGAAGAGCGGAAAACCTATCTTACAAAGAAAAACAGACAATAACCTAAAGCAGCCGAAAAGACAGCGCAGGATGCTTTAAAATGGAAGGGAAGGTTGAACAAAAATGTCAAATGTAGGAATTATCGGAGCCGGAAGCTGGGGATGTGCCCTTGCATGGCTTCTTCATAATAATGGAAATCAGGTTACTCTATGGTCTATTTTGGAAGAGGAAATTCAAATGCTTGAAAAAACACATGAGCATAAGGATAAGCTTCCGGGGGTTATTCTTCCTGATGATATGGAATTTACAACAGATCTTGAACTGGCGGCGGCAGATAAGGACGTGCTTGTGCTTGCAGTTCCATCACCTTTTACCAGAAGCACCGCTGCAAAGCTGGCTCCTTACGTTAAGGACGGACAAAAAATAGTTAATGTTGCCAAGGGAATCGAAGAAACCACGTTAATGACCTTATCGGAAGTGATTGAGCAGGAAATTCCAAATGCAGCAGTTGCAGTTCTTTCCGGCCCTTCTCATGCAGAGGAAGTTGGGAAAGGAATTCCCACCACCATTGTAGTGGGAGCTAAGGATAAGGAAACTGCCGAATACCTGCAGAATATGTTTATGAGTAAAGTGTTCCGTGTGTATATCAGCTCGGATGAGCTGGGAATTGAGCTGGGAGCCGCCCTTAATAATGTGGTGGCTTTAGCTGACGGTATGCCGGATGGGCTTGGCTAT
>VSNT01000023.1 GCA_009774465.1 Lachnospiraceae bacterium
ATATTATATATCGAACATTTGTTCGATTCAAGATTTATTTTGAAATTTGTGAGTTAATTTATATACTTTTAACTTCATTAACAAGTTAAATAATAATTTAGCCCAACAACCTACTTGGATTAAAGACTCATCAGGTAAAATTACTGGATATAAAACACAGGCAGGTGCAGATACAGTTTTCCCTTTTAATAGCGCCTATACCTATAAAACTGTTAATTTAGGCACATATAAAGCCATAAGAGATGGAGTTGCTTATTTGTTTTTTTGGTCACGCGCATCTACCGGAACCTATGATGGTATAATTTTTACAACTACCGGTAGTAGTAAACGTATCGGATATCAGTCTTATAATGGTCAGCAGTTGTTTTTATACCAGTTTAATTTAAAATCGGGGCAAACAATAACTACTAAAGCTGGGCTAGAACATATTAACAGTGGTGGTACACTTATATATCTTGATGGTATGTTTTAAAGTAGAAATACTAATATATTAGGTATACATTTTTGGGATATGCCAAGGTAGCATTTCCGCTCATTTGACCGTTACCATTACGTCGTATGGATTCATTTCCGGCGACATCCATAACATAACCATAACCACTTATAGTGACATAACCTGTTACATTGCTTTGATTAACGGTTAAAATTCCTGTAGATTGATTATAAGAACCGGAAACATGGCCTAAAATGTTTTTATTTAATTCAAATTTTTCGTATCCATCATAAGCGGATAAGTCAAATGTTTTTGTTGAGGTAACTGTTCCCAACAAAACTACTTTACCACTACCCAATTTTTTTCTTACTGAATCAGCACCTACGATATAAAAATCATTTCCTTCCTGGGCAAGCTGGCATCCGCCTAAATTATTATTTAATCCATACAAAATCCCTTTATCAAAAATTCGTTGCAAATAACCAACGTCTACGTTAATATTAAATATACAAATTGACCTAAAGGAGATTTCTTATGGCAGCAATTATAGGTGCAATCATTTTTTCCATAATTATTTTATTATCATTTCTTATAATCTGCGGATTACCTCTGGGAGAATTGACAATGGGTGGACAGTATAAAATTTTTCCTAAGAAACTGAGGATTGTTTTGGCGATACAGCTTATGTTACAAATCTTTTTTGTAATTATCATTTTGCAAATGGGAGGATTTATGTCATTATGGTTTTCAGGCAAAACCACAAAAATAATCTGTATTATTATGGCAATTTATCTTTCCCTTAATACAGTTATGAATTTTATTTCCAAAAGTAAAAAAGAAAAGTGTGTGATGACGCCGCTTTCTGCAATTTCAGCAATATGCTTTTGGATAACTGCATTATAATCAGGCATTTATTTTAAACAGCCTTTCCGTATTCTTTCTGGCATTTTCTGTTAATTCATCCTCTGTAACTTTCATATATTTGGCCAGCTCCTTAACTACATATTTAACATTCTGAGGAACATTTGTCCTGTCAAGACCAGGGACATTTTTAGGCGTCAAATAAGGCGCATCTGTCTCCACTAAAATACGATCCATAGGAATTATCCGCACAACTTCCCGCAGTTCTTTTCCACGCCTTTCATCACAAATCCATCCGGTGATACCAATCGAAAAGCCCATTGATAAATATCGTTCCAACGTTTCCTTATCTCCGGTAAAACAATGTACAACGGACTTTTTACAAATATCAGGATGTTTTTTAAACCTTTTTATAAAATCATCTGCTGCACTCCGCTCGTGCAAAAACAATGGCTTATCCAGCTTCTCTGCAAGTACAATATGTTTCTCCAAACATCTTATTTGATTTTCTTTTGTGGAAAACATTCTATCATAGTCTAATCCACACTCGCCAACTGCGACTATTTTATTATTTGCAGACACAATTTTCTCAATCATTTGAAAATCTTCCTGCTTTGCCCGATCAGCATTATGAGGATGTATTCCTGCAGTTCCAAAAGCTTCATGCTCTTTTACAAATTTATCAATTTCTTTATTTTCTTTTGGATCTGTTCCAGTTAAAATACAGCATACTCCATGCTCCGCTGCATCCTGAATTATCTTTTCAGGTTCCGGAAATTGTCTGCAAAATAAATTTAATCCAATATCATAATATTTTACATCATGCATAGCCTTTGATTCCTCTTATCTTTCCATAGTTTTTCTGTTTGCTGCAATTATGTTCCATTGCCTATAAAACAAGCCCGTCAAATTGACAGGCTTATTGCTATTTTAGTATCCGGCTTTTTTCATCTTTTGATCAAATTCCTCTTCACTCATAGAAGAATATGCCACAGCATCCGCAAATTTTATAATGCCATCTTTAACCAGCTTAAATAAAGGTATAAGCCCTTCTTCACGTCCTTTTTCATAAATTGTCTGTCCCATACCTGTCATACGCACTACCTCCTTTTCGATTTCTGATCCAGCCGGTATGTCTACATACTCTCTCATTCTTTCAATATCTGATTGAAATACTGATTCCAGATACTGGAATATATCATCTCCTGATGCTTCTTTTCCCCTCCGGATAATCACTACTTCAATCAGGTCAAATTCCTGATTAGGTTCATTTGTATTTCCAATTAAATCTTCTTTTGCCATTGAATATCTTGTAACTGTGTTCTGTACTTCAAAAAAATAAGAAAAAACCATTCCTGAATCTGCAAGAATGGCTTTTTACTACATCGGAGTGACAAGACTTGAACTTGCGGCCTCTACTTCCCTAAAGTAGCGCTCTACCACCTGAGCCACACCCCGAAACGCAAGTTATATTATATATGGTATTGATAATAAAATCAAGCCCTAATTTAAAATTTTTGCGTCTACCTTACCCCTTTGTCATATGGAATACCTTCTGCCCTGGGTGCCCTTGAGTTCTTAGACGTAAGCGCCAGTACAACTAATGTTACTATATATGGCAGCATACCGTAAACATATGTGCTTATCCCCAGCTCAGCTAACAAATAAACTCCATCATTATTAATATCAAGTGTGCTGAAACTGGCTGCAATGCATTTAAGCAGGCCAAACAAAAATCCCGCCGCTGCAATATTTAAAGGCTTCCAGTTTCCGAAAATCATTACAGCCAAAGCTAAAAATCCAAAACCGGCAACATCACCTGTTGAAGCGCCATTTGATGTTGTCAGAGTATAAATAAAACCCCCCATTCCAGCTAACGCTCCGCCAATTGTTGTTCCTGTATATCTCATTTTATATACATTAATTCCCACACTGTCAGCGGCCTGTGGATGCTCACCGCAGGCACGCAGTCTTAAACCGAATTTTGTAGTATACAATAAAATTGATAACAAAATATATAACCCAATTCCAATATAATTAGTCAAATAAAACTTATCCAAAAATACGGAACCAATGGTACCCAAGTCAGACGATCTTGAAAATCCCAGATCTGTCTTAAAAATCATAAACCATGAAGGTGCATCATATGCCAGATTAAGCGTTCCCTGATTAAAAAGCAGATTAATGAAAAACAAAACAATGGCAGGCGCCAGTAAATTAAGGGCCATTCCTCCAATTGTCTGATCTGCTTTCATAGTAACTGCCGAAAAGCTGAGCAGCAGGGAAAATATAGCTCCCACAAATGCAGTAAGCAAAAGCGTCAGCAAAAGTAAAACCTGCGCATGGTCTTTATCCCATCCGCCCAACTGCATGGAACGTACAAACCATGCACCTGCAAACGCACCTATAATCATAATTCCTTCCAGTGCAAGGTTAATTACTCCGCTTCGCTCGGAAAAAACACCGCCCAGGGCAATCAGAATCAATGGAACAAAGAATATGAATGTCTGTTGTAATAAAAAAGTCATTGCTGCACCTCCCTTTTACCTTTTCTGCTGCTTAATCTATCCTGAAAGAATTTGGTAAAGGCACATAAATATACGATTGCTGCGATAATAATGTCCGCATTGTATTTATTAAACACTGTCAAATTTCCAAGCTGGCTGCCTGAGATATCAAGATATGCCATAAACAACCCTGCAAAAATACAGCCCGCCGGATTGGAGCTTGCCAAAAGAGCAACCGGTATGCCATTGATTCCTACTGCCGGCAGCGACATGGAAGTATGCCAGTAAAACTCCACATTACCGCTCAGGTAATATAATGCCGCCCCTGCTGCTGCCAGCCCTCCCGACAGCGCCATAGACAGCACAATATTTCGTTTTTCGTTCATTCCTGCCATTCGGGCTGCATTTTTATTGCTTCCACAGGAACGCAGTTCAAACCCCAATACCGATTTAGTAATCAAAAAATAGCAAATAACTGCAAATAAAATTGCAATCAATATTCCCATATTAACGCTGCCATTGCCAAACAATGCATCCAGTCCGGCTTTTGACGTAGATACGCCATTGGTATTTAATTTAAGTGTGTACCCGCTTTTTCCATAATCAATCCTGTTGATAAAGCTGCTTCCATCAAAAAGCAAAGTCACAAGATTCGCAGCAATCCAGTTGGTCATGATACAGGTTATGACTTCATTTACATTAAGAAATGCCTTGAATATTCCCGGAATACATCCCCATAATGCGCCTGCTGCCACAGCAACAATAAATGCTGCTATCCACACAATCCATGCCGGTACCACCTTAGTATCAATAGACAGCCCAACAATAATAGCCGCCGCTGTTCCAATCAGATACTGCCCTGCTGCCCCAATATTAAACAACCCTGTTTTATATGCCACAGCTACGGATAATCCGGTCATGATAAGAGGTGTTGCCCGAAACAGCATATCTCCAATCAGCTTCCCATTTATGCCGAACATTAACCTGCCGCTTTCACTTTTTCCCAGATTAAACACCCCTGCAAGCATTACCCGAAACCCGTCAAGTGCAGAGGAAAAGCTGATACTGCTTATACATAATGCTGTGATAAAAAGCAAAATCCCTCCAAAAATAAATCCAATTAAAATTGAAATGAGCGAAGCCGATACTCTTTTTGTTCCTTCATTATTCAAGTCAAAAACTTTTCCAGGGTATTTAAACATGATCTCCGCTCCTTTCTTCCGAAGTATTTCTTTTTGCACCGGCCATATAAAGCCCCAGTTCTTCCGGAGTAGTTTCTTTTGGGTTCAGTTCACCTACTATTTCCCCTTCATACATAACAAGTATTCTGTCCGATAAATCCATCACCTCATCCAGTTCAAAAGAAACCAGTAAAACAGCTTTTTTATGATTTCTCTGGTTAATAATCTGGTTGTGTATGTACTCTATCGCCGCCACATCCAGTCCTCTTGTAGGGTGCACTGCTATCAGCAGGTCATCATCCTTATTTATTTCACGGGCAATAATTGCTTTCTGCTGATTTCCTCCCGACATACTTCTTGCCGGAGTTTCCGCGCCTTTTCCTGCCCTCACATCAAAGGCTTCAATTAATCCGTCGGCAAATTCCCGCTCTCTTTTCCTGTTAATAAATCCTCTTTCATTAAATGGTTTTTTATAGTAATTGTGTAAAATGAGATTGTCTTCCAGCGGAAAATCCAGAACCAGTCCATACTTATGCCTGTCCTCCGGAATACAACTCATTCCGGCAACGCCTCTTTCCCTTATGGAAACACTTGATATCTCTTTCTCATTCAGCCAGATTTTTCCGCCTGTCAGCCTGTCAATCCCTGTCAGTCCATAAATCAGTTCGCTCTGTCCGTTTCCATCAATACCTGCAATACAGACCACTTCTCCCTGATGAATCTCCATACTGACATCTTTGACCGCATCTGCTTTATGATAGCGGCTTGCCACTGACATATTTTCAACTTTAAGAACTGTCTTTCCGGGCTTTAAATCCTTTTTATCCACATGAAACGAAACACTGCGTCCTACCATCATGGATGTCAGTTCTTCTTTTGTAGTCTCATTTACATTTACTGTTCCGATATATTTGCCTTTCCGCAGTACGGAACACCTGTCGGCTGCTTCCATAATTTCATTTAGTTTATGAGTGATAAATAAAATGCTTTTGCCTTCAGATGCCAGATTTTTCATGATTTTGATTAATTCAGAAATTTCCTGGGGCGTCAACACTGCTGTAGGTTCATCAAAGATTAATATTTCATTTTCCCGATACAGCATTTTAAGTATCTCCACACGCTGCTGCATTCCCACTGAAATATCCTCAACAGCGGCATCAGCATCCACTTTCAGTCCATACTTTAAAGATAATTCCATAACTTTTTTTCTTGCCTGTTTTTTCCGGAGAAAGCCAAGCTTATTGGGTTCTATTCCCAAAATAATATTTTCCAGCACCGTAAAGCACTCCACTAACTTAAAATGCTGGTGAACCATGCCGATTCCAAGCCGGTTTGCATCATTTGGATTATTAATATGCACACATTCACCGTCTTTTCTGATTTCTCCCTCTTCCGGCTGATACAAACCAAATAAAACACTCATCAGCGTGGATTTTCCTGCACCATTTTCCCCTAAAAGCGCATGAATTTCTCCCTTTTTCAGTTGTATCGTTATATGGTCATTGGCCTTAATTCCCGGAAAAGTTTTCGTAATGTCTATCATTTCTATTGCATATTCACCAGCCATCTTCAAGTCCCTGCCCTTTACATTTTTCACAAATATCTGTTTATTCTACAAATTCAACCGTAACATTGCTGAAAGTCTCTGTTTTTCCAAGAAATCCTTCAAAGTCATAGCTCACCTTATAAGTGCCGTCAATAATCCCCTTAGTCAGCGCATCGTAATCCTCTTGCGTAAACTTTTCAAATCTGGATGCTTCCATAGGAAGTCCTGTTGCATTTTCCTCAATGCCCAGCCAGGTATCACCCTGTACCTCTTCCCATTTATTTTCAAAATACTTTGTCAGTGCAAGATTAACGGATGCTTCCAATCCCTTTAAGGAAGAGGTGATAACTGTTTCAGAATCTTTCGACTGATCAACGTCTCCACCTATGGTATATCCATTGTTTGCTGCAGCTGCTGCAAATACACTGGTACACATAGTGCCGCCATATGGCATAACTAATTCCGTTCCCTGAGCAAACCATCCGTTCACCATAGTCTGCAGGGAATCAGATGCGGAATATGCTTCTCCATACAAATAGCTGTATTTGATGCTTACATTAACTCCCATTTCGGCTGCGGCTGCATTTGCCCCCTGTACAAAACCATAACCGCATCTGTTTACCGCAGGGTTTCCACCGCCGCCTCCGCCGCAGAATCCAAGCTTTGTGAGTCCATCCTTTACTACCGAATAACCGGCCATGAACCCTGACTGTTCCTCATGATAGTAAATTCCTGCCACATTTTCCAGCCCCACATCCCATCCGTCAATAAAAACAAATTTCACTTCCGGATGTTCCGTTGCAGCCTGATATAACGCTTCATACTGCATATAGCCCGGCGTTACTATAATTTCTGCCCCATTATCAATTGCTGCAATCATAGCATCATATCTGTCACTGTCAGTTGCTTCCTTTCCATTTGCCGGCTGATAATATTTGTAAGAATATCCCTTTTCACTTGCAAAGCATTTTACACCATTCCATGTGCCTTCATTAAAATTGCCATCTTTTAACTGTGCCACATCAGTTACCATTGCAACTACATATTTGCCATCTTCTGATTCCATTGTGTCGCTGATATCATCAGCTGTTATTTCCCCTTCCGGCTTTTGGTCCGAAACGTCTTCCTTTTTACTGCCGCAGGCGGTAACGCCTGCCACAAGCATAACTGTCAATAAAACTGCCAAAACACCTTTTCTTTTTTTCATTTTATTTCCCTCCTTTGACTTCCCCTTCTTAAATTAACGCCTGATTCGTTATCGGTCCGGCTTCATAATATGCGTACAGGTTTGTAGGAACAAAAATTCCTCTGTCGGTGACTACTCCATCACACAGCTTGGGCGGTGTAATGTCAAATGCAGGATAAAATCCCTTTACCCCTTCCATTGTTAATTTCGTTCCCATAGATTCCAACACCAACTGGGGATCTCTCTGCTCAATGGTAACTGAATCAATATTGGGATGGGACAAATTTGGCGTTCCTGTAACATAATATGGTATGCCCCAATATTGACAGCCTAATGCAATTTGAAATGTTCCGATTTTATTCACTACATATCCATCCATTGTTATCACATCGGCCGCAGAGGTAAACACGTCTACTTTTTTGGCATTTAATACATAAGCCGGCATATTGTCCGTAATAACAGTTACATCAAATCCCATGTCACAGCCTACGCTGGCAGTCAGCCTTGCTCCCTGGTAATACGGTCTTGTCTCCGCGCAGATCATTTTAATTTCTTTTCCCTGCCGGCGGCATGCAGTCAGCATTGTTCCTATAATTGTCTCTCCAAAGCATTGCGTCATTACAGTACCGCCATCAGGTATTTTTTCTGCCAGATAGCGCCCTGTCGGCATATATTTCTTATAGGTATCATTAATGTAATTAAATGCATATTCCTGCAATGCATCTACAAGCTGTTGTCCTGCCTTGTCTTCCTGCAAGCATTTTTCAGCCACTTCCATAGCGCCGCCTGTCACAAGCTGCATTTTTTCAGAGGTTGTGGGCCTGGCATGTGACAGTGCATACTCTGCCTTTTTCAGATATTCCCTGATCTCATCAATGCTCTTTTGCCTGACTTCATAGGCTGCCAGCGCCATTCCCATTGCTGCCGCTGTATAAGGCCCCGCACTTTGCGTCACCATATCTGCAATTGCCTGTGCAACTTCCGTGTAAGAGCGACATACTACAAATTCTGTTTTCACCGGATAAATTCTCCGATCCAGAATTCTTACGCAGCCTTCCTCATACCATGCAACATTTTCATATTGAAGCAAAAACCCCATTCCTTCATCTGCTCTTTTCATTTGATTCCCCCGTTTTTCTATTTCATCCTTTGGCGAAAAATTTCCAACTGTTCTTCTGGAATCTCTCCCACTGTTCCCACCGTACTTGCAAGGTAATAGATACGTGCGGCATCTTCTATGTAAACTGCTGTCATATATGCACTTTCAATCTCTTCACCAATTGCAACTGCTCCATGATTTTTCAAGAGGCACCCTTTTCTGCCTTCTAATGCCTTAACAGCTTCTATCCCTACTTTCTCGTCGCCTGGAAGGGCAAACCCTGCCACCTGAACCGTATCTCCAATAGAAGGCAGCATTTCCACTAAAATCATGGGGATCGGCACATTGGCAACTGCAAATGCTGTGGCATAAGGAGAATGGGTATGAACCACTGCCTTTATCTCTTTACGCTCTTTATAAATATTGGTATGCAGTTTCCATTCGGAAGATGGCTGATGCTTTCCCTCCAGCACAGTACCATCCATTGTAATGGTAACCATATCTTCACAGGTCATATTTTCATAGGGAATGCTGCTGGGCGTAATATAAATACACTCCTTTTCATCATCATAGATACTGAGATTGCCGCTGGTGCCTGCAAACAGCTTGTTCTCATAAGCTTTCTTTGTATATTCGAGCAGTATTTCCCTGTAGTTTTGTTTATTCATTCTTTTTCCAACCTTTCACACTCATTACTTCATAATATCGGGACAAAGATATTTTTTCCCCTGTTTTCTTTTTTCTTTATCCCATCTTGTAAGAATATGGATGGCTTCCGCACCTACCAGGCAGGCTCTTGCCTCGCCTCCATCTTCATATGCCTCCCCTGTTTCTCTCTGTACAATAACTGACGCACACATACCTGCCCGAAGGCCAAACAAACGGGACAATGTAAATAACGCTGCGCCCTCCATATCATAATTTAAAACATTGGCAGACTGCAGATCTTTATAAAGGGCATCCGCATCCTGCCTCTTATAACCGCCAAAGCTGGCTCTTGACTGTCCGGCATAGAAGGATGCTGTGGTGCAGCCCACTCCCACATGATACGTAAAGCCAAGATTTTCACATGCCTGAATCAATGCCATAACCACCTCCGGAGATGCTGCCGAAGGATATTCCTCCATCACATACTGGCGGCTTGTTCCGTCAAGTCTTACATTGCAGTCATTAATGATAATATCGCCTATTTGAATCCCTTTTTGTATTGCCCCTGTGGTTCCAACTCTTATAAAGGTATTAACCCCTGCCGCTGCCATTGTTGTAAGGGGAAGCTCCAAATTGGGCCCGCCCATTCCTGTAGACATGGCTGTAAGCGGTGTTCCTTTATATGCTCCGGTGCAGGCCCTGTAGCCTCTGTTTAAATCGTATTCTTTTGTGGTTCCTTCATCCCACTGCCCTGCCATTAAACTGATCCTGCGGGGATTGCCCGGAAGCAGTGCATATTCTCCCATATCCGGCACTGTAAATCCTTCTGTAGCTATACCGCCTGTTTCCGCATCACTAAGCCCCTGGCGCGCTTTCTCGATATCTTTCATTTGCAAATACCTCCTGTTCTGCCTTCTGTACTTGATATTACTGCTTGTTTTTGATTATATCATCAATACACATCTTTAGTCAATTATTTTTGTGGTTTTATGTTGTTTTACTTCAATATTTTAAACACTTTTGTGGTTTTATAGGCATTTTTAATTATATATTCTCTGATTTCATTGATTATTACGTAAAAAGATGGTATAATAATCCACAAAAGTATCTACTATATACATACAGGAGGCAGGGATTTGTTACCAATAGAGCGCAAAGATATAATCAGAGACATGGTATATGAAAAGAAAACAGTAAGTGTTTTAGAGTTATCGGAATACTTCGGCGTCAGTCCGGAGACCATCCGCAGAGACATTAATGCACTGGACAGTGAGGGAATATTAACCAAAACCTATGGCGGAGCAAAATTCAAAACACAAGTAAGCAAGAAAATCCCTACGAAATCTCTGCTTCATATTATGCCTCAAAGAAAAAATGCAATGGCATACGAAGCCTCAAAATACATACAGCAAAATGACTGTATCTTTATGGGATACTCCACCACTGTATTGGCATTATGCTCTCATATTCCGGATATGCCTCTTACTGTTGTCACCAATTCTCTGCCTGTAATACAGTTTTTTGCAGATTATAAATCCGTTCGTTTAGAGAATATCGGCGGAACCTACATCAGCAGTTATGATGCATTCAGCAGCTTTCACGCCATAGAATCACTTGACCGTTACAGCTTCGACAAAGCTTTTTTGTCTTGTCAGGCAGTTGATTTCGGAAGAGGAATGTGCGACCAGAACGATATGATCTGCGGTTTGCAGCAGAAAGTGTTAGAAGTGTCCAATCAGGTATATCTGATTGCCGATAACAGTAAAATTAACCAGCGTGCATTTTTATCCTATGGGGACTTGTCCAGAATCAGTGAATTAATAACAGATGCTGTCCCCCCTGTTGATGTACAGCAGCAACTGCTTTCTTTAAAAATTCCTTACACTGTAGCAAATATTCCTTCTCAGGAAGCTGCAGAAATGAAATATGAAGAAAAATCTCAGGAAACTGTTCCGGAAGAGGCGCCTTCAATTGAGCAGGAGACTGACCATTAGTCGACCAGCCTCCTGCCTGATTAACATAAGGATGGCTTGCAAAACGTGGCATCCGTTGTTTTATATCTGTTCATCATAATTCTTCTAAAAGTTGAATCAGATAATTCCATACCCTTCCTGCAGACGATATACTGAGTTCTTCCCTGGTTGTATGGATATTTTTCATGTCCGGCCCTATGGATACACAGTCAAGGCCAGGAATCTTGTCTGCCAGCAGTCCGCATTCCACGCCTGCATGAATGGCTCTGATTTCAGGTTCTTTCCGGTAAAGATTTTTATACACCTCTACCATTTTACTTCTAAGCGGGGAGTCCTTCCGATATGCCCATCCCGGATAAACACCGGTCACTTCCATATCGGCTCCTGACAGATACGCCAGACTTTCAAGTCTGCTAATCAAAGCCATCTTAGCACTCTCTAAGGCACTTCTCACTGATATGCCAATGTTTACTTTTTTTCCTTCCATAAAAATCTGCCCGGGATTTAAAGAGGTCTCCACCATCCCCGGCATAGCCCTGCTCATTGCCTGTACTCCATAGGGAAGCGAATTAATAAGGCTGATCAGTATTCTGCTTTCTTCCCTGTCAATCACCTCTTCATCTTCTGTCTGGCAGGCACTCACCTCAATTCTTACGCCACTGTCTTTATCTGCCAGCTCTGTTTTCAGTTCCTGATCCAGTTTTTCACAAACAATTTTTAATAAGAGGAGGCATTCCTTCTCCATGTCCTCCCCACGTACTGCCTGCAGTAATCCGTCTTCCTTTTCGTACTTTGTAATCAGGATTTTTGCCTTTGCCTGGACAGGTATTGCATTATCAGCAACGCCGCCCTTTAAATCCACAATATAAAGCTCCATCTTTTCCAGCAGTTTACTAAGGGTTCTGCCTAAAAGACAAATAGCATTTCCTCGTTCTCTGTGAATTTCTTCACCGGAATGGCCGCCCTGCAGTCCACATACACTAACTTCACAGCTTACACCCCGCTGTATGGAAATTTCAGAATCAAAGTGCAGATCCACCCTGGCTCCTCCGGCACAGCTTGACAGAAAAATCCCTTCCTCCTCAGAATCCAGGTTTACAAGCTGTTTTGCTTTTAAAGGGGTTACATCCAATGCCCTTGCTCCGTTCATTCCCACTTCTTCATCTACAGTAATCACCAACTCAATTCTTGGATGTTTGTATCCGGTTCCATCCAATAATGCCAGCCCGTAGGCAACTGCAATTCCATCATCGCCGCCAAGACTGGTTCCATCCGCCATCAGCCTGTCCCCATCTGTTACCAGCTTAAGTCCGTCTTTTTCCATATCAACAGGTGCATCCGGTTCCTTTACCGCCACCATATCCATATGTCCCTGGAGCATCACCGGTTCATGATCCTCATAACCGGCAGATGCCTCCTTTATAATAATCACATTTCCAGCTTCGTCCTGATAATGCTCCAGTTTTCTTTCACGTGCAAACTCTGCCAGATAATTGCTGATTCCTTCTGTGTTCCCTGAACCGTGTGGGATCTTACATATTTCTTCAAAGAAATAAAAAACATTTTTTGGTTCTAAATGTTCCAGTGCTCTCATATCGCTCCCTTCCTAAACAACGGATGCCATGTTTTACATACCATCCTTATGTTCAACAACGGATGCCTGCCTCGCAAGCCATCCTTATGTTTAAAAAGACCTTACTTCCGCCTGTTTGCGGGAATAAGATCTTTTGTCTGCTTTTCTATCAATTATAATTATGCGATTTTACTCTTTGCAAGTTCTGCAAGGCTCTTGAAGCCTTCTGCATCATTTACTGCCATTTCTGCAAGCATCTTTCTGTTTATATCAACTTCTGCAAGCTTAAGTCCGTACATAAACTTGCTGTAGGATAATCCGTTTAATCTTGCAGCAGCATTGATACGTGCAATCCAAAGCTGTCTGAACTGACGCTTTCTTTCCTTACGTCCTGAATAGGAAGAAGCCAATGCTCTCATTACTGACTGCTTTGCTACTCTATACTGTTTGCTTCTGGCTCCTCTGTAACCTTTTGCAAGTTTTAATACTCTATTATGTTTCTTCCTGGCATTCATGCCGCCTTTAATTCTTGCCATGTCTTATAATCCTCCTTACGACTCATTACTATACATTACCGTTATTTATAAATAAGGTAAAATCTTCTTCATATTTTTAACATTGGTCTTGTCTGTCATTGCAGGCTGTCTTAAGTTTCTTTTTCTCTTGGTCGTCTTCTTTGCTAAGATATGGCTTTTGTAAGCTTTACTTCTTTTTAATTTACCTGTTCCTGTAGCTTTAAAACGCTTTGCAGCCGCTTTGCTTGTTTTCATTTTGGGCATAACTGATTCCTCCTATATCCTTAAATTATTTCTGCCGACAGGCTCGTCCTCCTGTCATCTATTTTAACTGGCAGGCTAACGCTTTTCAGTTAAAAACATTGACATACTTCTCCCTTCTACCTTGGGAGCTTTTTCAACTACACAAATATCAGAAAGTGCTTCTGCAAAATCATCCAAAATGTGTTTGCTGTTGGCCATATGCGCCATTTCTCTTCCCCGAAACCTTAAGGTCACTTTCACTCTGTCCCCTTTGGTAATAAATTTTCTGGCCGCATTCATCTTTGTATTTAGATCATTGGTGTCAATATTAGGAGATAAGCGGATTTCCTTAATTTCAATTGTTTTCTGTTTTTTTCTGGCTTCCTTCTCCTTACGTGTCTGCTCATATTTAAACTTGCCATAATCGACAAGCTTACATACAGGCGGCTTCGCTGTAGGAGCAATTTTCACAAGATCAACTCCTGCTTCCTCTGCCATCTGCAGCGCCTCTCTTGAAGACATGATTCCCAATTGTTCACCATTTTCTCCAACAACACGTACTTCCTTATCTCTGATCTGTTCGTTAATGAATAATTCGCTAATGGCTGTATCCTCCCCTGCATAAAAAAATGGATAGCATAACTATCCACTAATCATCTGCTTAAGCTGCATATGCATACACCCACAAGGACACTGCATAAAAGCCTTCTGCTATGAACGCCTGTAAGCCCGATTGCCACAGGGTGAGAGTGGATACTCTGCTTGAATGTCTGCATACTTACCGCATGCTTTTATACAATAACATTTGAAGCGGTAAATGTCAAGTATTTTTATGAATTATCTATGTGTTTTGCAGATTGTGAAAAATATTTCTCTCTGAAAATTATTTCAATTATACACAATTAAAGGACTTTTTTCAACTATAAGCCGCTTCGTTGACATGAAAAAATATAGTTGTTACCCTTTAATCAACAGTTGTTAAATTTTAAGAAAAAACGAAGGGAGAACAGATTCCATGCTAAAAAGAAGTCTTGTAAAAAGTAAAATTACAATTCAGCCAATTCACATTCAACTACTGCATAATGAAGTATTTATGGGGCCCTGCCGATATGGGGAGGGAAATGACTTAACCTATGAGGGAGAAATGTATGTAACAAGAAAGAAAATCATTGAGTTTGATGAGGATATTAAAAAAAATATCGACAGTAATGCTGCTGTTGTTCTTGATACAAAGCTTATGGAATGGAATGAAGATTTCATAGTTAAAGAAGACCACTTAAATAAGGTACTTGAAAATGATTCCCAGGTAGATTTATATCTTTTAACCGGCGGAATGATTTCATACATAGCAAGCATCATTGCAGAACGTACAGGAAAGCCCATTGCCTTTTGTCCCGTATCAGGCTCTGCCTTTCCCCGGCTGGGCGGAATTGATGCCGCCGCTTATCTGAAATCCAAAGGGATACAGGAAGTCTATAATGCACTTAACTATGATGATTTGAACAGCATTATCCGTGCCATAAAAGCAAGATATGCATTACGTCGGACAAAGACATTATATGCACTGCGGAATAATGTACTGTCTATTGGATGCGTCAGTTCATTTATCAATCTTTCTGATATCACAAAACGCTTTGGAATGGAAATCATCCATTACAACAGCCTTGAATTTTTTAATGAACTTGACCATATGTCATCTGAAGAGGAAGAAAAAGCAAAAGAACTGCTAAATGAATTAACTACGCAGGCTAACAGCATTTCCATTCCAACTGAAGAAATGTTAAATGATGTAAGATTTTATATTATAGTAAATAAAATCCTCGATCGTTTTGAATGCAATGCATTCACCCTGCCCTGTTTTGAATTGTGCGCAACCAAACAGTTAAACAATCGGCACTTTATGTTTTGTTTAACCCACTCTCTGTTAAAGGATGAAGGGATTGCTTCCGCCTGCGCCGCTGATGTAGGTTCTATTATCTCTCTGCAGATTTTAATGGCGATGGCTCAGAAAGCACCTCACATGGGCAATTGTGCAATTTTCTGTAACGAACTTGAAAACAACAAAATGCGAATTCTTCATGATGTCTGTTCCAAATATATGAAGGGATACGATGCTGATCCACTTCCAATTGATTATGTAAGTTATACCAAGGGAAACTGGGGTGCAACAATGCGCTATGACTTTGCAAAAGACATAGGTGAAACCATTACAATGATAAATATAAGCCCTGATATGAGTAAAATCATGATCGGTCGGGGCACCATCTGCGGCGGAGAAGGATATCTGACACCGGAATGCACTCATGCAGTGGTATTCCACGTAACAGATTCCAGAGATTTTTATGAAAAGGAATCGCAGATTGGCCATCACTTTGCCTGGGTTTATGGCGACTATACAAAAGATTTAATCGCATTCGCCAAACTGATGAATTTGGAAGCAGTTCTTGCACTTTAAATCCTCCATCGGATTCTAAAAACCAGACTCAACCTTAGCGCTTTCCGGCCTGCTGCCATCAATCAGCAATTTAAGTGCAGTTTTTTCATCTGTAATAAGAACATTGATCAGGCTGCCATTTAGTGCTCCGAGAATTGCCGGAGTCTTTTCCGGTCCCGCTGCAAAGCCAATAACATACTCTTTTTGTATTATATGCCGAATATCAATACTGATCATCAGGTCAAGAAGCTCACTTTGTATGAAACGCCCCTGTTTGTCATAGTAATGGCCACAGAACAGTCCCACTGCTTCTTTCTCCTGCAGCCTTCGAATCACTTCGCCGGAAAGATATTGTTTCCATAAGGAATTAGGACTGTCAAAATCAGCCCTACTTAAGGGCGACACAACGATTGAAGCCTGGTCGGCATACTGCAATGCAGATGCAACCGCCGGAAGCGCTGATATTAATTCTTTATTTTGCCTGTCTTTCGCCAGAAAGGGCGCAAAAAGATGATGATAGGAACCATTATATGCTTTGGCAAAATTCCGCACAAGTTCCAATTCTCCATCATCATTATGTGAAGTATTAATCAAGCCAAATAATTGTACCACATGAACAGGCAGTTCACGAAGCGGGCATAATGATTCAATCATAGAGCGGATCATACGCCCCCGTGTAATGCCTATAACAGAATCCGGGCGCAGAATAGAATCTAAATAACATGCCGTAAGGGATGCCACTTCATCACCAATCTCTTTCGAAAGCTCAGAGACAGGGGATAAAACCAATGCATCTTTTAAAGAAAAACGTCTGATTAATTCCTTTTGTAAAAAGCTGTTCGTATTTGGAAAGCCTGAAATGACAAATTGGACACAGCCTGTTTTACATGCTTCATTAATCAATCTTGAAACTGAGGATTTAGACATAAAAAACTGGTCCGCTATTTCGGACTGTGAAACATTTTCAATATAATAAAGTCTGGCAACAGCCTGCAAAAGCTGACGTCTGTCTGAAAAATTCATAAATGCTCTCTTTCTTATGGAGGATTATACTATGGTTTATCTGGACAATTGCGCAACCACACAAGTAGGAAAAGAAGCTGCCGAAAAAGCTCTTGAAATGATGCGCACCAATTATGGCAACCCTTCATCACTGCATAATATGGGAACAACCGCTTTAAAAGCCCTCTACGAGGCAAGGTACTCTTTAGCTAAAGTAATCGCCGCACCTACAAACACCATTTATTTTACATCAGGAGCAACTGAAAGCAATAATCTTGCCATTCAGGGAGGCTGCGGCTGCGCTGAAATGGGAGTTAATAAAGGTCACATTGTAACTACAGCTATCGAGCACAGTTCAGTCCTTGGTGCCTGTAGAAAAATGGAGGAAAATGGATATCATGTTACCTATATCCGGCCAGATCCCATCTCACACAGTATTAACGCCAATGACATTATAAATGCAGTGAATCCCAATACTGTTATGGTTTCTGTCATGGCCGTCAATAACGAAACCGGCGAAATCCTTCCTCTTAAGAAGATAATCAATGGTGTTAAAGCAAAAAACCAAAAAACATTAGTGCACTGTGACGCAACACAGTGTTTTGGAAAACTTCCATTCAAGCTGTATGAATATCCGGTAGATTATTTATCTGCCAGCGGCCACAAAATACATGCACCAAAAGGAATCGGTATTCTGTATGTCAGAACCGGTCTGTTTCCTGTTCCCTTCAAGTATGGCGGTTCACAGGAAGGACAGATCAACCCTGGAACTGAGAGCGTTCCGCTCGCCTGTGCATTTGGTGCTGCTGCTGAATCATCTCTTAAATCTGCAGCGCAAAACATACAATACGTTACGCAGCTAAAAGAATATTTAATACAATCTCTTCAAACTGCATTCCCATATGTTTCTTTTCATGCACCGAAAAAAGTTTCTCCATATATACTGAATTTTTCTTTTCAGGGATATCTTTCAGAACATATATTGGATTACTGCAGTTTACATGATATTTATCTTTCTGCCAGTTCAGCATGCACAAAAGGAAGAAAAAGCCATGTACTTAAAGCGGCTGGTTTTGATAAAGGACAGATAGATGGCGCATTAAGAATCGGGCTGTCCATCTATAACACAAAAGAAGACATTGATCTTTTCATAAGTATATTATCTGATTTTTTTAATGATATTCACTCCATATCATGAGACCGCCTGAAATTTTTCTCCACATTGGCAAGATGCTCATACATCATCTTACCCGCCTTTTCCTTGTCATGATCAAGCAGAGCGGACATGATTTCCTGATGAAAATAAGTTGCCTTATCTATCTGCTCATCATTCTTACTGGACTCTCTTTGATGTATGTCAATGGACGCATGGATGGTTTCGATAAACTTTATAAATATTTCGTTGTGGGAGCCTTTTGCAATGGATAGATGAAACATTTTGTCCATTTCGTATTTCTTTTTTATATTTTCAGAAGTAGCTTCCACTCTGCAGTATTTTTCCCGTTCTTTTAAATAAAGCTGAACAACATCCAGCTCTTCCTTCGTTGCGTTTTCTGCACAAAGACGAGCCGCTTCTGTCTCCATAATTTTTCTTAACTGCAGCATTTCCAGAACCGGCGTATCATCAAGCAGGGAAATGCTCCTTAAGGTAGAAGCAAGCATATCAGGATTATATTCATTAATAAAAGAGCCCTCGCCATGTCTGGTAACCACAAGCCCTACCGCCGATAAGGAACGCAGAGCCTCCCGAATTGAAATTCTGGAAACCCCATATTCCTCAGCCATTTCCGCTTCTGTAGGAAGTTTATCCCCTGGGGATAATTTTTTATTTTGTATATCTTCAATAATTGAGTCTACAATACTGTCGCTGACGCTTTTCCGCTGTATCATGTGTAAAAAATCCTTTCATGATAAAATTTAAATGATGCCTGTACCGGCCTGCCTGGCCATCGTCACATGCATTTCATTAAATTTTATTATATCATATATAAAAAGAATGTTCACGTATTTTTAAATGTTTGCAGGGCATCAATTGATTATCAATTTTCAGATTTCAGGAAATATATATAAATCCAGTTGATTTTCAAATCTCACACGATATAATAAATACATCAGGCTGCGCAAGCCGAAATACAACAACAGAGGATATTCCATGCCAATTGAATTAACTCAATCATCTGCTATTGAATATGAAAATATAATCTATGGGAATCTGACGCCGGCTATGGCCGCTGATTATCTGAGAAATGGTCAAATCATCATGCGGAGTTTTTCGGATACCTTAAAAGAAATGTATCCCGCTCCCGATCTGACCATGCGTCTGACAGATTTTTTTCTGGCAGTCACTCCTGATATGCCCCGTTCATCCATTTCCAAAAAAATACGCAACTGGGTTTCCGGCAAAAACCATCCCACCAAAAGAGAGGAGGTTTTCCGTATTGCTTTTGCCCTGCGCCTGAATGAACAACAGCTAAATTACCTCCTTTGTCTCTGCACTGACTATTGTATCCAATACCGGGACAGCCGGGAGGTTATTCTTGCATGGTTTTTGCGCAATGAATATCCCTATCAGGATGCAGTCAAATTCTATTTATCTCTGCCCCCAGTCAGAGAATTAAACCTTGCAAGAACCATACGCACAGCTCATCTCACACATGAAATGCAGGCGGAATTTCAAATGGTTCACACATTGGATGATCTGCGAAGCTGTTATATCAAAAATCTGAATAATTTCGGTGCCATGCATTTAAGAGCATACTATCACTTTGATAAATTCTTAAATCTGCTTATCCATCCAACGCCCTGCTGGGACAGTGATGTGGAGTCGGATTATTCCTTAGAAGCCATAATGCAGATCTATCTTTCCATGAATGTTCCTTCCAGCAGAAAACGCAAGGATTACAATGTTATTCAAAAACTCCTTAAGCAAAACTGGCCCAATGCCACATCCATCAAAAATATCCGCAGCCACAAAGAAGATGTTCCCCGCAAGCTGCTGCTTTTACTTTATGTGATTACGGAAAATGAAATGTCGGATCCTGATTTTTACAGTGAACTGGACGAAGAATATACGCCTTTAGAAGAGCGGGTAGAATATCACTGGTGGACTATAAATGCCATTTTAGAAGACTGCGGCATGGCGTCTCTTGATCCCCGCAATGCCGCAGACTGGTTAATTCTTTATGCAATTTCCTGCAATACGGAAGAATCCATGAGTGAACGATTGGAACAGGTAATTGCCTGCATATTTGATACATAATCACTTTTATTGCAATGTATCATAATCAATTGGTGTATTACCTGTTACGTAAGCATCATTCCATTCCCCATCGCTGTTCTGATAATGACTTCCAAAATAATATACCTTATTTTGATTATTAATGGGTTCCGACAGGTCTATGTGGGTTATGCCAAACTCCATAACGCCATAGTTTTCCACCTTTCCATGAACCATAAATTCATACTCATCCCATCCGCAAACAGAGAAAAATCCCTCGTTTTTCAGTATTGTTCCGCTAAGAAGCTTAAGATTGGAGCAGTCGCTGACAAATTCTCCACTTTGTGCAATATCCACAGAACAATTCTGCAGTTTCAGATTTTCCCCCCTGTTTCGCAATACGCCGGCTTCAATGTTAAGATTACAATTATTTAACTCCGTATCTGATGTTGTATAAAAACAGGAGTGGGCTCCTGCATTGGAAAGAGTAACGGTACTGCCATTTATATGCATCTCTCCAAAGTTAAGAGGCATTGCAAATACGCTTTTATTCTGCAGCAGAATCTCACTGTCATACAGATTCAGCAATTTCATATCCTGAAAGGCAAATCCGGCTTCATTTTCCAATGTGAAAGCAGCTTTGCTTAATTCTATGGCAGCTCCCCATCCCCACATAACAGAGCTGTCCAATAGCAGAGTGCCATTTTCATCCACAATCAAATCTGATTCCCCTTCCATATAAATCTGTGCCTCTTCCTGCAATGTAATATCGCTTCCCTGCAAAGAAGAACCCTCTTTTAGCATTATAATGCTGCCATAATCTAAAATTGCCGCGCCATCTGCCATAGTCAGAGAACATTCATAATCAATAATCAGATTTTTTCTGATCGTCAAATCTTTATGGGCTATAATATCTCCCCTGATTATTACTGCTTCTGCTTTCGAAGATTCCAGGGCATTTAAAAGTTCTTCTTCATTTGTTACCTCGGTCAGTCCCTTCTCATCCTCCGGCTCATGCAATGAAGTGTTGTATACTTTTATATCCGCACTGCCAATATCATATTCACCACTCCCAAAATAAACGCCTGATCTGTCAGCATCAGCCCTGCCGCCATTTTCTATGCGGAAGATGCCATTATTTTCAAACATGGTATTTTCAAACCAGCCTTTATATCCTACTATAAATTCACCGGTGTTATTAATCCATGCATCATTTAAAATTTCAGCTTCTTCCCTCACGTCTATCACACCGCCGGTTTTGTTCCAGAGCCTGCTGCCATTTAAAATTTCAAAACGTGAATTTTGTCCTGCTACAATTACATTTCCCAGGTTAGCCATATTTCCGCCGGATAAATAAAAATCATAGCAATTAAAATCTCCTAAATTCACCAACAGTGAATTTGTCCAAAAGCGGCTTGTATCACTGGCATCTATGGTTCCAAAGTTGATTACCGCACTTTTATCCTCAATCCACAAAGAAGCGCAGGGCATCTCTTCTGCCACTTCCATTATCAGTGTGTTATTGTTTATAATGGTTCCCCCATTGCGTGCCTGAAGATCTCCTGTCAGCGTCCCGTTATTTATCAAAACTGCCCCTGCATTCACTACAAAATGGTACCACTTTCCTTCCTCATTCTGCATCGTTTTTACTGTCACACCTTCCGAAATACGAACCGGTACATTAAAATCCAAATCACCCTTTAGTGTAATGTCCCCATCAATGCTAATTGGCTTTCCTGTTTCAATTGCACGCTGCAAAGATGTAAAATCTGTGACAGAATTCACATTGCTATTCTCAAAAACATCTTCCGATAAAACAAGCCGATGTTCCAAAGGTGACTCTACATTTCCGTTGTCCCCCTCTATAACAATGCAGGAAGCGTTATCCATCCATACAAAGGCATTATTGGATTGAAACATTCCTTTTTCTGTGACATGGAGGCAAAGATTTTTTCCATACATTCGAAGATATCCCGAGTAACTCATATCCAGATTGCCTTCCACCTGCAGATACCCTTCTTCTGCAATAATCAGGCTGTCTATCGGCCAGAATACGCCTTCTGACAAAAGCACCGGTTTTGTGATTGCAGCCCTGCTCACTTCCATATAATCACAGTCAATAATCACCGCCTCGACTGTATTATCCTCCATTAATTTCTGGAATGTCTCATTATCACCGCCAGTAAAGGTAACAGCCTGGTCAAAAAGATGGGGATTTGTCTGTACCGCCTCCGTGTCTTTTTCTGCATTCAGAATATCGTCTTCTACATTCGTCTGTTTATCTTCCCCGGCCTCTGCCTCCATGCTCTGGCTGTCAGCGCTTACAGCCTCACTTTTATTGGAGTAATTCATCCATATAGCTGAAAAAACTACGACACATACCAGGATAATGCCGATTCCTAAAAGAAGCTTTGCTTTTTCAATATTCCATATATTGAAATGCCTGATAACCGGCTGTGCCGGCTCTGTCTGTACTGACGCCTCTTCCTGCACCGGCATTTCTTTCTGTACTGGCATCTCTTCCTGCACCGGCATTTCTTCCTGCATTGATGTCTCTTCCTGCGCTGACGTCTCTTCCTGTTCTGGCTCTGCTTTCTCTTCTCCGCCAGCCCTGCTCTCCGATATCCTGTCATGGGCAGTCTCTCCCACCTCATATGCAGGGCCTTCTTCCACATTTTCCCTTACAGGTTCCTGTACCGCAGCAAATGTTTTTTCAACTTCTTTAATTGCTTCCTCTGTCTCAGCTTTCTCCTCCGCTCCATCTCTCTCATCCGGCTGCTGGATGTAAATCGCTCTCCACATTTCTTCCGCACTTGCAAATCGGCGGTTGGGCTGGAGCTTCATGCCTTTCAGCAGGGCTTTCTCCCGCCCCGCCGACAAATGAATTCCAAGCTTGCCCGGCAGAAGCAGTTCGTCCTCGGTAATACGGTCCAATGCCTGAGGCGGAACCTTTCCGGTCAGGCAGTAATAAATCGTGGCACTAAGTGCATAAATATCCGTCCAGGGCCCCTGCCCTTTCTGCTGATACTGCTCAATAGGAGCATATCCATGCTTTAAGGCGATGGTCATGGTTTCCGTTCCTCTTGACGCCTCACGGGCACATCCAAAATCAAGAAGACGTATCTTCCCATTTTCCAGCATCAGATTGTCCGGAGATATGTCTCTGTGAATCAATCCGTTTTCATGCATCATGGAAAGGGCATGAAAAAGCGGTTCAATCATTGGAAACAGTTCCTCCTCTGAAATTTTCCCCCCTTTCTTTTCCACCAGTTCGCGAAAAGTAATGCCTTCTATGTATTCCATTACAATATAGGCTGTATTATTAATCTCAAAAAAATCACGCACGCTGACAATAACCTGCTGCTTATCCATCCGTGCCATAACCTGCGCTTCCCCTAAAAACTTTTGTTTCCCCCGTTCAAAGCTTTTCGCAGAAGGCCCGATAAAATTAGTTACCTCCAATGATGCCGAAGCGTTTCTTGTCGCCCGGTCTACCGGATAATATTCTTTAATGGCAACTTTCAGCTCCAGCCGCAGGTCACATCCAATATAAGTAATTCCAAATCCACCTTCACCTAAAACACGACCTACCAGATACCGATTCATTAAAATCGTCCCCGGAGGCAGATGATGCGGCGAAGGGATATAGGTACCTGCGGTCAGTCCGCATACAGCGCAGCTTTCTCCCTCCGGCACCGGTGCCATGCAATATGGACAATAATTCTTACTCATGAACCTAACTCCATTTCTTTGTTATATATAATATAATTCTTTTTTCCCATGTACTCAATATTCCTTTTTTTGTCAAAACAGCCATATGGCAGCTATTATAAATAAAACTGTTACTCCTGCCGCAATGATAAATGGAAGAAATTTTTTCCCGTTTTCCATATGGTATGCACCATTATTCATCATCTCATTCTGATACACAGTATTTTGAACATCCATGTTTTGGTACACAGTACTTTGAGACACTGTTCTTTCACCGGTACTGCCCCCTGCTTTTGCTCCCTGCGGTATCCTGTTTGTCTGCATCTTAGTCTGGGACGCCTTTTCCAGACGCTGGGCCAGGATTTTCATACTTTGAGGGCGGACAGAAGGCTGAAGCGACAATCCCCACATAAGTATCTGCTCCTGCTCCTGCAAAACAGGTACGCCTAATGCAGAAGGGGGAATCAAAGGATCGGGATGATTGTCAAAAGTAGTAGTCAGCCGCTCCGGCGAAGCAGGCGGAATTTTTCCGGTTAAACAGTAATACAGCGTAGCGCAGAGGGCATACAGGTCCGTATACGGTCCCTGTCCTCTTGTCTGATACTGCTCAATCGGCGCAAATCCCGGCTTAAGCACCACCGTCATAGAACGTCCGTCTTCCAGAGAACGGGCGCATCCAAAATCAAGCAGTTTTAAGTTTCCATCCGGCATCCACATAATATTATCCGGTGCAATATCCCGGTGCAGCACTCCTGCCTCATGGAGGCTTTCCAAATCATACATCAGCGGCAGGAACTTGGGAATCAGCACTTCCGGCAAAATCCTCTCCTGCGACTGCATAACATGATAAAGGGTGTTCCCTTCCAGATACTCCATAACCATATAGGCCGTCTGATTTGCCTCAAAATAGTCCATAACATGTACAATGGAAGGAAGATGTGCCACCGCCCGAAGCATACTTGCCTCACTTAAAAAGCTCTGCATTCCATGCTGATATATTTCTTCAAATCGCTCCTGCGGTTTGATAGATGCATCCGGCATTCTCTGGGGCTGGCAGCGGGAAGGAAAGTACTCTTTAATTGCAACCAGCCGCCCTGAATTCATTTCCTTCCCTATGTATGTTAATCCAAATCCGCCTTCTCCCTTAACAACACCAAATAAGAAATTGTGAGCATTTCCGCTTCTTAAAACAGTTCCGACAGGCAGATGATGCGCCGGTACATTAACTTCCATACTGCTGCCGCAGGCAGTACAGTATTTTGCTCCTTTGTCTGACTCTTTCATACAATGTGGACAAAAATGCTCCAACATACTAATTGCCTCCCTTTTGCACTAAAACAAACATCTCCGTCTCAGATCCCAAACTAAACCGTTCTCCCGGCTTTATCTGTATCGCCTGTTCTGCAGACAGCTTCATCCCTTCCGTAAGGAAAGTACCATGACTTGAGCCTAAATCTTTTATCCATACATTTCCATTCTCAAACCAAACCTGACAATGTCTGCCGCTTACGCCGGCAGTTGCTGCCGGAAAAGCCACATTGCAGACTCCTCCATTGCGCCCAAGAATCAGGGGAGCATTTTTTCTTATCATAAATCGTCTTCCTTCCAATGCGCCTGACACTCCCTGCAGCCGGTACCCGGAATCATCGACATGAGAAGTTACGTCTACGGCAGCGGCTGCCGGTGCAGACACAGGCACAGCTTTAGGTGTCACGGGAACAGATATCGCCGCTGCTTCACTTCCAGCAGATTCAGATATCTCTTTTTTCCTTTTATTTTTCAACAGATATACAATCAATACAATTACAATAAGCAGTACTGCCGCTCCGGCTGCAATACCGGCAATTATCAGTTTTTCATTTCCACCGGATGCAGATTCCATCACATAGGGCACACTGTAAAGATTTAAAAGTGAAATCACCTCATCAATATTTACTGCATAAGCCGCTTCCTCCGCATTTTCATTCATATAACCCCATGCACTGATGCCGACTACCGCGCCATTTGTATTTACAATAGGGCCGCCCGAATTGCCATGTCCAATGGAAACATCAACTTGAATATTTTGTATACCGGTTCCTGATGTTGTTGTCAGACGGCTGATGATTCCGGAAGTAAATGTCAAATCATCCAGTCCCCAGGATGTAACGGCATCCACCACCGGGTTATCAGCGATTCCCGGATAGCCAATTGCATATACGGTTGAGCCTACCATATCTCCCGTAGGGGAGCAGAGCTGTAAGGCACGCCTTTTACTTGTGGGCGCTGCAAGGCGGAGCACTGCGACATCGGCTACTTCATTGTAACCAACCACATAAGCCTCTTCATAATCCTCGGCGTCAAAATAAACGCGGACATAACTCTTTAGTGCATATGTCATTCCACTTTCATCTGTAAAAGAAGTATTCTGCCCTGCACCAAAGTATAAATAATCGGCAATCACATGATGATTGGTTATCAAATACTGCGGATCTTCTCCATCCTTTCCTATAAAGAAACCGCTTCCATGCGCCACGCCTGCTTCTATTCCATCTAATGCAACATACTCGCTGACTACCACAACACCATTTTTCGCATCTAAATGCCCCGGTGTATTTGAATTCGTGTTGGAACACCCCGTGCAGCATACGCCAAGCAGCATAATAACACCCAGCATCAAACATGTAATCCTGCTTTTGACTGCTGTAAGTTTCCTTTTTTTATCTTTCCTGTTCATATGTACCATCTCCTTTTTTAAACTGTAATCCAGACTGCTGCCGCAGTGTTATTATCATTATCACCGTCTATCCTTCCTGCAAGATGCCCCTTCATCCGTTCCAGCCAATCCTGCACAGATACTGCCGCCTGTAGTTCCCTCTCCATTTCGTCCTCATAAACATATTCCCAAAATCCATCCGTACAAAGTAAAAATGCATGTTTTCCCGGAGACAGCTCCTGCTCTTTGGTATCTGCATTTAAATAGCTTTCCTGTCCCAGAGCACGAAAAATATGACTTCTATCCTCGTGAAAACGAATTTCTTCCTGCTTTATCTGCCCCATCAGCACCGCTATCTGGGATGAACTGTGGTCCCTTGTCTGAAATACCAGTTTCCCATCTAAAAAGTGATAAAGCCTGGAATCTCCTGCATGTGCCCACTGCGCCCATCCTTCCACTATTGACAAAATGACAATCGTTGTTTTCATTTTGCATACAGGAGTCTGCAGGGATATAATTTTTTTGTGCGCCGCCTGTACCAGATCGCACAACAAAGCCGGCGTTGACACTCCTTCCCAGCCATCCAGAACCAGCTTTACCGCTTCTTTTGAAGCAATTTCTCCTCCCCCGTGTCCTCCAAGTCCATCAGCCAGCACTACACATAAATGTTCCTCGTCTATCTTTTTATAATCCACATAATCCTCATTGTAAGGCCGACCGCCGGTATCTGTGCAGCTTGCATAATAAATCAATCTGCATACCTCCTATCCTTTTGACTACTCATTTCTATTTGCATGCAATAATAACAGCAGTATAGTTGTCCTGATTCACATACCCTTTCTCCTGTATCGCATTGCGGAGCTGTTCTGCCGTATCCTCCGGCTCACCTTTCAGACATGCTGCCAGCTCTTCCTTATCCAGCGCATTATATACGCCATCACTCATAAGTAACAGGACATCCCCTGAAATTAATCTGATCGGTTCCGCCGGAAAGTCAATCAACTGCAGCGTCCCCATTCCCAAAAAACTTGTAAGCCCGCTTCCACGCGAATCGCTGTACACATCTGATAACGCTATTTCCTTATTGACAGCATCCAGTGCCAGCTTGTTTCTATAGACATGCTCTCTGTTCAACTGCATTAAAATCCCATGCCGGTACAGATAAATCCTGCTGTCTCCTATAGATAAAAACGAAAATACACTGTCACGCAAAATTCCCATAACAAGGGTAGAACCGCTTTTGCCAAAGCTGTTTTGTCCAAGCAGACCATTCACACTCTCAACTGCATTCTGCGCCAGCATAAGCAGCTGCTGCTCGATTGTGCACTTTCCCTGGTAGAGCAGGAAATTATCCAAAACAGATTCTACAGCCGCTGTACTTATTTTATCTCCGTCCGAAAGTCCGCCCATTCCATCTGCCACTACTGCCAGTAATCCATGCGTCTTAAGTAAAGATTCATCTGATACACCGAAGCAGTCCTGCTGTCCTGAACGTTCGCCCTGTTCATGTAATTTACCGATTTGAACCGTTTCTACCGGCACCTCAATGGATGCCAAAGACGCCGACATAATCTGCTCCTCCTTTCTTTTTTTCTGCTTTCTGTAAATATAAAATAAAAAAACCACTGCCAGTATTAACACTCCTGTCAAAACACCTGCTGCAATAAGCAGCCATGACCTGACTCCCATATAACTGCCAAGGATATCCGTATTCTGCTCCGCCTGCTTTACAAATTCACTTAAATCATCCACTACCAAGCTGTCCATTTTCATACTAATCCTCACCCCAGATAAATTTCTCACCGCACAGTCCTACAAACATTAATTTCGTCGTTCCTATTGTAATTAAATCATAATTATGAATTTCCATACCTCCGCCAATCACAGGCATATCATTTACCAAAAGAACATTTTTCCCCTGCTCATGCGCAATATAAAACTTTCTGGTCTGAGGGACAAATGTCACATTTGCATCTTTTTCCGCCGAAATCGTATTGTCGCCGTGAATGCAAATATCTCCCGCTTCTCTTCCTATGTAATTATATCCGGTGTGAATCCGGTAATCTGTTCCACGACAGGGCCCTTCCACCGCTACCAGCCAGCCTACTACAGGCACCGGTGCACCGGCAGGTGTGGAAATATCTACAAACTGTGTTTTACTCATGGATTCTGCCGCCCGTTTTTTTACCTGCGGCACCTCTGTGGGGCCAAAATTTCCATAATTCTCATAATTGCCATAGTTTTCTCCTCCCCCCACATCCGTGGTTTTGCCAATCCCGCCATAACCGGAATCACCTTCTTTGGTTTCTGCAAAGGGATCCACTGTAGGAGAAAAACCTCCTGTGCTGCAATAAGGGCAGCTCGCATACCTGTTTGCATCATAATAGTGTCCTTTGGAACAGCTAATGATTTTTTGTCTGATTTCTGCCATACTTCTTTCCTCCGTAATAAATATTTAAAAAACTATAACCTGGAACATATTGCCCCTGTTTCCCAGATAAAATCTTGTTCCTGCGGCAACAGGCTCCGGATAATTGGGCGGAAGCTGTTTGCCGTCTGCAAGATAGGTGCCATAGCTGGAACCTAAATCTATCAGCATCGGCATTCCCTGCTGATAACGGATACATGCATGTCTTCTGCTGATACCGGGCGTCCCTTCCGGCATCCTGACCGCGCAAATACTTTCTCTTCCGAAAACAATTTCATTTCCGCGAATGGGATAGGTCTGTCCCTGCAGAGAACCTGCAATACACTGTACTGCAAGATGCCCCTGTCCCGGTATGGCGCCTGCCCCTTCCGGATATCCGCCATATGCTCTTTTATTCCCTATTCCTTTAGGGTTTGGACCATATTGATTATTTCCCGGCTGACTATCCTGCGACATCCATATAATCATTAAAATTATTCCCACAACAGGCACACAAAAAATGAAGTACCACAGGCCGCTTCTGCCCACATCATGAAGCCTGCGCCAACTGACCGCCAAATTTGGTATAAAAGACGCCAGCATATAAACAGGTATTAAAACAGCCAGAATGCCGGTAACTGAAAAAATACCCAGAACAAAGAACACGGTATATTGAAACAACTGGAAATACCAAAATTCACTCCGTCTGGCACGTCCTTCAAATTTTGCATAATTGCAAAAGACATGCTCTACCGCTTCCATGAAGTTCATATTTAATCCTCCTTCTAAATTTTTTATCTATTCTTAAGCATATTTTATCATCCGGATTTTTTTCATCGTCGAAGTGGTTTCCCTAAAATCTGCTGCGCTGCAAAAAACACCTTCATAAAAGCTTTTCCGTAATAAAACACGAAGCTTTTATGAAGGTGTCTTTCTATGATATGTATTCAATATATATTATTTATTCTTTTCTATTTCAAACTTTTCATATGCCTCTAAAATTCCGGCAGCATTCAGCTTAAAATAACTTTGCAGTGCTTCCCTGGTTCCTGACCTTCCAAAGCAGTCATTCATCCCCACCCGCCGCACTCTGGCGGTTCCTTCCTGAGCAATAATTTCTGAAACTGCGCTTCCCAGGCCGCCAATTACATTATGATCTTCCGCGGTAATGATTTTTTTTGTCTTCCGGGCATATTCCTTTATCAGTTCTGCGTCTATGGGCTTAACACATGCCAGATCAAGGACAGCAGTGCTTACGCCTTTTTCCTCCAGTACTGCCGCCGCTTTTAACGCCTCCGGAACCAGATCTCCCACTGCTGCAATTGTCAAATCAGTTCCATCTTTCAGCACATTTCCTTTCCCTATGGCAAATTCCGGCTTTTCTTTATAAACAGTCTCCGACGCCAGACGTCCCATACGGATATAAACCGGTCCGTCATGACAAATTGCCGCTTCCACCGCCGCATATACACTGTTTTCATCACAGGGAACAATTACTGTCATATTGGGAATGGTGCGCATCAGGGAAATATCTTCAATACACTGGTGGCTTGCCCCGTCCTCACCAATCAGCACGCCGCTGTGGGTTGCCCCAATAATCACATGCAGATTAGGATAAGCAATGGAATTTCTGATCTGCTCATAGGCTCGTCCCGCTGCAAACATTGCGAAAGTGCTGGCAAATACCGTTTTTCCACAGGCAGCCATTCCGGCTGCTGTCGTCATCATGTCCCCTTCCGAAATTCCCATATTAAAAAAGCGGTTGGGAAATTCTTTTTGGAATACCAGTGTCTGTGTTGCCTTTGCAAGGTCTGCATCTAAAACAAAAAAATCATATTTCTTTCCAAATTCCGCAAGAGACTTTCCGTAAGCTTCCCTTGTTGATAAATTTCCCATATTCTATAAACCTCCCTGCCTTTTCAAGTCCTCCATCGCTGTTTTAAACTGCTGCTCATCAGGTGCTGCGCCATGCCACCCGGCCTGATTTTCCATAAAAGAAACCCCTTTGCCTTTTACCGTATTACATACAATCGCAACAGGGCTTCCTTTTAATGCTTTCGCCGCCTCCACTGCACCATCAACTGCTGCAATATCATGCCCGTCCACCTCAAATACCTTCCATCCAAAAGCTTTAAACTTATCAGAGACAGGGGCAACATTCATAACATCCCTTACTTTGCCATCAATCTGCAGACCATTACAATCAATAAAAAGTGTAAGATTATCCAGCCTGTAATGGGCCGCACTCATTGCTGCTTCCCAGATTTGCCCCTCCTGAAGCTCTCCATCGCCGCAAATGCAGTATACTCTGTAATCTTTCCCGTCTGCCTTTGCAGCCAGCGCCATCCCGTTAGCTGCCGAAAGTCCCTGCCCTAAAGAACCGGTTGACATATCCACCCCCGGAACTTTACCTCTGCTAGGATGCCCCTGCAAAAAGCTGTCAATTTTCCGCAGATTCTTTAATTCTTCTTTGTCAAAAAATCCCCGCAGGGCAAGTGCCGCATAATAAGCCGGCGCTGCATGACCTTTGGAAAGCACAAAACGGTCTCTATTTACATTTTCTGCATCAGATGGCTCCACTTTCATCTGTTTAAAAAATAAAACTGCCAGGATATCGCAGATTGACAAAGAACCGCCGGGATGACCGCTTTTTGCATAATAAACCGCTTCCACCACAAGCTGCCTTATTTGATTTGATATACTGTATAATTCTTTCTCATCCATTTTTATATGCATTCTTTTATTTCTCCTGTGTTCTTTTCCCGGCTGCTTTCTTCTTTCCGCCTCATGAAACTGAAAAAATCTGCGCCCCGCACAGCGCACTCATCCGGAGATACCTTATCTGCCAATGCCTCCAGACAAAGATATCCCTGATACCCTGCCTTATGTAAGATGCGGTAATAATTTTCCATATCCAAATGCCCCATAGAAGGCGCCAGTCGGTTGGAATCCAGAAAGTGAATATGCTTTGTAAAGGGCAATGCGTTTAACAATTCCTCTCCAATATCCACATCCTCAATATTCATATGAAAGGTATCCAGCATCAGATACATTGGAAGTCCGGTTCTTTTAAGGAAATCCACCCCTTCTTTTGCCGAGTTAATGGTATTGATTTCATACCGGTTAATGGGCTCTATAATCAGCGCAACTCCCAAAGGATCTGCAAGCTTTAAAAGCTCCCGGCAGGATGCCGAAAACCGTTCTTCAAAGGCTTCCAAAGACTCTTCTTCCAGTTGATTGCCGCGGACAAGCCCTATTGATACCATGCCTTCCGCCTCTCCTGCGAAATCTATGATCTCTCCGATTCTTTGCACTGCTTCTTTTCTTATTTCAGGATTTACATCTCCTAAAAACAACCCTTCTCCTGCCAGCGCTGCCGGCATAATCGCCCCAATTCCAAGCTGATACTGCCTAAGCAGATGCAGGGTTCTTTGGGTTTCTTCATCAAAAGGATTTCGGACAAACAAATCCACTCCGTCATATCCCAATTCCTTAATCCGCTTTATATTTTTTTCCGTTCCTCCTGAAAACAACGCGGGCATTCCCCGTGGGCTTTCAAAAACCGAAAGTGATACTGATGTTTTCATCTCTGCACCTGTCTGTACGCCTTTCCATCCAATGTCCCTGCACTTATCTTATTTTGACTGATAAAAATAGGAATCCGCTCCGTGCTTTCTGTGAAAATGCTTGTCCAAAACAAACTGTTCCAGAGGTTGGGGATTAACTGCAATTGTTTCAGTAAGATATGCCATCCTGGCCAGTTCTTCTAAAATTACACTGTTTTCCACTGCTGCGTCTGCATCCGCTCCCCAGGTAAAAGGCCCATGTCCTGCGGCAAGCACACCAAACACCTGCATGGGATCTATTCCCCGTCTGGTAAAGGTTTCAACAATCATATCTCCTGTATTTTTCTCATAGTTTCCTTCCACATCACAGGGCTGTAAATCCCTTGTACAGGGAATATCCCCATAAAAATGATCCCCGTGCGTGGTTCCATAAGCAGGAATATCCCTTCTTGCCTGCGCCCATGCCGACGCGTAAGTGGAATGGGTATGGGCCACTGCTCCTATACCGGGAAATCTTTGATACAATGCCAGATGGATATCTAAATCCACAGAAGGAAGCAGCTTTCCTTCCACTAAATTCCCTTCCATATCCGTAACAGACATATCCTCCGGCGTAAGAAGTTCATATGCAATCCCTCTGGGCTTTATCACTACAAGATGATTTTTCCTGTCAATGACGCTTACATTTCCCCATGTATAAATGACAAGATTTCTTTTAACCAGTTCTAAATTTGCCTCAAATACTTTCTTTTTTATCTCTTTTAAATCCAAGATACTTTCCTCCATGCCTTTCCCGCTTCCCTTATCCTCACAGGCCCACTACCTTACCGGGCTGCCTTATCACGCTAAATTGGCGCGCTGATTCAGCGTGTATAAACTGCCGCTTCGTTCCTTTGTCTGTTGGCGGACATAATCAAATCACCTGTTTTGGTGTGGATAATCCGGGCATTGCTGGAACCTGCACCTGTTTCAATCAGCTCCGTTTCATAAACCTGTTTTTCCTTATGATAAAATACCCTGTATAAATCCATATCCTTTTTCCTTGCTCCTATGACAAAGGAAGGCTCTCCTTCAAAGGTATCTGCATAGACTGCATGATAAAAATCCAGTTCCTTTGCATGTTCATACAGCTTGACCGCCATCCCGTCAACTTTTTTGTATACCGAAAAATGATCCCCGTGGAAAGGACTTAAAATACCATATTCAAGACATCCGTCCCCATCCAGGTCATAAGCGCACACATCACTGACAGGAAAATCAAACACCTGCTCAACCTCCCACTCAGCGCCCCTTTCAAAGGGCGGAGTGATCTTAAACACACCGTTTTGAGCCGCGATTAAAATCTTTGTCTCACCATTTTCATAAATCCGGTTAAACCCATGATTCATAACAAGCCCGTCCTTCAGCACAGAAGGGATAACGCTTACATCCCCATCCAGATCAAAAGGAAGCTCCGCCACAAGCAGTTTTCCAGGCTTTGACCAGTCCTCCGGCGACGTTTTACCGGAATGAATGGTACATGCGATTAAGTATCTTGTATTTCCCAATGTGACCACATCAAATCTATGTAAATAAGGAATGTCACATACTTTAACTCTCTCAAAATTACCATCCCTGTAACGGATAAGATAAACAGCGCTGCTTTCCGACTGAATCATGGTAAAAAATCCCGTAGAGGCAAAAAAGTACCCTTCTTTGTCCTCCACAGTACAGATTGTCATAGTTCCGCCAAGTTTATCCTTTTCCTCCCATATCGCTTTCTTTTCTTCATATTCTTTTCCTGAATAAATGCAAAGGCTGCCATCCCCCTCTCCTGCAAACACAAGCCGGGTTTCTCCTCCAATTTGAAGGGCATTTACACTATAGCATTTATCGATCTGATCAATTATCCTTTTTTTCAAAACTTTACTCCTGTCCGCCTGCTTTCGCAGGCATTTTCTTTCCTGTCATTGCATTTATGCCTGATACCTTAAGAATCAGCTTTCTTTTTCCGGACAATATTTAAAATTGCAAGTACAGCCGGTATGATAACCGCCAGCCCGAAAAACAATGTTCCAATGGAAACCTGTTTCAGGCATCCTCCAAAGGAATTGTAATACATGATACTTCTTCTTAAGTTTGTTTCCACGTTTGTTCCCAGCACGCTGGCAAGAATAAAAGGAGAAAGAGGATAACCGTTTTTATCCAGAACATACCCTATTACAATAAAAAGGAACAGGGAAAACAAATCAAACATACTGTTTCTAATGCTGATTACGCCAATGGCGCAAAATACAGCTATAATGGGAAACAACAGGTACTTAGGCACCTTAATGATCTGCGCCATAAAACGTATCGTGGATATCTGAAACAGATACATTGCAATATTGGCAACAAAAACAATAAAAATAATGGTTTTAAACAGCTCCGGCTGTCCCATACTAAGCATAGGCCCTGCTGTAATTCCCTGCATTGCAATTGCGCCCATAATAATGGCTGTAACCGTATCTCCCGGAACACCAAGAGCCAGCATGGGTACAAGGGCGCCGCCTGAGGTTGCATTGTTTGCACTCTCACAGGAAAAGATTCCCGGTTCATAGCCTGTGCCGAATTTTTCCGGGTGTTTCGAGGTTCTTTTTGCCTGCTCATAAGAAATCAGGCTTGCCGCTCCTCCGCCCATTCCCGGAAGAATACCGATAACCGTTCCTATAATACTTCCCTGAACCATTACCAGAAAATTCTCTTTAATTTCATGAAGCTTTGGTATAAAAAAGATACGTTTCTCAATTTTGGCAGGTACTACTTTTTCATGAATTGTTCCTATGTTGTAAATGATTTCCGGCAAAGCAAATATTCCAATAATAATTACTACCAGATCAAATCCGTTTTCCAGCATGGCATTTCCAAAGGTATACCGCAGCGCCACACTGTCTACCGGACTCATTCCCACCATTTTTAGTAAAAGTCCAAGCATCATGGCGATAAATGCCTTTATTCTTTTTCCGCTTAACAGGCTGCACACAAGACTTAACGCCAAAACCGCAGTTCCGAAATATTCCCAGGGGCCAAATCCAATGGCCATTTTTGCAAGTACAGGCGCCAAAAGTAACAATACAATTGCGCTGAACAGACCGCCGAATACAGATGCAAATGCTCCATAAGAAAGCGCATCTGTCGCCCTTCCCTTCTGCGTCATGGGATACCCGTCAAATGTAGTTGCTACCGATGCTGCTGTTCCGGGAATCTTTAAAAGAATTGCCGAGACAAGTCCTCCTGAAATACTTCCCATGTAAATTCCCATAATCAGCGCCATCGAAGGAATCACATCAAGGGTAAATGTTATGGGAAGCACCAATGCTACCGCTATAGGCCCGTTTAATCCTGGTATACAGCCAAACACATTTCCGATCACCACACCCACAATAATAAGCAAAATGCATTGCGGGTTGATTACATTTGCTACAATATTTAAAAAATCCATTTTACCTCCATTCCAAAGCTTTTTTACTGGAAATTTAAAATTCCGCCAGGCAGCAGTACATTAAGTTTATATACAAATATATAGTAAAGCGCCACGACACAAACCAGTATCAATGGATATAATATCAGGCCCTTTTTGACCGTTATTCTTTCTCCATACTGCTTTTTGTACAAAAATGTTACTGCAATAATCAAGAATAAGCTGCTGCTGATTACAAAGCCAAGAGGCTTCATCAAAAGGGCATACCCCAGAAACATTAAAAGAAAGATAAGTCTGCTGCCCTGAAACATTTCCAGAAAATGAAATTTCTTTTCCTTTTCTTCCTTATCTTTACATATAAAAAAAAAATAACCATGCCAACAAAAAACTCTTTTTAAAACACGATGGTCC
>VSNT01000230.1 GCA_009774465.1 Lachnospiraceae bacterium
CACAGAAAAAGATGCTCCCTACAAACAGTGGAACCAATTTATGCATCAAAATTATGACTTTGATGCATTGGAAAAAGAAATTTTAAGTAATTAACAGGTGGAAAATGAAATGTATTAGAAAGTTTAATCTTTTATTTTATTTTTGCGACGGCGCATAAGGAAAGGAGGGACATATATTATGAGTGGATTGTTGGAAGAAATGATTATAGAATTTAGAAAGGAAGCTGCAATTCGTATGTTGAAAGATGGAACGCTGACTAATGAAAAAATAGCTATGTATCTTGACCTGCCGCTGAAAAAGATAGAAGAGTGGGCAAAGGAATTGTAACTTGTATAAACATTTTTAGAATGCAGAAAGCAGGAAATCTTAAAGAAAACTTAAAGAAAATCCTGCTTTTTGTTTATGCGACGTCGCATAAAGAAAGGAGAACAAAGTATTATGGGTGGATTGCTGGAAGAAATAATTATAGAGTTTAGAAAGGAAGCTGCAATTCGTATGCTGAAAAGAGGAACATATACTTATGAAGAAATTTCAGAAATTTTAGAGCTGCCAATAAATGTTATAGAACAATTATCAGTGGAAGAGGAATTATGAACCAGAAGTAATTGGTTTATATTACAAAGAAGAAAAGGAGAAGAGCTGTGGATAAAATAAGACCACCATAATTGTTTTGTTTCATTTGTATTAGATAAAAAAATTACAAACAGTAACCAATTCACATTCATTTTTTAGAATGAAAAGAAAGGAAATCTATGAAATATAATATTAAAGTAAGTGAAGTGAAAAATGGAGCAGGAAATTTGGAAGGCATTGCAACGGTAGTGCTTGGAGATTCTTTCCAGCTTGGAAATATTATGATCAAGAAAGATCCCCAAAAAAACCAGCTTTTTGTAACAATGCCATCCTACAAAACAAATAAAGTAAATGCTAAAGGAGCACCGGTTTTTAACAGTTATTTCAATCCCACATCCAAAGAATTTTATAGTGAATTCACCAACAACATTCTGGAGGCGTTTAATGAGCTGAAAGAGCATCAGGCCGGAGACCACTATAGCGTGACCATTAATGAAAAAGACACTACCATGCCGGAGTTTGAAGTACGCGTTACACCTTTTGAAAAGGAAAACAGCAATATAAAAGGTCTCGTCAGTCTGAAAATTGAAAACTGCATGGCGGTAAACAATCTGACTATCAGAGAGAATAAAGAAGGAAATTTATACGTGGATATGCCTTCAAATAAATCGAAGAAGCTGGATAAGCAGGGAATCTGCAGTCCAATCACTGACAAGTTTGGCGAAAAGCTAAAACAGGCAATCTTAAATGCCTATGAGGCAGCAAAAGAGAACACAAAGGATTCTGTTCATGTAGAAATACAGAAAAATAATGATTCAGTTGAAGCAAATAATGATTCAGTTGAATTAAAAAATCAAAGTCAGAATGAGCGTGATAATCAGCATGGGGATGATAATGATAATACAAAGGAAGATGATAAAATTCCAGAACCAGAAGAATTATCGAAAGAGGACATAGACAGCAGCCCAGAACAAAAAGACGCACAGGTTATTCAATTGGTAAATACTCTTAAGGAAAGTGGAAAAGATCATGAGGCAGAACAGGTTATGCTTCTGGTAGAGCAGTTACAGAATATTGATAAAAGCTATCATACTGTATTTCAGGAGCTTCAGGATATAAAACTTCAACTCAATCAAATACAGGAACAACTAAATGGCAAAACACAGATGCCGGACAGGCAGAACGTTATTGCTGACAGGTTAGTATCATTTGAGAACAGGACACAGAATCAATTCCAAGATCTGCAGAATATGAGACAGAAATTAAATGAAAAGGCAGGAATAATTCTTTTGAAAGTTAAGACTGGAGGAGCAAAAGTACTAAATAATGTATGTGAATTCCTGAATATCAAAGAAAACCTGATTAAATTAAGGGATACAGCCCAAAGTAATGTTTCAAAAATGGAAAATTCCATAGAGATGATAGATCAAATGAGCAGTGAGTCCAGTAAGATGATAATGCACATGAAAAATATTGGAAAAATACTTTCGGGCAAAGAAGTGCAGGAGGTTCCTACAGCAAGGCAGTCAAAAATGGCTGCATGTATAAAAAAATATTATCAGAATAACATGGAGAAATATAAGGAGCAGGCAGGAAAGCTCAATAAGGCAATACAAAAATTTGATGCGCTGGAGCGTGCTGCCGACAGAGGTTCAAATTTGGAAAAAAGCTCTGTTAAGGAAAAATTAGAAAATAATAAAGCTGCAGTTGAAGCAAGGGAAAGCTCAGAACCAAAGCTGATAAAGGAAAAACAGCAGCCAGAAGTTGCGTTATAATTTATTTATGCGACGTCGCATAAGGAAAGGAGGGCAATACTTATATGGCAACATCAGATGATGTCAGCAGGCAGTTTCAGGAGAAATTACAGTCAGGTGCGTCCCAGGCGGTAAAATCAATGCCTTATATGGCGCAGGGAGCAGCAAGTGCTGCCAAAGGCGTTTTCTCCGGTATCTGTCTGCTAATCAGAACCCCTTATCTGACAACTGAAACAGTCATGACAGCAGTAGGAAAATTAAATCATAATCCTAAATATTCAAAAAGAAATATATCCATCAGGGAATTGGAAATGAATTCAGATGTTAAAAAGATGGATGAAAGCCTTACAAAGGATGTGATGAAGCATTTTGACAGCGGCTGTAAAAAATATGGAATAACTTATACAGCGGTAATAGATAAATCTAATAAAAAAGATCCTGCCTATTATGTGTTTTTCAAAGGAAAAGAAACAGCAATTATTGAGCAGGTCATGAAGGAATCTTATCAGAAATTCATGCATGAGCAGGCAAAGCCTAAATTATCAGTCAGGGCAAAGCTTGCTTTTTTTCATAACAGGGTTGCTGAAAGAGACAGTAAACAACAGGAAATGGGAAAGGAGAAGCACAATCATATAGCAGACCGCCAGCGGTAATCATTCAGCAGCCCATAAGGAGTGACATTCATGAAGGATATGTTCAATGAAGATAATAGTAAGCCCAAAAGTATGGAAGAAAGGGAAAGCGTCAGAGGAAAACTTATCTATTATCAGGAATTAATATATCGAAATGAAAAGAGAGAAAAGGAAGAAGGTGAGCTGGAAATATAAAAGTAAAATTAAAAATGATACCTGTAAACATATCACATTCATTTTTTAGAATGAAAAGGAAGGAAACATATGAAATATAATATTAAAGTAAGTGAAG
>VSNT01000231.1 GCA_009774465.1 Lachnospiraceae bacterium
CTGTTGTGATTAAAGGATGTACGAATTTTTACCGAGCTTCTGCGGGGACAGAGAAACAGAGCGGTATTTTATCATGAGATTTTGGATGTGCTTGCTTTGCTGGGGGGTGATGTAAGTGACGTTATTTAAATTATCCCTTCGCAACGCAAAACGTCAGGCAGGAGACTACCTGGTTTACTTTTTTACCATTGTAATGGTAGCTGCTTTAATCTATGCCTATAATGGCCTGATCTTTTCTGCGGAAGTACAAAAACTGTCAAAAAGCATGGCAAATTTGCCTATGATGATTGTTTTAGCCAGCATTGTGGTGATCTGCATTATCAGCTGGCTGGTTTCTTACACTACAAATTTTATGCTGACTCGGCGCAGTCGCGAATTTGGGCTTTATATACTGATTGGACTGGAAAACCAGCAGGTAGCCAGATTATTTTTTCTGGAAAATCTGGTAGTGGGAGGATGCGCGATGGCGTTTGGCATTTTCTTAGGAAACTTTTTGTTTCAGGTTCTGCGCGCCATCATATTTTCCCTTTTTGGAGTGCCTTACCATTTCGCATTTTTCTTTTCCATAAAAGCGGCAGGTTTGACTTTTGTTTATTTTGTATTGATTTACCTGTTTGCCCAGTTGAAAAGCCGCAGGCGTATCCGACAGATGAAAATATATGACCTGATTTATTTTGACAGACAAAACGAGGATGCTGTTATCAAAACCAGCCCCAGAAGGAGGAAGGTTTTTATTGCTTCCATTATAACAGGTGTTTTGGGAACTCTTTTTCTTATGACAGGAGAAATGCTGTTTGGACTGATTGGCGCCGGGTGCGTTATTGCTTTTCTCTATGGATTTTTCTTAAGCTTTGCTTCCGGAGTTCCGGCATTTTTTGATAAGTACCCTGCACGAAAATATCTAAATCAAAACCTGCTGGTATTTCGGACACTTACCAGTAAGCTGGCCGCAATGGGAATTATTATGGCCACAATCGCCCTGCTTTTTACTGCCTGCATTATTTCAGAGGGAACCGGAATGATCTTCCATGCAATTGTTTATAACAGGGAAAAGCCAAACAGCTGTTTTGATCTGGTTTTAAGCGCTGATTCCACAGATACGGGTGGATTTATGGAATGTCAAAATTATATAATGGAAAATATCCCTGTAAAGGACAGCAGGCAGTATAACATATATTTATCGGAAAAGGATGAAATGACTGCTTATGTGTCAGCAAATACAGGATATTACCGTATCTATGAGTATGATCCTGTTATGCGAAAGAGCGACTATGATTCACTCCGGGAAATGCTGGGATACCCGCCGGTAACACTTAACGGAGGACAATATTTGATTCACTGTCAGCCTTACGTGGAAGAAGCATTGAAGAATTGGAACAGGACGATTTCTTTTGGGGGAGAAGATTTTGCCCTGAAAGGAATTTACACGGAGACCTTTGCACAGCATTTATATGGAAACATCGGAAACGGGTTTGGATTTATCATAGTGATTCCTGACGAGGTAGCACAAATATGTCCTGTCAGCCATGTAATGTATACTGTCCTGACAAAAGAGCCGGTAAACGAAGCACAGTATACTGCTCTGGAAAACCTGGTTTATAAAGAATGGGAGCCCAGCGAAGATGATAACATGGGATTTTACAGCAGGGCAGAAGGGGAAGCGGACGCGGCAGTTACGACGTCGCTGATGGTATTTCCACTATTTTATCTGGCATTGGTGCTTATTATGACAGCGGCTGTAATTCTTACTATTCAGCAGCTTAGTGAAACAGAACATTATAGAGGGCAGTTCGAACTGCTTCGTAAACTGGGGATGGAACGGAAAAGAATGGGTAAGACGCTGGGAGTACAGTTTGCTGTTTATTATGCCATGCCCGCCATACCATCGGTACTGATCAGTGTTCCTTTTACCATTAATTTAGCCGGTTTGGTCGAGCCGGGGATTATGGTGGGAGAGAGCCATCCGGCAGTGATTGCAGGAATTTCAACAGGTCTGTTTTTCCTGATTTATGGTGTTTATATTCTGCTGGCATATACAAGCCTTAAGCGGAATGTTCTGCCTGATTAAGCCTGGTTAAGAAGTTTACCTTGTGGGCAGTTTTTCTACTTGAAGGAGCTTCAATAAGAGAATATAATGTTTACATGATTCGAACTGGAAAGAGGAGGTGATGCTGTGATTCTTTATCATGCGAGTAATGAAATTGTTGAATTTCCGGAAGTGAGGAGAACAAAATATACAAAAGATTTTTCGTGGGGATTTTATTGTACAAATAATTTTGAACAGGCAGTAAGATGGGCTAATCGTGGAGCGGGAAATCCAATTGTTAATTTTTATTCTTATGAGCCAAATGATAAATTGTCTGTTTTGAAATTTGATTGTATGACGGACGAATGGCTGGATTTTATTGCAAAATGCAGAAACGGAGAAACGCATCAATACGATATGGTAGAAGGACCAATGGCAAATGATACCGTATGGAATTATGTCAATGATTTTCTTGCAGGAAGAATCAGCCGAAAGCAGTTTTGGGTGTTGGCAGAATTCAAATATCCTACCCACCAGATGAGTTTTCACACATTATCAGCGTTAAGCTGCCTTAAATTTGACAGGAGTGAAATTATTTATGACCGAAAAAGAAAAGAATGATTTTTTTTATGTGTGTTCATTAATCGAGTATATTGGGCGGCGGACGAACAACAGACGTGGAGTTATAGTGTCTGCGCTGGGAAAGGAAGGCATTGAAAAGCAGTTGTATGACGCGGAAGTAAACCATTGCCTTTCTTTTGAGCAGGTAAGCGATGAAATAATTAACTGGTATCATATATCTAATGGTGATTTTGATACAATTTCAGAATGCAAATATACAATTCCAAGTTTTATGGATATAGGAAAATTATATAGTATTATGATCGAAGATTGTGCAGAACCTGGGAAAGAAGTTGAAGAATTAATGAAAATTTTTTCTTCCTTTATCAGCGATAAGATATCCGACTTTCAAACAGATATTTATTATCAAAATCCCAGTTATTTGGAGTGCTCTTACCAGGAAGGGCATTTGCTGGATTAAAAAGTGAAAGAGAAATTTTAAAGGGGGAACCTATGAAAACGGGCAGTCATCAGATCTCCAATCAAATAACGGAAGGCGTGATCTGGAAACAGCTTCTTTTTTTCTTTTTTCCTATTTTATTTGGTACCTTTT
>VSNT01000232.1 GCA_009774465.1 Lachnospiraceae bacterium
AAATCACCTTGATGCCGGTTTCTTCTTCAAACATGTCGATTACCACAGGATCAATGTATTCCCCCCAGTTATATACAATCACCTGGCCATTTTCCAAAGAAGCGGAGTTTCCGCAGCCAGCCAGCAGGAGGAAAGATAAAACACCCCAAAGTATAAAAATCAAACAGTAATTTTTTTTCATTGTAATCTCCCGATTTCTTATTAGTGAGTGGCTTTTTGCCTGTCGGCAGGCGGTCTGTTGACAAACAGTAAAAGCAGCAGCACCGTTAAAAAAATGATAGTGGAAAGGGCATACATTTCCGGTTTGATTCCCTTTTTTACTTCCGTATATATTTTGGTGGAAAGGGTGTCTACTCCTGCACCCTTTGTAAAATGAGTAATGATAAAATCGTCCAGGGACATGGTAAACGCCATTAAAAACCCTGAGAGAATTCCGGGCAGGATTTCCGGGAGAACTACTTTTATGAAGGCATATACAGGTCCGGCGCCAAGATCCAGCGCAGCTTCATAGGTATATGGATTTAACTGTCTCATTTTAGGCAATACGTTTAAAATAACATAGGGAATACAAAAGGTAATATGTGACAAAAGAATAGTTCCCATTCCAAACCGAAGTCCTGCACTGATAAAAAGAAGCATCAGGGAAATACCGGTCACAATATCAGCATTTAACATGGGAATATTGGTTATTCCAATTATAATTGTCCTTGTATGTTTTTTTAAATTCATGATAGAGATACAGGCAATGGTGCCAATGAATGTGGCGGTGACGGAAGCAATCAGGGCAATCAACAAAGTATTAAAAAGCGCCTGCATGATTTCTTCATTTAAAAAAAGGGCCTGATACCAGCTTAATGTAAAGCCGCCCCATTTCGCGCGGGTTTTACTTGCGTTAAAAGAAAGAACAATTAAAGTTGCAATGGGAGCATAAAGAAAAATAAAAATCAATGCCACATAGAGCTTTTTCACGGTACTTTTTATCATAGGGCGCCTCCATTTCCATCCTTATCAAACACGGCGGAAATTACCATATTAAAAATAATAAACATCATAAGCACAATAGAAAGGCCGCTTCCCAAATGCCAGTTGCTTGCCTGAGTAAATTCTTCTTCTATTACGTTTCCAATCAAAAGAATCTTGCCTCCGCCAAGCAGTTTGCTGATCAGAAAAGTAGTAAGAGCAGGAATAAATACCATAGTGATACCGCTGATAATGCCGGGAGTAGTCAATGGGAGCGTGATTTTTGTAAAAACCTGAAATTCATTAGCGCCAAGATCCCTTGCGGCATGAATTACATTGGGATCAATCTTTATTAAAGAGTTGTAAACAGGCAGCACCATAAAGGGCAGAAAATTATAAACCATGCCGAGTATAATGGCATAAGGAGTATTAATAATTTTAAGGGCAGGCAGATGCAAAAAAGCAAGAATATTATTGATAACGCCTGTTTTTTCCAGCAGTGTCTGCCATGCCAGCGTGCGAAGCAGAAAATTCATCCACATGGGAAGAATAAAAATAAGCACGATAATGTTTTTACGATCAGTTCCTGATTTATCAGACTTAAAGCCGGTCTGCGAAGGGCGGCAGCCGCCATATAAGATCATGGCAAGTGGATATGCCAAAAAAAGGCAGATCAATGTGGAAACAAAGGATAAAACCAGCGCAATCCACAGTGACTTTGCATGTCCGGGAGAGGAGATTGCCATAATATTTTTCAGGGTAAAAGTTCCGCTTTCATCAGTAAGACCATAGTAAAACACAATTCCCAGGGGGATAAGGATAAACAGGGCTGACCATATAAAATAAGGGGCACCCAGCAGTTTTTTCTTATTCATTGATACCAACGGCCTCCTCATCCTCAGAAGCTGGTTTGTTCATAATCTGGATATTAAAAGGATCCACATTTATACCCACCTTTGTGCCTACAGGAAACATGCTGGTTGAGTGGACCAGCCATTCATATCCGGCGGCTGAGACCTCCATTTCATAATGTACGCCTTTAAAAATAAGATGTGTCACCACGCCGTTTATTCTTCCAAGGTCAGGAGCGGAAAGACAGACGTCCTCAGGACGTATCACTACATCCACGGGCCTGTTGCAGCCAAAGCCTGTGTCAACACATGGAAAACGGGTTCCTAAAATATCCACAAGCTTATCCTCAATCATAGTGGAACTGATAATATTGCTGTCTCCGATAAAGTCGGCTACAAATGCGTTTTCAGGCTCATTGTAGATCTTTTCCGGCGTACCGATCTGCTGGATATACCCCTGATTCATAACTACGATGGTATCAGACATGGTAAGGGCTTCTTCCTGATCATGAGTTACATAAATAAAAGTAATTCCCAGCTCATTTTTTAAGCGGATCAGTTCATACTGCATATCCTGGCGGAGTTTAAGATCCAGGGCGCCTAAAGGCTCATCTAAAAGAAGTACTTCAGGTTCATTTACAATTGCTCTTGCAATGGCAATACGCTGCTGCTGTCCCCCGCTTAATGAGTCGGGCATACGCTTTTCATATCCCTCAAGATTTACTAATTTCAATGCATATCTGATTTTATCATCAATGTAGGATTTACTTTTGTTTTTAATTTTAAGACCAAATGCAATGTTTTCGGCAATGGTCATATGGGGAAAGAGGGCATACTTTTGAAAAACAGTGTTAAGCTGTCTTTTATTGGGAGGCAGTTTTGTAATATCTGCTCCGTCAAAAATAACTTTTCCGGAATCGGGCATCTCAAAGCCGCCCAGAATGCGCAGGGTAGTAGTTTTACCGCATCCGCTGGGGCCTAATAAAGTTAAAAATTCATTTTCACGTATGTATAAATTCAAGTCATCCAGAACCATTTGCCCATCAAATGCCTTGTTGATATTTTTCAGGTCAATTAAAATTTTACTCATGGGGATATCTCCTTATGGAAATTAAAAGCTGGGGGGAGTACTAATCCAGATAAGAACGACTCCGGTTTTATTGTCCGCCGATAAAAAATGTGTCCTGTTAGCTGTAAAATAAAAGGTTTCCCCCTTTTTTACTTTATATGTTTTTTTACCCAGATGGAGGGTGGCGCTGCCCCACATCATATAGCCAAATTCCTCTCATACAAGCCCGTGGTCCG
>VSNT01000233.1 GCA_009774465.1 Lachnospiraceae bacterium
TTGGCCCGGTGGCTCAGTTGGTTAGAGCGCCGCCCTGTCACGGCGGAGGTCGTGGGTTCGAGTCCCATCCGGGTCGTGTAAGAATTATATTGGAATTATGAATCTGCATAGTTAATTTCAAAGAAATTTACTTTTGGGATCTTAGCTCAGCTGGGAGAGCATCTGCCTTACAAGCAGAGGGTCATAGGTTCGAGCCCTATAGGTCCCACGAATCAATTTTATATTGATTATGCCGGCGTGGCGGAACTGGCAGACGCACAGGACTTAAAATCCTGCGGGACTAATCTCCCGTACCGGTTCGATTCCGGTCGCCGGCATGAAAAAAGAAACGTTGTATAGTACAACGTTTCTTTTTTATGCTTAACATACTGATGCCCCGCAAGGCGAGGCATCAGTTGTTTACTAATCTAAAAATTCTACATGACCATCATTTATGTGATAGATTGCTCCAATCACCTTTGGTCCCTGAGCATCATTGCCATTTAACATGGGCAGATTATCTTTGATCCTGGAGATGGCATGTTCAACATTTAAGCAGGAAGCTTTGTAGCCATCTGTTTCTTCTCCAATGGCAGCTTTGATTTCGTCAGTGATAGACTTAATAAATCCGCCTGTATGTCCGCTGATAGCAGCTCCAACAGCACCGCAGTTTGTATGGCCAAGAACGACTACCAGGTTAGAGCCAAGGTGGTCTACTGCGTATTCAATACTTCCAAGCTGATGATCGCTGATTACATTTCCGGCAACGCGGATTACAAACAATTCTCCGATGCCTGCTGAAAAAATACTTTCCGGAATAACGCGGGAATCGGAACAGGTAATAACAACTGCATAAGGATATTGACCATTTTCATAAGTGTCCTTGCGGATTGCAGGTGAAACGTCTCCTGGGCAGGTAGAGGCATTTAAGTACGTTTCATTTCCTTTTTTCAGTTTAAGTAATGATTCTTCTACGGTATTCTTATCATTTGACATATGATAACCCTCCTAAATATTTTATAAAAAGTATATCATTTCTGTTCCGGATTGTAAATCACTGAGAAGCTTTCTTAGAAAAAGTGAATGTTATGGCCTAAAAGTCATTGACATTTTGTATTTAAAGCGTAAAATAGTTCTAAAAAGAACAAAAAGGAGCGGGATATGATTCCATTAAATCTTTGGGAATATCAAAATGCAATTAAGGCGCTTTATGCAAGCTGTGTGGAAGCGGTTTGTGAAAGGCATCAAATCACCCGTATGGAACTTGACATTCTTCTTTTTTTGGCAAATAATCCTCACTTTGATACTGCAACGGAAATTATTGAGGTCAGGTACTTATCCAAATCACAGGTATCAACTTCCATTAAGCTTTTAGAGAAGCAGGGATACTTAAAAAAGGAATATGCCAAATATAATCGTAAGACAGCTCATTTGAGAATATGTGAACCGGCACTGACTATTATTGCGGATGGGAGGCAGGCACAAGAGCAATTCATAGAAATTATACTGCAGGGACTTTCAGAAAAGGAAAGAGAGTGCATTAGGCAGTATTTTGAACATATGCAGAAAAATATAAACAGCTACTTAAAGGAGGAGACAGAATAATGTATAAACTTTTGATATGTTTTATTGCAGGAATAGGGGCAGGGCTTGGAACCGGATTTGCCGGGATGAGTGCAGCGGCGGTGATCAGTCCCATGCTGATTACTTTTTTAGGACTTCCGGCTTATGAAGCAGTTGGGATTGCACTTGCCAGTGATGTTTTGGCCAGTGCGGTAAGTGCATATACTTATGGAAAAAACAGGAATCTGGATATTAAAAACGGGATTGTTATGATGATAAGCGTTTTGGTGTTTACGCTGTTTGGAAGCTGGATTGCAAGTCTTGTGCCAAATACCACAATGGGCAGCTTTTCCGTATTTATGACGCTGCTGCTTGGAATTAAGTTTATTGTAAAACCGGTAATGACAACCAAGGAGTCCATGAATCAGGTCAGCAGGAAAAAGAGAATTATTCAGTCTGTTGTCTGCGGAATCGTGGTAGGTTTTATCTGCGGCTTTATTGGTGCAGGCGGCGGAATGATGATGCTGCTTATTTTAACCAGTGTTTTGGGCTATGAATTAAAAACAGCAGTGGGAACCAGTGTGTTTATTATGACTTTTACTGCCTTTACGGGAGCAGTCAGTCATTTTACTATTGGGGGTATGCCGGATTTGTGGTGCCTGATCCTTTGCATTGCTTCTACACTTTTGTGGGCAAGAGTTGCCGCAAGATTTGCCAATAAAGCCAGCGCAGTGACACTGAACCGGGCAACAGGTGTGGTACTGGCAGTGCTTGGTGCAGCGATCTTGGCAGTGAATTATGTGAAGTGAAAATTTTTGCATGGATTAACAGTGGCAGTGCCGGAAATTGAAAATATTTGCCTGCGCTAACAAAAACTATTTTCCATAACGCCTGGAAGCAGAGCGTAAATAGAACAGCCGATTTCTTTTTCAAAATATGATTTAATATCCAGTATTTTCTTCCATCTGTCTATGGTAGATGGATGGAAGCCATACCGGATTGTCACGTCCACAAATCTTTTTTCCAAAAGGCAAAATCCTGTCGGCAGAGCAAGGGCATCGCATAGCTGTACCAGCCGGTCATAATCGTCATAGACAGCATTTTCAATGAACTGCTTCATAAATAAATAATCTTCTTCGCTTACGTCAAATGTGCCGATGGAAGTGTTGATATCCTGTATCATAAATGCATGTGAGATGCAGATCTGTGCTGCCTTTTCCCATCCGCGCTCCATACAATATCGGTAACCGTCTATCAAATGTTTTTCAGAACTGACGCCGGCATAGCGGCCAATATCGTGTATAAGCCCAAGTAGATAAGCCTGTTCGGCGGACAGATGGTTACAGCGTGATGCAATATATTTACAGGCTTTAGCAACATAGTGGGAGTGGCTTATCCAGGCGCCCGGGTTGGTTTTAGAAGCTTCCTTAAGTGCCAGTTCGGCTGTTTCTTTATTTAATTTCATTTTTATTTAACCTTTCTCCTGTATTTATCGCTTGACTTTTTCATTATAACTCATTTTTTCAAATATAATATTTTATTTCTGACGCTATGTATCATT
>VSNT01000234.1 GCA_009774465.1 Lachnospiraceae bacterium
ATTTTATGATTTATGGGGGCAACTAGAAATAAATGGATCAAGCGTTTTGTTTAATAAAATGTACAGTCTTTTGGAAAGTAAACATAATAAAAAAAATCTATTGATGTTAAGGGATGCATTATATAAAGTGAATTATGATAATCCAAAAATAAATGCAAGTATTTCTGAAACTGTACTTGGGAGAAAAGAATTATCAGAAAAAAGTGGCATGGTATTTTGGGCAAATGATTTAGGGGAGCAAGAAATTGCAAAAGAGTTATTACAATTTGTTTGGAGGATAGCAGCAGTTCAAACATCTGATGAACATATAAAGTTTAGGTTGGAAAGGGCCAAAAAAAAATGTTATTTAATAAGTTCGAAGATAAATTATTTAACTTTTCCAGATTGAATTTCTATTAAGTGGTACATTATGATAGATGTAAAACGTATGTTGGCTTTGTTAAATATACATCCCTTATTGGTGAAAACTTATAAATAGCTTTATTGGGAAAGAAAGCTTTGTTTTTAGACAAGCATATAGTTTTAAATATTGCTGATATTGTACAATGAGGATTTCATAGCAAGTCAACGACTTTTGTTTATTATAATAGAGAGATTCTTGCAGAGAGTAGTGATAGCGTAGAAGGCTGTATGATAGTAAGAAGATATCAGAGAGGTATTTTCTTTTTCATGTGGAAGATGTTGATACAAGGAAAACTATGCATACAGCCAGGATGAGAAGGGAAGTACTGCGTATATCACAGGAAATAGTAGAAAACAGCTATGCATATGATGCCTTTGGGAATGTACTTGAAGGTAAGGAAAGTATAGAAAACCGCGTTCAGTACACGGGCCAGCAGTATGATCAGGAGACTGGACAGTATTATTTGAGGGCAAGATTTTATAATCCAGTGATTGGACGGTTTACACAAGAAGATACTTACAGGGGAGATGGATTGAACCTGTATGCTTACTGTAGAAATAATCCTGTGATGTATTATGATCCTAGTGGATATAATGGAGAATACTCAGACATTCCTTCGTCAGGGAGTGGACAGTCAAGAGTTGAGCAGGTGGATACGGAAGTTGATAATGGGGTTAATGTTGGAAATGGAGGTTTGGATTTTGAGGAGGGAGTAACTTTAAAACATAATGCAACATCTGGTGTTAAATTAACGAGTGTGCCAGAAAAGACAACAACAATACTTGGTAGATATGCTTCAGATACAGGAGACATTATAAAAGAATTAAATTTGCCTAAAAGCACAGACTTCAGTGGAAATCCAGGTGGATTTAATTTGTTAAATACACCAGACAATTTGTATGCTGAATTAGGGGCAGAAGGGTTTTGGAATGAGTATAATAAGCCTTTTCTTGATGCTGCAATTAGTCGCGGAGATGAGATATTGATGTCAACTCCTATAAATAATAGTACACTTTATACAAAGTTTGGTGAGCTAACAGGATACGGAAGGGAATACTATTATTTGCTTTCTAAAGGTTATGAATATGTTGATGGAAAAATGATTTTAAAAGGGGTGAATTAAAATAATATGGCAATAACAGATTCAGAAAGAATAAAAATTAAAAAAGTTGCAGAATTTTTAGAAAACTTTGGATATGCTAGGAAAGAGGATCAGTATTCAATATATTATAGTTTGAATAATATATGCATTAGTATTGTATACCCACCAAATTCTGAGGAAAGTGACGTTTATATTCGATTTATTGAAGAAAATCAAGTTTTCAGTGTTGGATGGATTGCCTTAGTCAGGAAAAATCTAATTGGAAGTAATGATAAGTTTTTGAATGTAAAGGAACTTTTAAAGTTTGTTGAAGAGCATTATTTGCAAATAAAGAATTATCAGTATTGTGTGGAGAGCAATAAATTAATTGATAAATATGTTGAAGAACATCGTAATAAATTTGAAAATGGGATTCTTAATTTGTGAGAAAAAATAAATTTCTCTCAGAACTTACAATGTATATGGACAGCCCGTATTACAGGCCTGCACAGATGAAAAAGGAAACCGCCATGTGATGGGGACATGGGAGTATGATGATCTTGGGCAGCTAAAGAAATCTGTGGCAGGAGGATTCAGTTACACTTACCTATACCGTCCGGATGGAAAACTCCTTAAGAAATGGAATATTACATATAACTGTAACTATTGAGTAAAGGTGGTAAGAAGAGTGTATAAAAATGATAAAGGGAATTCATTAATTGAACGTTGGAAAGTGGATGTTCAATCATATAGGAATGGAGCAAAAATATTAGTGTCAGTTCCACAATGTGAAACATGTACCAATTGTATAAAAGGAAATGCGTTACATTGTAGTTTTTTTGATAGTGAACGAAAACCTAAATATGTATTATTTCCCAAAAAGGAATGCCCTGCTTATAATAATAATAGTCCGATAAATTTGAGCATACAAAATGATAGAGAAAATAAAATATATGGTGGATTGTTCGGCTTTTGTGTTGGAGATGCATTAGGAGTTCCAGTTGAGTTCTCAACGAGGGAAGAAAGAAAAAAGGATCCAATTAAAGAGATGCGGGCATATGGTACGTATCATCAACCGTTTGGGACGTGGTCAGATGATACTTCATTGACAATATGCTTAATTGATGCAATAAACAGAGGCTACTCAACAAAAAGAGTAGCAAAGAATTTTGCAAATTTCTATGAAAAAGGTTATTTCACTCCATATGGCGATGTGTTTGATATTGGCAGTTCAACAAAAAATTCTATTATAAAAATATGTGCTGGACAAAATCCTATAGATTGTGGTGGAAAAGAAGAGGCTGATAATGGAAATGGATCATTAATGCGAATTTTGCCTATAGCTTTTTATGGGAAAAAATTAAATGCGCAAGAACTAATAAAACTTACAGAAGAAGTTTCTTCGTTAACACATGGGCATAATCGTTCTAAATTGGCGTGTATTCTTTTTGTAGAATTTGCAATCCAAATTATTTTGGGATACGAAAAAAAGGAGGCTTTAGATAGAACAATAGATTTTATTAATAATAATTGTGAGAAAACATATTTGAATGAATTTAGAAACTTTGAAAATATAC
>VSNT01000235.1 GCA_009774465.1 Lachnospiraceae bacterium
GTATGCACATTAATTATTTATTACTTAGTACCGGCCTATTTAAAATGTGGGATTTTACTGGCAGCCAGTTACCTTTTTTATGGGAGCCAGAACATCTGGTATCTGGTATTTCTTGCCATTGCCACCCTTCTTTCTTATGGAAGCGCTTTGTGGATGGTACATATGCAGGGGAAATTTAAAAAGGCTGTTTTTATACTGTCGCTTATTTTAAATTTATCTGCCCTTGGGTATTTTAAGTATGCAGGCTTTTTGTCAGGAGGGCGGATAAGCAGCCTTCTTCTTCCGGTGGGGATTTCCTTTTATCTTTTTATGTCCTGTGGATATTTGGCGGATGTATATCATGGACGGATATCGGCTGAAAAGAATCTGGTTAAATATGCTCTTTTTGTTTCCTTTTTTCCCACAATCTTATCAGGGCCTATTGAACGTGCCGGAAATATGCTTCCTCAGTTTTCAAGGGAAAGCTTTCAGAAGATTCGGTTTGACACAAGCCGGATCAGAGATGGATTTGTGAGAATGCTCTGGGGATACTTTTTAAAACTTGTTCTGGCTGATCGGATTTGCATTTTAGTGGATACTGTATACAGTTCACCGGAAAGCTATGGCGGTGCACTGCTCTTGGTAACTTCTGTTTTGTATACGTTTCAGATTTATTGTGATTTCGCAGGCTATTCTCATATTGCAATCGGCATGGCGCAGGCACTTGGAATTCGTGTAATGGAAAATTTCAAATGTCCCTATCTGGCCGAAAGCATTTCAGATTTCTGGAGAAGATGGCATATTTCTCTTTCTTCCTGGTTTCGGGATTATGTTTATATTCCTCTTGGCGGAAACAGAAAAGGAACTGTGAGAAAATACATCAATATTATGGTGGTATTCCTTTTAAGCGGTTTATGGCATGGCGGCGGATGGACTTTTATTTTATGGGGCGGCCTGCATGGAATTTATCAGGTTATTGGCGCAGTCCTGATGCCGGTTCGGAGGAGGTTTGCTAAAGAGTTAAAGCTGGATGAGCAGTCAAAAAGTTTTAAGACAGTTAAAATATTGATTACTTTTTGTCTGGTCAGCACTGCATGGATTCTTTTCCGGGCAGAAAATCTGGAAGCTGTCTTAAGAATAGGCAGGCAGCTGTTACATCCAAGAGTGTGGGAGTTGTTTGATGGAACGCTGCATACGTTAGGGCTTGATGGACCAAATGTGCTGGTAATGTTTGGCGGATTGATTCTGCTTGTAATTGTTGATTTATTAAATGAGCGTGGAATTATCATTTCTAAATATATTGCAAAGGAACGACTTTGGATTCGCTGGCCTGTTTACATAGCAGCAGTGCTTTTTATATTACTATGCGGCATCTGGGGAGCTGCATATGATACGTCCAGCTTTATTTACTATCGGTTTTAGCAGGAAATTTCAGCAAGGGAAGCTTTGGCAGGAGAGATTGGTGACAGATGAGAAAATTTTATAATGCAGTAAAAATAGCGCTGTTTTTTATAATTATTTTTGTACTTATCGGAGTGGCAGCCAGGATTACGGAAAGAAAAGACAGTCAAAATAAATATCAGGATTTTATGGAACTGGCAGACCAGATTGATGTACTGTTTTTGGGCTCCTCCCATGTGCTTAATGGGATTAATCCGGTTCAACTTTATTCGGAATATGGCATTACCTCTTACAATATGGGGAAACCAGGCGGAATGGTAACGGAATCCTACTGGACATTAATGAATGCGCTTGATTACTGTACGCCCAAATGCGTAGTGGTTGATCTTTGGGCTTTGGACAGAAATTATAAGTATCTGGATATTATGAACGGTACAGAATCAGAGGAGGATATACGCAATTCTGTTTCCCTGCTGCATACGAATATGGATGTCTGGCCTATCAGCAAAACAAAAATTGCAGCAGTCAATGACCTGATTTCTGATCCTGAGATCAGAAAGGAATTTTTATGGAATTTCACTTTGTATCATGGCCGCTGGTCTTCCCTCACATCCAGTGACTTTATGCCTGCGAATGCCCGGACATCTAATGGATATTTGCTGGGAGCAGAACAAAGGCAGGAATTGTATTTAACCCAAAAAGTGGAACAGGCTGAGGATACCACGCAGGTTCTTACTGAAAAATCTGTGTGCGAAGAGTACCTGGACAAAATACTGAAAGAGTGCAGGCAAAGGGATATTGATGTAGTGCTTACATTTCTTCCAATGGCGGTTTCCTATGATCAGGATCGTCAGGCGGTGAACAGAATTACAGAAATTGCAGCCGAAAACAACCTGCCTTTTTTAAACCTTCTTCCACAGGAAACCCAGTCGGTGGTTGATTATTATACAGATATGAGTGATGATACTCATTTGAATGCAAATGGCATGTATAAAGTGACTTCTTATATTGGCGGAAAGCTTAAGGAAGTCTGTGAGCTTTCGGACCACAGACAGGAGGATGCTTACGCGGAATGGAGGGTAAGAGCTGACAGGTGGAGGGCTTCTGAAGTTGATAAACTGACAAATCAGTCAGATTTGTATGCAGAGCTGGGCGAGATTCAATATCTTGGAGCAAGTGCAATTATCTATTTAAGGGGAGATTCAAAGGCAATCCATGATCCTGTGGTCCGCCGGTTTATAAGGCATTTGACAGGTTCGGAAGTAATTGAGGAAGCGTTTTTGGAAAATGGGCCTTATCTTCTGATTCGCGACACCTCAGGGCGGATGAGCGATGCGCCTGTTATCTATGAGTTCAGCGGAGAAACGCAGGTGGAAGGGGTGCAAACATTTCTGGGTTCAACTACTTATATAGGGGTGAAAGACTTTGCTGCTGTGTATGTAAATGAGGATTATGAAAACAATTATCTGGATATGGAAGCGCATTATCGTGATGATGTTCAGATTTTGATTCTGGGGCAGCAGGGAGAAGTGATCAGCCATTTGTGTTTTGACTCCAAATGGCAGGCAAAAGAAGGAAATTAAAATATACATAGCGTTTATGAATGAAAATCCTGCGTGCCGGCTGCGGTGTGTGGGATTTTTAGAATTATATATTACAAATAAAGTACAAG
>VSNT01000236.1 GCA_009774465.1 Lachnospiraceae bacterium
ATTTACTATATTATTCAAATAATCTAAAAAACAATTTAGTAAAACCAGAAAAAATAGATTTGAGAGATGATTTAAAAGAATTGATCCGTTTAGGTATGGTGCTTAGTAATTATGAAGAAGAAGGAGAAAAGATTGAAGAATGTGAAGAGCTATATCGTTATAAATTTAGTGCTAAATATTTTACTTATTCATCCAAAAATATGAAAGAAAAATTTGAACTTCTTTCCCAAGAAGCAGATAATTGGCTGTATTTTTATAAGGAAAGTTATACCAGATATTTAAGCCAATATAAGGTTTATTCATCTCAGTTTCATGCGATATGGGAAGAAAGTGATGTGAAAGAGCGACTTAAAAATTACAATTTTGAGGATAAGGTAGACGTTTATTTTAAAAGATATCGAGAAGTACATTATCAATATGCCATGTCATTGAAAGATATTTGGCGTTTGTGTGTAGGTGGAAAGGATATTGATGAATTATATTCGAAAGCAAAAAATGAATTTGAAGATGCAATATTTCATGTAAATATTGATGTGTTTCATTTGTTTCAATGTCAAAGTAGCTTGAAACAGCTTAGTGAAAAAAATAAATTACAAAATAAGAAGAAAAAGGGATTAGCAGGTTATGGAGAAATTCCACAGCATGTATCAGGAAAAAGTCAAATTTTAATATTAAACAAAAAGATGTCGAATATAGAAACATATACTGTGCATGATATGAGAGGTTTTTGGGACAAGTACATACAGATTATGGAAAAATTAGAAGCTAATTGCAAAGATGTATTTGGAAAATCTTATCAGTTTTGGTATCGAGGGCAGGATGATTGCCGATATGGTTTGCTTCCAAGCCTTATGCGCAAGGATGTGAATTTGCAAGGAAAAGTAAATTATTTAGCTCAGTATCAAAGACAGCTTTTTGAAGAATTTAAATATCGAGCAGATGGTGCACTAGAGATTATGGATCGTTCATTTTTTAATGCTTCAGATTATTTAACATTAATGCAACATTATAGTGTTTCAACTACTTTTATGGATTGGTCTGAGGATGTTTTTACCGCTTTGTATTTTGCTATGGAAAAGATATTGAATCATAAAATGGAAGAGACAGAACAAGGGGCAGCAGTATTTGTGTTTAGTCCACATTTATATAATGAAGCGCGCAAATATATGATGAAGAATGAAGCAAGAAAGATAGCTTGTACAGAATCCGCATTCCTAGCATCCATGAAAACGGCAGACAGCCTTGACAATGGAATTCCTAATATTGCAGCTCATTATAATGAGAAGTTATACGATATGTTTTTATTGGGTAATTTAGAATATGAATCAGATAATTTTTATGGATATTATAGAGAAATGGAATTGTCAGGAAAACAAGAAATGGCTTATTTACCATTGGCAGTTTATACCTCTAGATTGAATCCTCGAATCCGTGCACAAAGCGGAATTTTTGTAGCTTATAATTTGTATGCGGAACCTTCTCAGAAGGTGAATGGGGCATATGAATATCTTGAACTGGAGCGTATTCAAAAGTATTATTTGGATAAATGTACTCGAGCAGAAAAAAAGGTTCCATTTCTGTATAAAATTACAATTTGGAAGGATGGAATAAAAGAAATTGCTAATGCTTTAAGTAAGATGGGGATTTCTAAGGAACGTATTTATCCAGAATTAACAAGCGTTGGGGAAAGAGTAAATTATAGAGAAAAATGATATATTAGAATGTAATCAATTAGGTTTATCTTCTGTAACACAATTGCTAAGGGCAGAAAGGAAATTATCAAGAAAGCTTTTGACGGAACGACAGGGGATCTTTCCCAGTCTTACAACTTTATGAGGGACGGCGTCTTTGGAAGAAACGAGGCGCTTTATGAAATCACCAAAGGAGTAAATGACCTGGTATTCAGCGTGGTCACCTGCAGAGCAGTCAACTTGAACCTTGATAAAGCAGGAGAGGCCAGCAAGATTGTCAAAACCATCCAGTCTGTAAAAAGCTTTGCAAAGGAGCACGAAAAGGGATTAAAGATACTGAATACCACTATGGACGTGGTTTCCGCCTGCTATGAGGATTACCAGCAGACAGGAAGCTTAAGCCTTTCCAACGTGGTGGTTAATATCGGTGCAGGCTCCCTAAAGGGGTTTGCCATGAGCAACCTGCGGATCGGGTGCAAAAATCCACATTTTAATAATGATATCGTAAGAAAAGTCACCAACGGTCTGATGGAAACCGGGGAGGGCATGTTGATCGACCTTGGCAAGTGCATGCTCACAGGCTACCCCTATGATCCGCTGGAAAGCTTCAAAGAAAACATCAAGATGGCCACAAATAATGAAATGATCTGCGAGCCAGTGGATGCGGTGTCGGGAAGCTACCTGATCACAGCCACGGACATGTACCTGCCGGATATCTCAGAGCCTGTCCGTCTGGAGCGAAGCTACAGCTCATCCCGGATGAAGGCTGGATGGCTTGGAAAAGGATGGCATTTTACTTACGAGGGAAGGCTGTACATTGACGGGGACATCATCCACGGACAGCTGCCATGCGGATACTGCGTCTCCTACCGCCTTACGGAAGAGGGATTTGAAGATATCCTTGGAAACGGCAGGTTTACCCTTTCCTGCGGCCTGGGGATGGAGGAATGGACCATAACGGACACCCACCAGCATGTTAGATACTGCTATTCCGGGGAAGGGCTTTTAAAGGAAGCAGCCGACAGGAACGGACAGAAGCTGGCATTTTCCTACGAAAACGGACACTTAAGCCGGATGCGGACTGCCCTTGGATATACGGCAAGCTTTGAATTTGAGGAAGAAAAGCTTGCCCTGATGAAAGATGATACAGGAAGATGCCTGAAATACCATTATAAAAACGGGCTGCTGACAGAAGTCGTCCATATGGACGGGGGAGTAACCCATTACGAATATTCAGAAGAAGGCTTCCTGATACGCCCTACCGACCAGACGGGGGTATCTTATCTTGCCAATGAATATGACGAGAAGGGCAGGGTGGTCTTACAGACGCTTTCAAAC
>VSNT01000237.1 GCA_009774465.1 Lachnospiraceae bacterium
ATATTTGTATAAGAGACAGATATTGTATAATCATGCAATACGACACCGGTATGATTTATAGATGCGTCGTAATTCGCCAGCCAGTTAATTATATAGTCAGGCAAAATGTACATTCTGGTGACTTACAAATGGCATGGCTGAACTTAATTTTTCATTAACCTATATAAATTTGGTTGAGATTTTAGACAGGAAAGCGTATAGTTATCCTGATGTGTTTCAGCAGCTTACAGGAGGGAATTCAATGAAGATAACGATAATTCATGGGCAGAACCATAAAGGTTCCACTTACCATATTGCAAGGATGCTTGCAGAAAAACTGGGAGGAGAGGTGAAAGAATTTTTTCTGCCAAAGGATTTTGATTCTTTCTGCGTAGGATGTACCAGTTGTTTTGGAAAAGATGAAAAGCTGTGTCCCCATTATGAAAAGCTTAAGCCAATTACACAGGCTATGGATATGGCGGATGTGATTATTCTGGCAAGTCCTGTATATGTTTATCATGCAACGGGAGCAATGAAAGCATTTTTGGATCATTATGGCTACAGGTGGATGGTGCACCGCCCGGAGGAAAAAATGTTTCGTAAGCAGGCGGTATGCATTTCCACTGCGGCAGGAGCCGGAATGAAAAGCACAAATAAGGACATGGCCGACAGCACCTTCTTTTGGGGAGTTGCTAAAACCTATCAATATGGGATTGCTGTTTTTGAAACTTCATGGGCAAGAGTAAACAGCAGGGTAAAGGGACGAATTGATAAAAAGACCACTGCGCTGGCGAAAAAAATAAAGAAGAATCAGGGAAAGGTAAAGCCCTCCATAAAAACGAAAGTGTATTTCAACGTTATGCGCATGATGCAGAAAAACGGATTTAACAAGGCGGATGGGGATTACTGGAAAGAAAAGGGCTGGATAGGGAAAAAGCGTCCCTGGAAATAACGCCTCAAGAGATGAAAAGAGGCGCGTGCTCTGATTCAGATCATCTAATTAGGGAGAAGGTTGAAAAATCAGCTCCGGTATGGAGGAAAAATGAAATGAGTAAAAAAACAAAAATCTTTATTGATGGAAGCGAAGGCACTACAGGACTTAGGATTCATGAAAGATTTGAAGGCAGAGAGGATATTGAGTTACTTCCTGTTTCTCCTGCACTCAGGAAGGATGTTAAAGAGAGAAAAAGGCTGATTAATGAGTCGGATATTACTTTTCTTTGTCTCCCGGATGATGCAGCCCGGGAATCCGTAAGTCTTGTGGAAAATGAAGCTGTGAAAATAATAGATACATCTACAGCTCACAGAACTGAGGAAGGCTGGGCCTATGGTTTTCCTGAATTGTCGAAAATACATAGAAAGAATATAAAGGCAGGAAAGCGGATTGCAGTTCCGGGATGCTATGCCACCGGATTTATTACCATCATTTACCCATTGATTGCAGGCGGATTGCTCCCGAAAGATTATCCGGTGTCAGCATTTGCATTGTCGGGTTACAGCGGAGCCGGTAAGAAGACAATTGCAGTCTATGAGGCAAAGGAAAGAGAAAAAGAGCTTGATGCTCCAAGAGAATATGCTCTCACCCAGAATCATAAGCATTTAAAGGAAATGCAGAAAATAACAGGGCTTGTCAAAGCTCCTCTGTTTTCACCGATTATATGTGATTATTATAACGGAATGCTCCTTACAACCCCTTTTTACACGGATATGCTTTCAGATGGACAGACGCCGGAAAAAATTCATGAATTTTTAGGCGGATATTATTCCGGAGAAAAGTTTGTAAAGGTTATGCCTTTTGGCAAAGAGGCGGAATATAATGGTTTTCTGGCTGGAAATGCCTGTGCAGGCTGGGATGGAATAGAAATTTATGTGACTGGAAATGAAGACAGGGTACTGGTGAGCACACGGTTTGACAATCTGGGAAAAGGCGCTTCCGGTGCGGCCATTCAGTGTCTTAATATTATGCTGGGGTGCGAAGAGGACAGGGGGCTAAATCTTTGACAGACAGCTGGTGCTGACGGGAAAGGAGATAAATAATATGGCAGGAAGAATCATTGGTCTAATTGCATGTTTATTGTGTGCAGTTCCATTTTTGATTATTGGTGTTTATGATAGAGAAAGCAGCACCCCCATATCTTTCTGGTCAGGAGATAAATCCTTAATGGAGAAAGTGCATAATGTTGCCGGTTATAACAAAGAAATGGCGGCTTTATATAAGAAGTGTGCGATTGCTTTTGCGGCAGCAGGAGTTGGATGTCTTATCCACCTTATCCTGGGAATCACAATCATTTTACTGGAATGCACAGTGGGAATTTATGTGGTTTATAAAAGGTATAAAGTTATTTTGAGGAAGTATTCATGAAAAATATAAAATGGGTGTTTTTTGATGTTGGATCAACATTAATTGACGAAACTTTTGTTTATGAATATAGAATGAAGAATATTGCAAAAGCTGCAAATGTAACATACGAATACGTTTACGAAACAGCAGTGAATTTCTACAGACAAAATAAAAAGGGAGATACTGAAACAGCAAAGTTATTAAATGTGCAAAAGCCCGGGTGGCGCTTTGAAGATGAAATTTTATATAAGGATACAAAAACATGCCTAAGAAGCTTAAGGGATAAGTATAAAATTGGAGTTATTGCAAACCAGCCGCCGGGAACTGCAAAGCGGCTGGAAAAGCATGGAATTTTAAAATATATTGATTTAGTGATTGCTTCCGCAGAAGAGGGCATTGCAAAACCGGATAAAAGAATATTTGAAATTGCTTTGAACAGAGCAGACTGCAGCCCTGAGCAATCTGTTATGATTGGAGACAGGATAGATAATGATATTATTCCTGCAAATCAATCAGGAATGCATACGATTTGGATTAAACAGGGATTTGGAAGGTACTGGAATGTTACGAGCGATAAAGAAAAGGCCGATTATGTAGTAAATCACCTTATGGAGATTTGTAATATTTTATAAAATATATAGTAAAGG
>VSNT01000238.1 GCA_009774465.1 Lachnospiraceae bacterium
ACCACCGTCAAGTCCGAAAACTCCGGCTCATACAGCTTTTCACGGATAGATTTGATCACCTCCACATTTCCTTTTAAGATCGGCACCGGAAATTCAATGATCCCCAAATGCCTGTTTCCCGTCCTGTCATACACATCCGCACCTACAACTTCTGGCATCTGCTTCCCCAGCGTAATGCCCATGATTGCCGCCGTGTTCGCTATGATGCCAAGGGGCAGGTTCGCATCAATCACCATGACACATTTTTCATCAACATGAGGATGCTCTTTCCCTTTAGAGCATTCGTTGTTTTGTAAATCCATTTTCAATCCTCCCGTTCTTTGAAGGATTTCTCCTCCTGTTTTTTTGATAACAGCGGTAGAGATAAGCCCTGCAAAATCCCACTCCCCTTCCCGTTATATTCAGAAAAGAAAAGCCCCGCAACCGCCAGAACCGTCCCCATAATGGAAACCCATGTCACTGGCTCCTTCAGCACCAGCACAGAGGTCACCACCGTTATGACGGGAACCATGTAAATATAAACGCTGGTCTTGACCGCACCAAGCACCTTTACCGCAAGGTTCCATGTGACAAAACAGAGCGCAGAAGCCCCCAGCCCAAGATACAAGATATTGAGCAGATGCGTCATATCCGTAAACCGTTCCAGCCCCATTTCACGGTACACAATTTTACAAAAAGCAGTAAAATTGTGTACTCTCGTGGCAGTCGCCAAATTTTCGTACAAGCACGCCCACTTGGCTCGTTGCCCGCGGAAATCGAAAAGGAACAATGCTGGAACCATAAACAAAATTCCGTAAAAGAATGTTCTTCGTGTGGAAAGTGTGACCGGGTAGCCGAAGCTGCTGATCTTCCTTGTCAGTATGGAATAACACGCCCACACAAAAGCCGCAAGGACTGCCAGCAAATCCCCCATCGGATTCAGTTCCAGTTTAGAGCCGTTAAAGCTGATCAGCGCAACACCCACCATCGCCACCACAAAGCCTATGAAAAAATTTGCTTTTAGCTTCCCTTCCGATTTCAGGAACAGGCGTGACAGGATTGCCGTGAAAAACGGTGCAACCGAAATGATAACTCCCACGTTAGATGCCATCGTGTATGTAAGCGCGATATTCTCCAGCAGGTAATATAAGCATATCCCACACAAGCCCGCCAACACGAAAGTCAGCTCCTGCCTGCGCCCCACACCTTTCATACGGTGCGGGCAAACCAAAAAGAGTGCCGCAAATCCCATGACAAAGCGGAAGAACAGTATTTCCACCGGCTTAAAATCCGTAAGCAGGACTTTGGTGGATATGAATGTCGTCCCCCATATGATGATGGTGAACAGCGCCGCCAGATGCCCGTCTGATCTTCTATTCTCCATTCGATACTTTTCCCCTTTCCTCAGCCTGCGAATTGGGGCTGCAAGCACAAATTCGTGATTGAAAAATCTTTGATTTTTCAATCTGTCCACCGTCTCCGTCTTTTTCCGAAAATATCTCTCGGTAAGTCCCTGGTGCAAGCCCTATAAACTGGTTGAAATAATTTGTAAAATGGCTCTGGTCTGAAAACCCTGTCCTTATGGCCGCCTCTACTGGCGGAACACCTTCCGATAGCAGCTTTTTTGCCTCATTGATGCGGACTGTCTCAAGGTATCGGTACGGCGTGACTCCTTTTTCCTTTGTAAAGGCCCGCAGCAGCGTTGACTTGCTAAGTCCCGCATGGCGGCATATCTGGTCTAAATAAATGCGCTCCGTAAAATGCGCTGTCATATATTCGCAGGCTTTTTCAATCTCCTGCCTGCATTCCGGGATGCAGCTTTCAAATGGCTTCCCGTAATTCTGGATGAGGTATGAAAGCAGGAACAGCAGGATTTCCTCCTTCCCAAACTCCCCCGTTCCTTTCATAACCATCTCATGCAGCGGGCGCAGGTGGCAGGCTATCTCCTCATCACAGATAACATTTTTTGAGAACCCCGGAAGTTCCCGTTTCCCCGTCACTTCCTCTGCCAACTCGAGCATAATCTCCTTAGAAATGTTAAAGCCCCGGTAATCAAACGTCCCTTCATCACTCTGTACACAGGCATGGCTGTCACCCGGATTGAAAAGCACAATACTTCCTTCCTCTATGACATATTCCCTGTCACGACAGGAAAGTACACGCTCCCCATCCTCCACAAAACCAATGACATAATGCTCATGGAAATGGCTTGGGAAAGGCTGCACGATTCCCTCAAAACGGTATGCTTCCATCCTCAATTCATCATCATATACCACTGTCCTTATTTCTTTCTTCATGTGGATTACCTCCGAATTCAACTTTTGAATTTTGTCAAGAGCCATTTTACCTCTTATTTTTTCCTGCGTCTTGTAAAATATCTTCATTTTTCAGATTTATCGGTTTTATTTCCTGAGGGGATTATCCATTAAAAAGAAACGGGTTTATGTGTATTGGGGAATTTTGTTTGAATGTTATATTTTAGAAATAAAGAATTTTATGAGTTGCCAGAAAATTAAAAAAGAGTCGTCCTTTAACCCTTTTCTCACATTATCATTTATCCGTTATTTTTTACCTCTTTACTCATATGCAAACACGGAAACTCCTTACTCTATCACGGAAACCCTTATACTATCACGAAAACTCCCAGCAAGTTTCCGTGATAATAAGCGACTTTTGCCTGATAGTATAATTTTGTCTCAATCACCATCCTATCAGCGGCATCAAAAACGCAAAAAAGAGAGGTCCACCAGCCACTCCAATGAACCCCTCTACGCCCAATAACCCCAATAGAAAGCGTAGCTTTCTATTTATTTTAAGCCATTCTTCAATACTTTCGCCTGCAAGTACCCAAATTTCTATGGCATCATTTGGAAATTGCCGCCTTTACCGCATCAATCATTTTGCGCCACTCATAACGCTTTCCGTCTGACGGTTCCGTCAGCCTGCCGTCTTTCGCATAATCGGCAATATCCTTTTCCATTCCAACACACCTGCTCCCTACAAATGTTTCTTCAATAACGGCTTAAGATAGTTCTTTTTA
>VSNT01000239.1 GCA_009774465.1 Lachnospiraceae bacterium
CAGGGGGCCAGTCGAACCGGAAAAACCACGCTTTTAAATGGCATTGGAGGACTTGACCGGATGGATTGTGGTTCCATCAGGGGGGACGGAAAAGAAATCTGTGGCCTGACGCAGGAGAAGCTGTCCGATTACAGACGGGAAAATCTGGGGTTTGTATTTCAGTTTTATAACCTTGTGCCGAACCTTACAGTCAGGGAAAATATTCAGGTGTGTGAATATCTTTCCAGAGAACCGCTGGATCTTACAGAGCTTTTAAAAACATTGGGGCTTTTTGAACATCAGAATAAATTTCCTTCCCAGCTTTCCGGGGGCCAGCAGCAGCGGTGCGCTATTGCCAGGGCGCTTGTTAAAAATCCCAAACTGCTTTTATGTGATGAGCCTACTGGCGCTCTGGATTCTGAAACGTCCCGGGACATACTGGTTCTTCTGGAGGAGGTAAATAGAAAGTATGGAACAACCATGCTCATTGTTACCCATAATAACTCTATTAAAAATATGGTGGATCAGGCAGTTTTTCTAAAGGATGGGCAGATTATAAAAAATTATCATAACAAACGGAAAACTCCGGCAGCGGAATTGGAGGATTTATAGTATGCAGAAAGTATTAAGGAAGAGGATTTTGAGAGAGTTTTGGAAAAATCTTCCCCGTTATCTGGCATTGGGATTGATGATTATATTGGGGATGTATATTGTGATCAGCCTGGTTGCCGCGGCAGATACGATTATGCTGGGGAGTGCTGATGCGGCAAAAGAACAATTTGTGGAGGATGGCCAGTTTAGTCTTCTTGTGCCAATAAATGGGCAGGAAAAGCAGAAATTAACAGATGAGGGAATTGATGTTGAGCCGCATTTTTATCTGGATTATGAGATGGAAGATGACTCTGTCCTTCGTGTAATGTCTTTGAGGCAGGATATAGACAGGGTGTGGGCGGATGTGGGGCGGCTTCCTGAAAGGGATGGAGAAATCCTGCTGGAGAGACGTTACTGTGAGGAAAATGGCATCTCTGCCGGGGACGAGATATGGGTGGAAGGAGAGGCCTTTACTGTGTGTGGAATTGGAACTTCGCCGGATTATGATGCGCCATATCGGAATTTATCGGACAATGTGGTGGACAGCAGTCAGTTTGGAACTGCTTTTGTCACAGAAGCAGATTATCAGTCATTAAAAGCAAAAGAGGAAGGGTTGCAGGCGGAAGAATACGTATACGCGTACCGTTTGAATGATAAGCTGACTGATCGGGAACTGAAAGAACTGCTGCAGGAGTTTATTCTGCCGGCAGATGGTGTCAGGGAGCTTTCCGGAATTTCAAAACTGATACATTTGCTGCCGGCAAAAGATAATATCCGTATAGGAGCAGCGGCAGAAGATGTTGTAATCAACAAGGCAACGGGGCTCTTTGCAGGTGTGCTGCTGATTATTTTGTTTGCCTATGTGATCTCTGTTTTCGTCGTGCACTCCATTGAAAAGGAATCGGAGGTTATAGGAACATTATATGCCCTTGGGGTAAAAAGAAAGGAGCTTTTGCTTCACTATCTTTTACTGCCTGTGCTGCTTACGCTGGCAGCGGGAAGCATTGGCACGGTTCTTGGTTACAGCAGCCTTGGGGTAAAGGTACAGATGCAGGATACTTACCGTTATTTTTCCATACCAGATTTTCCGGTAGTATACAGACCATATCTGCTGATCTATGGTATTGTTATGCCTCCGGTAGCTGCAGCATTGACAAATTTTCTGGTAATATACGGGAAATTAAAGCGCCCTGCGCTTGCTTTGATTCGCAGAGAGTTAAAAAGTGCAAAGGCAGAGAATATAAATCTTGGGAAAATGAAGTTTACCACTGCATTTAGAATCCGCCATTTTATAAGGGAAAAACGGACTGCTCTTACTGTGTTTTTGGGAATGTTTCTTTCTCTGCTTGTCTGCATGATTGGCTTAAACTGTTACGTGCTTTGTGAACATGTAAGGACGGAAAGTGTGGCGGATACCAGATACGAATATCTGTATACCTATAAGTATCCGGAGGAAACTGTGCCGGCAGGCGGGGAAGAAGCGTTTGGGGTGACGCTGAAAAAAGAAGTGCTTGGATATCATTTTGATGTGGTGCTGCTGGGAATCCATCCGGATAACCCATACTTTGACGCGCCGGTAGAGAAGGGGCAGAGTCATGTAATGATTTCCTCCGCTATGGCCAGCAAATACGGACTGGAAGAGGGGGATACCTTTGCATTAGAGGATGAGAATCAGGATAAGAGTTATGTTTTTGATGTAATGGGGATTGTGCCTTATTCCGCAGGAATGTTTGTGTTTATGGATATTAACAGCATGAGGGAGCTGATGAATGAAAAAGAGGACTATTATAATATGGTGTTTGCAGATCATGCGCTGGATATTGATTCCGGCAGGCTGTATGCTGTATCTTCAAAGGCGGCGGTGGAAAAGAGCGGAGGTGTTTTTGTGGAGAAGATGTGGCCTATGATACGGATGGTAACCATTGCCTCCGCGCTTCTTTTTCTGGTTGTCATGTATCTGATGCTGAAAGTAATGATTGACCGGTGCGCTGTGCCTATTTCCATGTTGAAAGTTTTCGGATACCGGAAAAAAGAAATTAAAAGGCTTTTTTTAGATGGAAACATGGTGATTGTAGCGTTAAGTGCGGCGGTAAGTATTCCAGTGTCCAAACTTCTTATGGATAAGGCATATCCTTATCTGGTGGCCAACGTGGCGGTCAACTTAAATCTTGCTTTTGAATGGTGGATGTATGCAGAGCTTTTTGCAGCAATTCTTGTATTGTACCTGCTCAGCATCCCTCTTTTGATGAGGAGGGTGGACAGAATTCTTCCGGCGGAGGTGTTAAAAAACAGGGAGTAAAATATAAAAAAGGGATTGACATTTTTTTACAACTGCTATATACTTTGACCGTCAAATAATTTGATTATCAAAATGTTTGACGGTCAAAGTGACTGTACATAAAATAAAAA
>VSNT01000024.1:0-1024 GCA_009774465.1 Lachnospiraceae bacterium
GAGTCTGCCAGATTGAAATATCTTCTTCCAAGACTGGTAGGGATGCATGAAGCCCTGACCAGACAGGGGGGAACCAGTGGAAGCATGAGCAGCCGCGGCGCCGGGGAAAAGAAATTAGAGCTTGACAGACGCAGGATTGAGCATCGAATTTCGGAGCTTTCCGGAGAATTGAAGGAAATTTCCAAAGAAAGACAAATTCAGAGGAAAAAAAGACATGAATCCAGAATTCCTCTTGTTGCTCTTGTTGGTTATACCAATGCAGGCAAATCTACAATTATGAATGGGATGATAGATAAATATAAGAAGGATGAGGAAAAAAAGGTTTTGGAGGAGGATATGCTCTTTGCAACCCTGGATACTACCGTCAGGAGGATTTGTGCAGGGAATAACAGGGATTTTCTTCTTTCGGATACCGTTGGATTTATTCACAAGCTGCCTCACGATCTGGTGGAGGCATTTCACTCCACTCTGGAAGAAATTGAAAGTGCGGATCTGCTTGTTCATGTTGTGGATTATTCCGATCCCTTTTATCTGGAGCAAATGCAGATTACAGGACAAACCCTGGCGGAACTCCATGCCGGTGACATTCCTGTGATAACAGTGTTTAATAAAGCGGATAAATGTGAAAATACAGTTTCTTTTCCAAGAATATCAGGGGAAGATAAAATATACCTATCGGCAAGGGAAGAAACTTCTATCTGTATGCTGGCAGAGATGATTTTGGATAAAGTTTATGAAAATTACCGCAGGGAAACATTTCTTATTCCATACAGCCATGGGAGTGTGGCGTCTTATTTTATGGAAAATACGCATATTATCAGTAAGGAATATAAGGAAAAAGGCACCCTTATTACTGTGAAATGCCACCGGGCAGATGTGGAAAAGTATGCGGAATATTTAGCATAAGCGAAACAGAAAGGAAATTATTTCATGGAAAAGGAACGGTTAAATAAATATCTGGCTTCCTGCGGCATCTGCTCCAGAAGAGAAGCGGACCGGTTGATTCTGGAAGGAAGGGTTACGG
>VSNT01000024.1:1034-36014 GCA_009774465.1 Lachnospiraceae bacterium
GGTGGGGGAAGCAGACAGGATTTTAGTGAATGAAAAGCCCGTTCAGGGAAAAAATAAAAAGGTGGTTTTGGCATTTTATAAACCGGTGGGAGTTATTTGTACGGAGAAGGATAAATTTGCGGACAAAAAGATTACGGATATAGTTAAATTTCCAGTGCGGGTTACCTATGCAGGGCGGCTGGATAAAGATTCGGAAGGATTAATGCTTCTTACAAATGACGGAGCGTTGATTGAAGCCATGATGCGGGGCGGCAGAGGCCATGAAAAAGAATATATTGTGAAAGTAAACAAAGAAGTTACGGAAGAATTTTTAAATAAAATGAGCGGAGGTATATTTTTACCGGAACTGAATATTACAACGAAGCCCTGTAAAACGGAAAAAGTGGGGAAATTTACATTTAAAATTATTTTGACTCAGGGAGTAAACAGACAAATCCGAAGAATGACAAAGGAACTGGGCTATCATGTAAATGCAATTAAAAGAATAAGAGTGGTTAATATTCTTCTTGCAGACTTAAAACCAGGACAATACAGGCAGATTGGCGGGCAGGAATTACATGCGTTATATAATTTTTGTCTTCCTGATCAAAAGGAAAAGATGAATGTAAATACAAAATGTAGTATGAAATAAAAAAATACAGGTTTTATTTAAAAAAATAATGCAGGAAAGAATATAGATTTTGAAGGAAAACCTGCAGGATGGAGGCTGTAATAGTGGAAAATGACGAAAAAAGATGTGAAGAGCTGGTAAAACGACTGAATGAAGCATCAGAAGCTTATTATAATGGCAGGGAAGAAATAATGTCCAATTATGAATGGGATGCCATGTTTGATGAACTGACAGAGCTGGAAGCAAAAACAGGATATATTCTTCCGGACAGCCCCACACAAAACACCGGTTACGAGGAAAATAACGGAGAGAGGGAACCTCATGAATTTCCTGCATTATCGCTGGCTAAGACGAAACAGGTTTCCGATCTGTTAAAATGGGCGGAGGATAAGCCTGTATGGCTGTCCTGGAAATTAGACGGACTGACGCTGGTTCTCACCTATGATAATGGGAAGCTGACTAAAATACTTACCAGAGGGAATGGTGCAACAGGAACCAATATTACCTATTTAAAAAACGCAATCAAAGGATTTCCCTTAAAAATAAATTATCAGGGGCATTTGGTGGTACGCGGTGAAGCAGCAATTTCCTACACAGATTTTGCATTAATTAATGATATGATTGAAGATGATGATGAAAAATATGCAAATCCCCGTAATCTTGCATCCGGTACACTCAGTCTGGACGATCCCGAAAAGGTGAAGGAAAGGCATGTATGCTTCTACGCATTTACGCTGGTTTATCTGGATGATAACATCAGATCCTGGGGAGAGCGGATGGAGTTTCTTGAAAAGGAAGGCTTTACAGTGGTAGAAAGAGAGCAGGTAAATGCAGATACACTTTCAAAGGCTGTGGAGCAGTGGACCGAAAAAGTGGAAAACGGGCAGATGGATATTCCGGTGGACGGTCTTGTGATCTGCTATGACGACACGGAGTATGCCGCTTCCGGGAATGTTACCGGACATCATGCGGCCAGGGCCGGCTATGCATTTAAATGGCAGGATGTATCGGCTAAATCCCGGCTTTTATATGTGGAGTGGTCCTGCGCTGCATCCACCATTTCACCTGTGGCGGTTTTTCAGCCTGTATTGCTTGAGGGAACTACCGTTTCACGGGCCTCTCTTTGCAATATCAGTGAAATGGAACGTTTGGGAATTGGTAAAGAATGCACCCTGGAGGTTATCAAGGCGAATAAGATCATACCCAAATGTATTTCTGTGACAGATGCGGCAGGAATTTGTGAAATTCCAAAAGTGTGTCCCGTGTGCGGAGCAGATACGGAAATCAGAATCAGTCCAAAGAGCCAGACGAAAACCCTTCACTGCACCAATCCTGACTGCACGGCAAAACATGTAAAAAAATTTACCCGATTTGTCAGCAAATCAGGTATGGATATTGACGGGCTTTCCATACAGACAATGCTGCGGTTTATGAATGAGGGATTTATATCAGATTTTGCTGATATCTATCATCTTGCAGAACATGGGGAAGTGATCAGACAGATGGAGGGATTTGGAGAAAAATCCTGTGAGAATATGATAAAGGCAATAGAAAAGAGCAGAAAGGTACATCCGGTAAATTTTATTTATGCACTGTGCATTCCTCTGATTGGAATAGATGCAGGCAAAAAAATCATAGCAAATGGCGGGTTTGAAGGATTTCTTGATCGTCTGGAGCAGGAAAAGGGATTTGAGGATATTGATGGTTTGGGACCTGAAAAGTCCCGTTCTGTTTTAGAATGGTATGGACAGGATAAAAACCGTGCTTCCCTGCAGGATTTGCTTAAAGAGGTTACAATAGAAAAAGTGGATTTAAGTCCTGATAAAGAAGGAAAATGTATGGGGCTTACTTTTGTGATTACAGGGGATGTTCATTATTATAAAAACAGGGATGAATTTAAAGCTTACGTGGAATCTTCCGGCGGCAAGGTGACCGGCAGCGTTACCTCAAAGACAGATTACCTTGTAAATAATGACACAACATCCAATTCATCAAAAAACCGAAAGGCAAAGGAACTTAATGTTCCTGTTATCTCAGAGGATGAATTTGTAGCACGTTTTGGAAAATAAAGGAGTTATGGAAAGATGCCAATTAAAGTTCAAAGTGATTTACCAGCAAAGGAAATACTGGAAAATGAAAATATATTTGTTATGGATGAATATCGTGCAGTGCACCAGAATATCAGAGCACTGCAGATCTGTATTTTAAATCTGATGCCTGTAAAACAGGATACGGAGCTGCAGTTGTTGCGCGCACTTTCCAACACGCCGCTGCAGATTGATGTGTCATTTATGAAAATGAACAGTCATATATCCTTAAATACACCCATTCAGCATTTAAACAGATTTTATAATACTTTTGACGAACTTAAGGAAAAGAAATTTGACGGACTGATCATTACAGGTGCGCCGGTGGAGCAGATTCCATTTGAAGAAGTGGATTATTGGGCAGAATTATGCGAAATTATGGAGTGGAGTATAGAACATGTTACTTCCACGCTGCATATCTGCTGGGGGGCGCAGGCAGGGCTTTATTATCATTTTGGGCTGGAAAAGATTTTGCTGTCTCAAAAAATGTTCGGCGTTTTTGAACACAGGGTTATGAACCGGAAGATACCGCTGGTAAGGGGATTTGACGATTACTTTATGATTCCTCACAGCAGGCACACTTCCGTGCGGGCTGAGGATATACATAACTGCAAAGAACTGATTGTTCTGGCAGAGTCGGAAGAAGCAGGCGTGCTTCTTTGCATGACGCAGGGGGGAAGACAGATTTTTGTGATGGGGCATCCGGAATATGACAGATATACCCTGCACAATGAATATGTGCGGGATAAAGGCAAAGGACTGCCGGTAAAACTGCCTGAAAATTATTACCCAGGTGATGATGATACAAAAAAACCGGATTTGCAGTGGCGGTCTCACAGCAATAATCTCTATTCCAACTGGCTGAATTATTATGTATATCAGGTAACCCCTTATGAGCTGTAAGAGCTGCTTAAAGCAGACTGATTTCATCACCTCATAGCAGTTTGAACAAAAAAGAAAGAAAAATCTAAATTTTTTTATGAAAATTGTAGATTGGTTCACGAAAAAGTGATACAATAAAACGAAAGCTGCATTTTTTATTAAAACAGGCTATTACATCAAGAGCGCCGAAGGATGTGTAGCATAAAGAAATGAGGGATGATCATATGGGAAAAGGTGAGAGCAAACAAAAGAACTTAAAAGGCAATAATCAGGAACAGTTTATAAGCATTGAAAAAAAGATTTCCAAACGGTTTGGACAGGTAATTATTCTCTGCTGCGTCATACTGGGAGTAATTTCCTCTGTCTTAAGTTTTATTTCGTCTATCAGTGCGGTTTCCGAGACGATTGACGATACCTCTGATGTAGCAGCCAATTATGTTTCTGCGGCACTTGAGGTGTATACTTCAATTGCCTATGAGACAGGCAGTATTGCCAGGCTGGCAGATCCTGAAAGGTCAATAGAAGACAAACAGGCTATCCTGCAGCAGAGAATAGATGATCATGATTTTACCAGTGGATATCTGCTGGACAGCAACGGAATTGATGTAATTACCGGCACAGATTTCTCCGACAGAGATTTTTTCAAAGAAGCCATGAAGGGAAATACTTACATTTCCACACCGGCATACAGTAAGGTTACCAACCAGGTATCTTTTGCTGTAGCTGCGCCTTTGTGGGAAGGCGGTATTCCACATACTACGCCGGTAGGCGCTGTTGTTTATGTTCCCAATGGTGAAGATTTGAACAATATCATGAGATCCATACATGTAGGGGATGGCGGCACTGCATTTATGATTGATGCCAATGGAATTACCATTGCAGATATTAATTCGGAAATAGTTGGAGTGGAAGACTGCATTAAAGCAGGGGAAACAGATCCCGGACTTAAGAAGTTCAGCGCTATCTGTAAAAAAATGGCTGCAGGAGAAAGAGGCGTAGGCACTTATTCCTATGGCGGAGTTACCAAGGTAATTGCTTATTCACCGGTTGCAAATACAGAAGGATGGAGCATTGGTGTGGCAGCTGTAAGAAATGAGTTTTTGGGTAAGCTCTGGCTTTCCATTATTCTTACGGTTGTTGTGGTAGTTATATTTACACTTGTGGGAATTAAAAATGGAATTAAATTGGGGAAAACCGTTGCGCATCCGCTTGAAGGTGCAGTTGAACGTCTTGAGCTTTTGTCTCATGGGGATCTTCATTCTGAAACATTGATACCGGACACCCATGACGAAACTGCTGTATTAATGAAATCTCTTGCAGAAACAATTTCAAAACTCAAGATGGTTATTTCTGAAATCAGTGATTATTTATCAGAGATGGCGGAAGGCAACTTTAAAGTATCCGTTGATAAAACCTATGAGGGAGATTTTGCAAAGATCAGTGAATCCTTCAGAAACATCATAGCAGCATTAAATGATGCTATGAAAAACGTTGACAGTAATGCAAAGAGTGTTCAGCATGGCGCAGGTGATCTGGCAGGGGCTGCCCAGGTATTGGCAGAGGGTGCTACCGATCAGGCCAGTGCAATTGAGGAACTGACTGCAATGATGACAGATATTTCCGAGAAGATACATACAAATGCTGAGAATGCTGAAAAGGCAAGGGCAATTGTGGAAAGCATGAACGCACAGGTAATTGCAAGTAATGAGCAGATGAAGTCCAACACGGAGGCAATGCTTAAGATAGGCGATGCGTCCAATAAAATTGCTGAGATCATCAGCAGCATTGAAGAAATTGCCGACCAGACAAACCTGCTTGCTTTGAATGCATCTATTGAGGCAGCAAGAGCCGGTGAGGCTGGTAAGGGATTTGCTGTGGTTGCAACGCAGGTTGGAATTTTGGCAGATCAAAGTTCTGAGGCAGCAAGAAATACTAAGAATTTGATTCAGAATGCAATTGCTGCTGTTGATGAAGGAACCAGATATGCAAAATCCACAGCTGAATCGTTAATTGCAGTGGTGGAAAATGCAAAGATTGTTACCGAGTCCATTGCAGATATTGCAGAGGCGTCTGATAATCAGGCTGAGGCAGCAGCACAGATTACGGAAGGTATCAGCCAGATTGCCGGTGTTGTTGAGTCGAATTCTGCAACATCCGAGGAAAGTGCGGCAGCATCTGAAGAATTATCAAGTCAGGCGGATATGCTTAAAGATTTACTTGGAAAATTCCAGTACTTTGACTGATTAACTGATAATTATAAACAATATATAATTTAAAAATTTGAAAAAGAAGGTAATATAAATACATGGGGAAGCAAAATAGATCTTTTTGCTTCTTCATGTTTGCATTTAAGGAAATGTGGGAGAAAATATCAAAATAATGATAAAGGGGTTAACTGAATATGAAATTTGTTTATGGAAAGCAGGATTGGGCAGTAAGAGAGCGGGGAGAAGAAAACTGTTATCTCTTAACAAATGGGCTGGGCGGATTTTCTTCAGGCACGATGATTGGTTCTAATACCAGAAACGATCACGCATTTTTCATGGCTTGTGAGGAGCCGCCGAATTATCGTTATAATATGATTCACAGACTGGAGGAAGAAATTTGTTTAGGAGGAAACTGTTTTCATCTGTCAAGCCAGGCCTATATGGATGCAGAGTTAAACGAAGAGGGATACAGATATCTTTCCGCCTTTTCTTTTGAAGATTACCCCAAATGGATATATCAGATAGATGGAGTGGAAGTAGTCAAAAGAATTGCCATGAAACAGGGAGAAAATCTGATTGCCGTAATATATGAAATAGACAACAGAAGGAAAGCGCCTGTTAATTTTCGGGTGATTCCACATCTGCAGTTTGTGCCGAAGGGAGAACAGCCTGAAAAGACACAGCAATTTATACTGGAAGGAAACCGTATTTCTTCTAAAGGGCACACTCTTTATTTCTATACGGACGGAACGACAAAGAAAATTCAGGGTAAATTTGCGGAAAATTTATATTATGCTTATGATGCCTGCGATGGAAGGACAGAAAAAGGAAATACTTTTGTAAATCACTATATTGAAAAGCAGGTGGAGGCGCAAACCTGTGCTTACCTGGAAATTGTTTACAGCATGAGAGAGACTACACTTGATGCAAAACAGGTAATACAGGAAACTGTAAGATACCGGAAGAATCTTGCCGACACATCAAAGCTGGAGCATGAGGCGGCAAAAATGCTTGTAAAAAGTGCGGATCAGTTTGTGGCAGAAAGAAAGTCTACAGGCGGTAAAACCATACTGGCAGGTTTTCCTTTTTTTGAGGACTGGGGGCGTGATACGATGATTGCGCTTGCAGGCTGCTGTATTTCTACCAGACAATTTGAGAATGTGAAAAGTATTCTGCGTACCTTTGCTGTGTACTGCAAAGATGGATTGATGCCTAATCTTTTTCCGGAAGGAAAAAATGAACCCCGGTATAATACGGTTGACGCCGCACTTTTGTTTATTCAGGCGGTATATCTTTATTACCAGAAAACACAGGATGTTTCATTTATTGCTGAAATGTGGCCGGTAATGAAGGAAATTATTACATGTTACAAAAGGGGAACCCTGCATGGAATTGGTATGGATGAGGACGGACTTATTTATGCAGGAAAAGGATTTGATCAGGTAACATGGATGGATGTAAGAATCGGGGATATTCTTCCCACTCCAAGACATGGCAAGCCTGTGGAAATCAATGCTTATTGGTATAATGCCCTTTGCATTATGGAAGAACTGGGAGAGGTTTTAAAGGATCAGAAAGACTATGGAAGCCTGTCCGGGAAAGTAAAGAAAAGTTTTCAGGAAAAATTCTGGAATGAAGAAGCAGGATGTCTTAAGGATGTTCTTTCAGACACGAACGCAGATATTCAGATTCGGTGTAATCAAATCTGGGCTGTTTCCATGCCCTTTACAATGCTTGATAAAGAAAGAGAGAAGCAGGTGGTGGATACAGTGTTTGAAAAGTTGTATACACCTTATGGCCTGCGGACGCTTGCAAAAGAGGATAAAGAGTTTCATGGCATTTACGGAGGGGAAATGCTTGCACGGGATCTGGCTTATCATCAGGGGACTGTGTGGGTATTTCCAATGGGAGCATACTATCTGGCATATCTGAAAACCAGAGATTACTCCAAGGAGGCCAAAGAAAAGGTGCAGGAGCAGCTGGAGGTTTTAGAAAGCGCCATGCGGGAAGGCTGTATTGGACAGCTCCCTGAAATTTATGATGGGGGAAACCCGTCCTTTTCCAGAGGGTGCTTTGCCCAGGCATGGAGTGTAGGGGAAATTTTACGGGTGTATGAAGCTTTGGAAACAAAATAGAATATTTTTGACATCTTGTCCATATAATAAAAGTAACTATAGCTTTTAGGAGGTAAATACAAATTATGGCAAGAGGGCAGAGAAAAACAGTAGAAGAAAAAATAGCGGAAAAGGAAGAAGTAATCCTTGCACTGCGCACGAAATTAAAATCAGAACAAAATGAGCTGGATGCATTATACAGAGAAAAACGAGATAAGGATTTGGAAGGAATCAACCAGCTTCTTGCGTCATCAGGTCTTAATGCAGAGGATGCTTATGATATCCTGCAGGAATATATTACAGCTCATACGCAGGAAGAACAGACCGCGTAAAACAAAAGGATATCAGGAAGGAAGCAAAAAGACTTTTTTGCTGGAAAATTCTACGTGGAAATTTCGCCAGAATATTGTGTATCATGAAGAAATGGTGTAAACTAATACTATCAAGTTTAGTTAAACATAAAGGAGAAAGATATGCTTGTTACATTAATACCCTTATTTGATGAAGAAATGAGCGTGCGGGCGTATTCATTATTTACTCAGAAGAAAAATACTTTGCTGAATCCAAGTCTTCAGGGGACGCGTCAGCATGATGGGGCAGTGGATATTCCGGGGCTCGAAGTTTTAGAAAGTATGGGAATAGAGACAATTCCCTCAGATAAAGAAATTTTTGTGGAAATAAACAATATTTCTTTATTTACCGATATTGAAAACCAGGCACCGGCACCTCATGAACGCCTTGTGCTGCTTATGGATCATACGGTTCTGCCTGAGAAAATTTATGTAGACAGGCTGCGGGAGCTAAAGAGTAAAGGCTTCAAGCTTGCAATTCGGAAACTGACAGTGCAGAATTTCGAACCTTATCGTGAAGTTCTTCTTTTAGTAGATTATGTATTATTGGATTATAAGAAAATAGATATCTCCAAGGCTAAGATTTATTTTAGCAATATTTATCCAAATGTAAGTCTCTGTGCAGGAAATGTCCCAAACCAGGATATTTATGAGGCACTGAAAAAAGAAGGCGGATATAAGCTGTATGAAGGTGATTTTTACCATATTCCTGTCACGCAGGGGGTAAATGAGGTAGCACCGTTAAAAGTGAATTATATAGAGCTTTTAAATATGGTTAATGATGTTGATTTTGATTTGACGAAAGCAGCAGATATTATTGGGCGGGATACAGCGCTTGTTATATCCCTGTTAAAAATGGTTAACAGAATGTCTGTTAACTCAGAAATCACATCCATCAGACATGCGGCTGCCATGTTAGGACAGCGTGAACTGAAGAAATGGATTAACACTGCGGTAGCCAATAAACTTTATGCGGATAAGCCGAATGAAGTGACAAGACTTTCCCTGCTTCGTGCAAAATTTGCAGAAAATCTTGCACCTGCATTTGAAATGAGCATGAATACTTCGGAACTTTTCCTTATGGGGCTGTTCTCAGTGCTTGACCTGATTTTAAACCAGACGATGGAAGAAGCGCTTAAAATGGTTAAGGTATCGAAGGAAATAAGTGATGCTCTGGTGGAGCATAAAGGGGTACTGGCACCGGTTCTTGAATTTGTTACCCAGTATGAAAGGGCTAACTGGCAGGAAGTATTTCGTTTAATGATTATTAATAATATGGAAATGGATCAGGTTTTTGATGCCTACATACAGTCCCTGCAATGGTACAGGGCCATGTTTTCCGAATAAGTGATGGAAATTAAAAGAGAGCCGCAGCATCTTATGAAGATTGCTGCGGCTTATTTACATGTATTTGAATTCCATTAACTTCCACATGGTCATTTATTTCTATGACCAGACAACGCCTGCCTTCGATCATAACAGTATTTACCAGATCTGCACGTTCAGGATTAACTTTAACTACAACGTCAGGCGTTTTAACCTCAAAGGTGCGGGTGTTTGCAACATTATCTACTAAAAGGGAAGTATGCTCACCGGCGGCTGCGTCATAAAGTTTTTCAAAGTCTGACAGCTTTTCTTCCTGCACGCCGCTTTTTTCAAATAAATTTTTAACCTGCTGTTTATCAAGCATAAGAGGTTCAGGTATTTCCTTATGCTCTTCAATCATTTCCGTAAGGTTTTCATGTATATTTTTAATTACTTCATAATCAGCTTCGTCTCCCAGAGTTTCTGCAACCAGCGTGTGAAAGGTTTCCTTCTGGCTTCCGGCCGAGAGAGGGAGAACTGCCCCTAAAATGAAATCAACAAATTCAGGGTGTGCTTCCTCCGGATTTTTGGAATAATAGAGAGTGCTGTGAATATCAGAGCTTCTTTCATTGAAGGCGGGAAAGAGAAAACCGGCTTCAGGAACTTCCACAATCCAGTCACGGACTCTGTTGTGAAATTCATTTGTTTCCGCATCATAACTTAACCCGGGTTTTGAAAGATTTACAGGGCAGATGCAGCACAAAATATATTCATACACAGTGTCAGAGGCATCCTCCATCGTAAGACCGTCAGTAGTTTTCCCAGGAACATCATAAGCATCATGGATAATCAGAATCAGATAATTTCCAACATATTCATAGGAACCAATCACTTTGTCATAAAATTCATCTAAAATGGTATCATCCTTTAATTTACTGTCCCGAAGGCGCAGAAGGAATTCCTGAGTGCCGCCTTCTTCTTCGCTTGCAAGAGGAAATTCCAGATTCAGCAGATTTTTTCCAGGGGTACCTGAAAGGGTTTTGCGAAGCAGCTCAAAATATTTGAAAATTTCTTCCTCGGGAAGTGAGAGAAATGCTTCCTTAAAGGTAGTTTTTTTATTTTTTTCTCCATCCACATAGCAGCCGCAGATACGTGTGATAGAGCAGTTGCTGGGGGTATAGAGTCTTTTGATTTCATTAATTTCCTGTTTAATCATAATAATTCCTGTTTTTTCCTTCCTTAAGCAGTTTCCTGGACATTTTCTTCTGATGAGGCCATATTTTTCTGGGCGGTTGAGAGCATCAGTTTAATTCTGTTAAGCTGGTTTACTTCGCTGGCCCCCGGATCATAGTCAATGGCAACAATGTTGCTGAGCGGGTACTGCCTGCGCAGTTCTTTGATAACTCCTTTTCCCACTACGTGGTTAGGGAGACAGGCAAAGGGCTGTGTACAAACAATATTGTTAACGCCGCTGTGAATCAATTCCACCATTTCTCCTGTAAGGAACCAGCCTTCGCCGGTCTGGTTGCCAATGGAAACTATGGGTTTGGCATATTCTGCTGTCTGATAAATGCTGACAGGAGGAGTAAAGTGCCTGCTTCTGGAAAATGCTTTCACCGCGCTGCTACGCAGAAATTCCAGGGCATCAATCCCCAATTTGGAAATAAACGCCGCCTTTTTACTTGTGCCAAGCTCATCTGCTTTATAAAGCTGGTTGTAGAAGCAGTAGAGCATAAAGTCTAAAAGATCCGGAACAACAGCTTCCGCACCTTCTGATTCCAGTAATTCCACCAGATGATTGTTGGCGGCAGGGGCAAACTTAACAAGAATTTCACCTACAATGCCAACCCGCGGTTTTTTCTCATCGGTTAATGGAATCGCATCAAATTCTTCAATCATCTGCCGGCACATTTTTTTGAAAGTAAAGAAATTCATATGCTTGGCAGAGACAAATTCGCGGCATTTTGTCAGCCATTTCTGATGAACTGCCAAAACACTGCCTGCTTCTTTTTCATAGGGGCGCATACGGTAAATGCAGCGCATGAATATGTCACCAAAAACAGCGCCATAAGCAGCACGCATAAGCAGCTCCAGGTTCAAATGGAACCCGGGGTTGGATTCGATTCCGGCCATGTTTAATGAAATCACAGGAACCTGGGGAATACCGGCTTTTTCAAGGGCTCTGCGGATAAAGCCGATGTAGTTGGTAGCACGGCATCCGCCGCCGGTCTGTGTCATAATAACTGCAACCTTATTTACATCATACTTGCCGGAAAGCAATGCATCCATGATCTGTCCCACCACCATAAGGGAAGGGTAGCAGGCGTCATTATTTACGTATTTCAGTCCCACATCAACAGCCCGTCTGTTGTCATTTTCCAGTACCTCAAAATGATACCCGCAGGCATTAAATGCTGCCTCCAAAATATCAAAGTGGACAGGGGACATTTGAGGACACAAAATGGTATAATCCTTACGCATTTCCTCTGTAAAAGCAACTTTGCTGATTGCGGAGGAGTGAATGCTGCGTTTTTCATTCTGTTTTTCTTTCACCCGGATGGCAGAAAGGAGAGAACGAATTCTAATTCTGGCAGCTCCTAAATTATTTACTTCGTCGATTTTAAGGCAGGTATAAATCTTACCGGAGTCGGTTAAAATGTCGCTTACCTGATCGGTGGTAACAGCATCCAGTCCGCATCCAAAGGAGTTAAGCTGAATCAAATCCAGATTATCCACTGTTTTCACATAACTTGCCGCTGCGTAAAGTCTGGAATGGTACATCCACTGGTCAGATACAATAAGGGGGCGCTCCGGTGCAGCCAGATGGGAAACAGAATCTTCCGTCAGCACTGCAATATCATAAGAGGTAATAAGTTCCGGAATGCCATGATTGATTTCAGGATCAATATGATAAGGGCGTCCCGCGAGCACAATACCACGTTTGCCGGTTTCTTCCAGCCAGGCAAGAACCTCTTCCCCTTTTTTCTGCATATCCCGTCTTGCTTTATCTAATTCTTCGAAGCCTGAGCGCGCCGCTTCCATTACCTCTTCCACCGGCAGTTCCTTAAATTCTTTGACCAGGGCTTCGGAAATGGTTTTCAAGTCCCGAAATGACATAAAAGGATTGCGCAGAATCACTTCTCCTTTGCCGATTTCCTCCACGTTGTTCTTTATATTTTCCGAATAGGAGGTGACAATAGGGCAGTTGTAGTGGTTATTTGCCTCTTCAAATTCATTTCTCTCATAAAAGAGAGCGGGATAAAAGATGAAATCCACCTTTTGATTAATCAGCCAGCTTACATGGCCGTGGGCCAGCTTGGCAGGGTAGCATTCTGATTCACTTGGAATGGACTCAATTCCAAGCTCATAGATTTTGCGGTTGGAAAGAGGAGATAACACTACCCGATAGCCCAGCTTTGTAAAAAAGGTAAACCAGAAGGGATAGTTTTCATACATGTTAAGCACTCGGGGGATACCTACACTGCCTCTGGGTGCTTCGTCAGCTGCCAGAGCTTCATAACCGAAGATCCGCTTTAATTTGTAATCAAAAAGATTGGGGATATTATTTTCATTTTTCTGCTTTCCAAGTCCCCGCTCACAGCGGTTGCCAGAAATATATTGACGACCACCGGTAAACTTATTGATGGTCAGACGACAATTATTAGTGCATCCTTTACATTTTGCCATACTGGTTTCAAACTGGAGCGTATTTATCTTTTCAAAGGAGAGCATGGAAGTTTCATAGCCTTCCGTAAAACGCTCTCTGGCAATCAGCGCGGCGCCAAATGCACCCATGATACCTGCAATATCAGGGCGGATGGCTTCACAGTCTGCAATTTTTTCAAAACTTCTAAGCACCGCATCATTATAAAAAGTACCGCCCTGTACTACAATGTTTTTACCGAGAGCAGAAGCGTCGGAAACCTTGATTACCTTAAACAGGGCATTCTTAATGACTGAGTAGGCAAGGCCGGCGGAGATATCAGGAACAGATGCGCCTTCCTTTTGCGCCTGTTTTACTTTAGAGTTCATAAATACGGTACATCTGGTTCCCAAGTCAATAGGATGTTCGGCAAACAGAGCCGCTTTTGCAAAGTCCTCAACGGTATAATTTAATGATTTGGCAAAGGTTTCTATAAAGGAGCCGCAGCCGGAAGAGCAGGCTTCATTTAACTGTACGCTGTCAACCGTCTGATCTTTAATTTTGATACATTTCATATCCTGACCGCCTATATCCAGAATACAGTCCACCTTTGGATTAAAGAAAGCGGCCGCATAATAATGGGCGACAGTTTCAACTTCTCCGTCATCCAGAAGGAAGGCGGCTTTCATAAGAGCCTCTCCATATCCGGTAGAGCAGGAACGGACAATCTGAGCGTCAGAAGGAAGCTGTGAATAGATTTCCTTAATGGAACGAATTGCTGTTTTTAAAGGACTTCCGTCATTACTGCTGTAAAAAGAATAAAGCAGGGAACCATCTTCCCCTACCAGTGCAACCTTTGTAGTTGTACTGCCCGCATCAATTCCCAAAAAGCAGTTGCCGCGATAGGAGGCAAGGCTGCCGGTTCTGACACAGTGCTTTGCATGGCGGGCTTTGAAGCTTTCGTATTCTGAATGATCGGCAAAAAGCGGCTCCATACGTTCTACTTCAAATTCCATTTTGATATTGGAGGAAAGTTTTTTGACCATTTCTTCCATAGTGAATGAGACTTCTTTTTTTGCATTCAGGGCAGAGCCGATTGCAGCAAAAAGATGAGAGCGGTCTGTCCTGATAATATGTTCCTCATCCAGCTTTAATGTGCGAATAAAAGCTGTTTTTAATTCGGAAAGAAAATGAAGCGGGCCGCCTAAAAAGGCTACATGTCCACGAATCGGCTTTCCGCAGGCAAGGCCGCTGATGGTTTGATTGACCACAGCCTGAAAGATAGATGCGGACAAATCTTCCTTGGTGGCACCGTCATTGATCAGAGGCTGAATATCTGATTTTGCAAAAACACCGCATCTGGCAGCGATGGTGTACAGGGAATGATAGCTCTTTGCGTATTCATTTAAGCCGGCGGCATCGGTCTGTAAAAGGGAAGCCATCTGGTCAATAAAAGAACCGGTACCGCCTGCACAGATACCGTTCATACGCTGTTCTACGTTTCCCCCTTCAAAATATATAATTTTGGCGTCTTCACCGCCCAATTCAATGGCTACATCTGTTTTTGGCGCAAATTCCTTTAATGCGGAAGCTACGGAAATAACTTCCTGCACAAAGGGAACCTGCAGATGATTGGCTAATGTCAGGCCGCCGGAGCCGGTGATCATAGGGTGGAGAAGAATATTCCCAAGTTGGGAATAGGCCTGCTGCAAAAGAGCTGACAGGGTTTGTCTTATATTTGCAAAATGTCTTTTATAATCGGAAAACAGGATATTATGAGCATCGTCCAAAATGGCAATTTTAACAGTGGTAGAGCCAATATCAATGCCCAAAGTATATTGCTGACTGTTCATAATTTTACTCAACCTTTCTAATAGTTATCGACGTCTTTTGACATGCTAAGTTATTATACGACACCAGTTTTTAAATTGCAACGCGAACAGATAAACATTTTGTGAAGAAAAAATTGTCAAATTCTAAAATATTCATATAAAGTGAAAAAGACAAGTGGGTTTTATTTACAATTTTTATTGGTAATGATAGAATATATGAAGTTTCATATAAGGTAATGAATAAACCTTAAAAGGAGAAGACAATGATGAAATCCCCAAGTAAATTTGAAAAGAAATTTGGAAAGTATGCGATACGAAATTTGTCATTGATGTTGATTATATGTTATGCATGTGGTTATCTTTTTCAAATGCTGTATCCTGACCTGTTAAGCTATTTATATTTAAATCCCTATGAAATTATCTTTCATGGGCAGGTGTGGCGGCTTTTAACATGGTTGATTGTGCCGCCCTCAAGCTTTGATTTTTTTACTCTTTTGATGCTGTATTTTTATTATTCACTGGGGACTACATTAGAGCGGACGTGGGGAACCTACAGGTATAATGTATATATTTTTTCGGGAGTACTGTTTACAATCCTGGGGGCCTTTTTGCTGTTTGTTTATACGTGGATCTTTGCAGGGGATTCAGGTGTGGCGCTGTGGGGAACTTATCAGGGTTACTCTCCGTTAGCGTCCATGTTCAGCACATATTATGTAAATATGTCCATATTCCTTGCATTTGCTGCCACTTACCCCAATATGCAGATCTTATTGTTTTTCTTTATTCCCATTAAGATCAAGGTTATGGGAATTATTTACGGTGCACTCTTAATTTATCAGTTTGTTGCAGGCGGGGTTGCAATCCGGTTTGTAATCGGCGCATCCTTAATGAATTTTGTGGTATTTTTCTTTACCAGCAGAGGGCGGATACATATGTCGCCAAGGCAGGTAAAGCGCAGGCAGGAGTTTAGAAGAGAAGTGAAAAAGACCACAAAAATAACCAGACATAAATGCGCCATTTGCGGGAGAACGGAAGAGATCAATCCGGAGCTGGAATTCAGGTTTTGTTCCAAATGCGACGGAAATTATGAATATTGCCAGGATCATCTTTTTACACATACCCATGTAAAGAAGTATTAGGAAAGGGAATTTATGAAGGAAAATCAGGAAATTGCATTTGCGAAGACCTTGGAAGCGGTCAGGAAGCTGGCAAAGGAGCAGGGAAACTGTATCAGTGAAGAACAGGTGAAGGAAGCCTTTAAAGAACTTTCCCTTGAGGAAAACCAGCTTGCACTGGTATTTGATTATTTAAAAAAACACAAAATTGGTATTGGAGAGCCGGTTGATTTGGACGAATATCTCTCCGAAGAGGAAATAGATTATCTGGAAGCCTATAAGAAAGAGCTGGAAATGTTGGAAACGGTCAGTGAAGGGGAAAAAGAAGCGCTGATTTTGTCTGCTATGGCCGGAGCTGCAGAAGCGCAGGAGAAATTAATTCATGTTTATCTTCCCCAGGTGGTGGAGATCTCCAAACTTTATTCCGGTCAGGGGGTTTTTTTGGAGGATTTGATCGGAGAGGGAAATGTGGCTTTGACCATAGGGGTTACTTTGTTAGGCGCCCAGGAAAATGCCGCTCAGGCGGAAGGTGTATTGATTCAGATGATTATGAATGCAATGGAGGAAATGATTGCCCAGACGCTTAAGGAAACGGACACGGATAAAAAGGCGGCGGAGCGGGTGAATCAAGTGGCGGATAAGGCAAGAGAACTGGCGGAGGAACTTCACAGGAAGGTTACCATTAAGGAGCTTGCAGAAGAAACAGGCTTGTCTCAAAAGTCAATTGAGGATGCCATGCGCATAAGCGGTTTTGCAATCGAGGATTTGGATTAAAATGAAGATAAAGGAAAATGTTACACAATATGAGGATTTTAAATATGTGCTTCAGGACACTGGAAATATTTATCTGGGCGCCCGGTTTTCCTATGAGGAACTGCTTAAGCAGGAGATGGTGCCATTTAAACTGAAGGCAATTCTGACGCATTATATTTTAAAGGAAGCAGCTCCTGACACTACGCTGGAAAGCCAGTTTTATTATCTTACCGGTGACTCCTTTCTTTATGAAACTTTTAAACAGCTTAAAATCCGCATAAAGGTTCAGAAGCAGGTTGAAAAGAATACACTGCTGGGCAAAAGAAAAATGGAATATCGGGAAGAAGTTCTTTCCTTAAAGGAGCTTACGGAAGTGAATCTGGCAAGGAAGAAAGCCTGCGGGATGCTGATCAGGGAAATCATAATATCCAAAATGGGTATGATGACTTTCAGTGTATAATGGGTATAATGATTAACAGATAAAAAATAAAAAGGAAGGTTATTTGATTTATGGGACAGCAAGTGGAAAATTTGGAAGCATATCAGGTAGTTGAGAGAAGAAAGATCAGTGATTTGAACTCGGAAGGATATATTCTGAAACATAAAAAAACAGGGGCGTCAGTTACGCTTTTATTAAATGATGATGAAAATAAGGTATTTTACATTGGATTCCGCACACCGCCGAAAAACAGTACAGGTGTGGCTCACATTTTGGAGCATTCCGTACTTTGCGGCTCAAAGAATTTTCCGGTTAAGGATCCTTTTATAGAGCTGGCAAAAGGTTCCCTGAATACCTTTTTAAATGCAATGACCTATCCGGATAAGACGGTTTATCCTGTGGCAAGCTGTAATGACAGGGATTTTAAAAATCTGGTACACGTTTATCTGGATGCGGTTTTTTACCCCAATATCTATCAGGAGGAAAAAATATTCAGGCAGGAGGGCTGGCACTATGAAATGGAAAGCATGGAGGACGATCTTTCCATAAACGGTGTGGTTTACAATGAGATGAAGGGGGCTTTTTCTTCTCCGGATGACGTGGTGGAGCGGGAAATTATGAATTCTTTATATCCGGATACTTCTTATGGAATTGAATCGGGAGGAGATCCGGATGTGATTCCGGAGCTGACTTATGAGGAGTTTCTTGCCTTTCATCAGAAATATTACCATCCTTCAAACAGCTATATTTATTTATATGGCAATCTGGATGCAGTGGAATATTTGAATTTTCTGGATGAAAATTATCTGTCTGCTTTTGAGCAGATTAAAGTGGATTCTGCCATTGGAATGCAGAAGGCATTTGACGGGCCCAGGATGCTCACAAAGGAATATTCCATTATGGAGGATGAAGAGCTTAAAGAAAACACTTATCTGACCTACAATATTTCTATGGGAACCAGTCTTGATAAAATGCTTTATGCGGCAATGGATGTGCTGGATTATGTGCTTTGTTCTGCACCTGGCGCACCGGTTAAGCAGGCGCTGATAGATAGAGGAATCGGCAAGGATGTTTACAGTTCCCTTGAAAATGGCATTTACCAGCCATATTTTTCCATTGTGGCAAAAAGTGCGCAGGAAAGCCAAAGAGAAGAATTTATTTCGGTGATTGAGCAGGTGCTTGCAGATGCTGTAAAGAATGGTCTGGATAAAAAGGCGCTGGCAGCAGCAATCAACTATTTTGAGTTTAAATACAGGGAGGCGGATTTTGGCTCTTACCCAAGAGGATTGATGCTGGGACTGCAGGCACTGGATAGCTGGCTGTATGATGAAAGTACGCCTTTTATGCATATTGAGGCAAATCAGACTTTTGAAAAGTTAAAGGAATCTATCGGAAATGGTTACTTTGAAGGACTGATTAAAACCTTTATCCTTGACAATTCTCATAAGACAATCCTTATGGTGAAGCCTGTGCAGGGGCTTACCACAAAGAAAGATAAAGAACTTTTTGAAAGGCTGCAGGAATACAAAAATACTCTGCCAGAGGAGGAAAGGCAGGCCATTATAGATCAGACACATGCCCTTTTTGCCTATCAGGAGGAGCCAAGCAGCGAAGAAGCACTTAAAACGATTCCTTTGCTTAACAGGGAAGATATGAAAAAGGAAGCGGCGGCGTATGTAAATGAGGTGCATACATTAGAAGGAACCACCATTCTTTTCCATGAGCTGTTTACCAATGGCATCGGTTATTTAAATCTTGTTTTTGACTTAAAGCAGGTTCCCACAGATCTTCTGCCTTATGTGGGAATTTTAAAGGCTGTTCTTATGATGGTGGATACAGAGCATTACAGCTATAGAGAACTGTTTAATGAGATCAATATTCATACCGGCGGAATCAAGGCGGTGGTAAGCACATACACCAATGCAGAACGCATGGAAGAATATAAGCTTACGCTGGAAATACGTGCCAAGTCTCTCTATGAAAAGAGGGATAAGGCGCTTGAACTGATGCAGGAGATTATACTTACTTCTCAGTTTGAAAATACCAGGCGGCTTTATGAAATTATTGCAGAAAGCAAGTCAAGAATGCAGGCGGTTATGACAGGGGCCGGGCACTCTCTTGCGCTTTTAAGAACCCTTTCCTATTTTTCACCTACTGCCGCAGCATCGGAGCAGTTCAGCGGAATTCCCCAATACAGGCTGCTTGAGGATCTGGAAAAGAATTTCGAGGATAAAAAAGAAGAACTGGTTTCCAATTTGAAAAAACTGGTAAAATGTATTTTCAGGCCGGAGAATCTTCTGGTGGATTATACCGCGGCAAAAGAAGGATATCCGGGATTGGAAGAGGCGGTAAGTGAGTTAAAGAAGCATCTTTTTACAGATCAGATTAAAGAAGCAGAAGGTAAAATAGAACCTGTAAAGAAGAATGAGGCATTTATGACTGCAGGACAGGTGCAGTATGTGTGCAGAGCAGGTAATTTTATGAAAAAAGGACTTCCCTATACAGGCGCCCTTAAGGTGCTTAAGATCATGATGGGGTACGATTACCTTTGGAATAATGTAAGGGTGAAGGGCGGCGCTTATGGCTGCATGTGCAATTTCTATAAAAATGGAGACGCCTATTTCGTGTCCTATAGAGATCCGAATCTGGAGAAAACCCTTGATGTTTATGAAAAGGCGGCCGATTACATTGAAAAAGTTACTTTGGACGAACGCACAGTAACCCAGTTTATCATTGGCGCGGTCAGCGAGCTGGATACTCCCATGACGCCGGCAGTTAAGGGGCTTTATTCTCTGGGTGGATATCTGACAGGACTTTCTATGGAGCGGGTGCAGAAGGAAAGAGATGAACTGCTGGCAACCACACAGGAACAGCTCCGGGGGCTGTATGAGTATGTACGGAGCTTTATGGAGGAAGATTATCTGTGTGTGGTAGGTAATGGAGAAAAAATTAAGGAAAACAGGGATTTGTTTATGAGCGTGGAGCAGTTGTTTCACTAAAAAGTTATAGTTTTTCCATAAAAATGGGGGAGAGGAAACGTATCTATGGTATGTGGGGTGGAAAATTTGTAGCGTGGTGGGAATATTCCAGCAATATTTTCTGCTCAAATCCTGTTGCACCGGACATTCCATCAAGCCAAATAGAACAGAAGTCAGTCGGGGAATGCCCCTCCTGCCTTCTATTGTCTTGATTACATGGTGCATAAGGATTTTCGCAGAATATAATGCCGGAATATTCCAGAAGGCTACGGAATTTTCACCACTTTGTTACTGTTAACTTAGGCTGTGGATGCGTTGGACGGGAATTGGAGAGGCGGATTTGATGTTTGGTTTGGGTTTCCGTATGGGCGCTCCGGTGGGAGGATTGTTATGGAGAAAAGGGAAATTAAGAAGAAAAAAAGTGGGTTCAGGATTGGGACGGTGTTGGCATTGGCTGTTTTGCTGGGGGTGATGGCAGCAGGGTGTGGAGCAGCGTCTAAGAATACCGCTTCGCAGGCGGCGGTGACAGAGGAAGCTTATGATGCGGGAGTTTATGTTTCGGATGATATTTACAGCGCGGAGGCTATGCCGGAAGCTGCTGCGTCCGAGGAGTATGCGCAAGAAGCAGGGGATGGTGCGTCAGGGGTGCAGGTGCAGAATGTGCAGCGTAAGCTGATACGGGATGTGAATCTGGAGGTGGAAACAGAAACCTTTGACGAGCTGCTTTCCACTGTAGGAGAAAAAACCGGAAATCTTGGCGGATACATAGAAGAAAGCTATACCTATAATGGCAGCAATTATTACGGGAAAGGCACCAGAAATGCCAGTTTGACCATCCGCATTCCCGCGGAAAAGCTGGATGAATTTTTGTCGGCAGTGGCTGAAATATCCAATGTGATCAGCAGAAATGAAAGCATAACGGACGTAACGCTGCAATATGTGGATATGGAAAGCCATAAGAAGGTGCTGCTTACAGAGCAGGAAAGGCTTATTGAGCTTTTGGAAAAGGCGGAAACCATAGAAGATATTATCAGTTTAGAGAGCCGGCTTTCCGAGGTGCGCTATCAGATTGAAAGTATGGAAGCTCAGCTTCGCACGCTGGATAACAGGGTAAATTACAGTACGGTTTATTTGTATATCAATGAAGTGACAAAGCTGACACCGGTGAAGGAACAGACGGTATGGGAGAAAATTTCCACCGGTTTTGCAGGCAGCCTTTATAATGTGGGAGATGGATTTATCAATTTTGGAATCGGATTTATTATCTTCCTGCCTTATTTGATGGTCTGGGCTGTCATTATTGCCGTGCTTGTTCTGATAATCAGGCTTTTGGTGAAACGTGTGGCAAAGAAAAGACAAAAAAAAGCAGCGGAAAATAAAAAAGAAAAAAAGCATGAAGCAGAAACAGGAAAAGACCAGACAGACACAAAAGAAATGGAAAATGAAAAGGAAAAATAAAAAATGAGTGACCAGTATAAATCCGGCTTTGCAGCATTAATCGGCAGGCCAAACGTAGGAAAATCCACATTAATGAATTGTCTCATTGGGCAGAAAATTGCCATTACATCCAGTAAACCTCAGACCACAAGAAACCGTATTCAGACGGTTCTTACCAATGAAGAAGGGCAGATTGTGTTTGTGGATACTCCGGGAATTCATAAAGCAAAGAACCGTCTGGGCGATTATATGGTTAATGTGGCCAACAGAAGTCTTAAGGAAGTAGATGTGATTTTATGGCTGGTAGAACCATCGGATTATATTGGGGCAGGCGAGCGGCATATTATGGAACAGCTGAGTAAAATAAATACGCCGGTGATACTGGTTATGAATAAAATTGATATGGTAAAGCGGGAAGATCTTTTAAGATTCATTGACGCTTACCGGAATGAAATGGATTTTGCAGAGATTGTTCCTGTTTCAGCGCTTAAAAACGATAATACAAAGGAGCTGGTGAAATGCATTATGCAGTATCTGCCTTATGGGCCTGCTTTTTATGACGAGGACACCATAACAGATCAGCCCCAGCGTCAGATCGTGGCGGAGCTTATAAGAGAAAAAGCACTCAGGTGCCTGGAGGAGGAAATTCCTCATGGAATTGCAGTAACCATAGAAAAAATGAAATGGCGTGGTAAAATTGTCGACATTGAAGCAACCATTATCTGTGAAAAGGATTCCCATAAGGGAATTATCATAGGAAAACAGGGGACAATGTTAAAAAAGATTGGCTCTCATGCGAGAAGAGATATTGAAGATTTGTTGGAGAGTAAGGTAAATCTGCAGCTTTGGGTGAAGGTAAAAAAGGATTGGAGAGACAGCGATTTCCTTCTTAAAAATTTTGGTTATAATCCCAGGGACAGCGAATAGAAAAAGTAAAAAAGTAAACCCTAATACCATGATTTTTTAAAAGAATACTTTTGGCATCAGGGGGCACAAGATGAAAATGGTAAATTACTGGGAACAATTTTTAAATACGGGAAAGATTGAAGATTATCTGGCCTACCGGGAAGGAAAAGACGTTACGCCTGATAAGGCAGAGCCGGAAAAAAATGAAGGGGCCGATGAGGGTGCAGGAACTAATTGGTGTTACAGGGATTATTTTAAAAACGGAACCCATTGGGGAATATGACAGGCGGGTAGTTATATTGACAAGGGAGCGGGGAAAGATATCAGCTTTTGCAAGAGGCGCAAGAAAGCAGGGCAGCAGGCTGTTGGCATCCACCAATCCCTTTTGCTTTGGGAAATTCTCTTTATATGTGGGAAAAAGCGCCTACAGCGTTTCTGAAACAGCAATCAGCAATTACTTTGAAGGACTGCGGGATGATTTTGAGGCGGCCTGTTATGGAATGTACTTTTTAGAACTGATGGACTACTATACCAGAGAAAATAATGATGAAAAGGAAATGCTAAAGCTTCTTTATCAGTCGCTGCGGGCGCTTTTGCATGAAGGTCTTTCCAATTTACTTGTCAGATACATATTTGAGATAAAGGCGCTTGCCATAAATGGGGAATATCCGGGACTGCCCGGAAGAGATGTTCCTTATCTGGATTCAACGGAATATACGGTTAATTATATTGTCAATACTACCGTTGAAAAGCTCTATACCTTTACAGTAACGAAACAGGTGCTGGAAGAACTTTCACAGATTGCAGAGATATTTCGCAGTCGGTTTATAGATAAGAAAATGAAAAGTCTTGAAATTTTGCATGAAATCCATGTTGAAATTGAAAGGTAAGTCATATATAATGGATTGGGTAAATTAAAGAAAACAGGGGAATAGAATGAGAAACCAAAATCAATCGTCACCTAAAATGGTTATAAGCATACTGGCTCTTGCCGTAATGTCTGTTATGGTTTCCTGCGGCAGTAAAAGTGAAGAGTCGGAAGGAACCTTTATTTCTTTTGGAAAAGATGGAAGTGTTCAGTCTCGTATTGTGGAAAGCTTTGTTCCGGAGAATGCACCGGAAAATTATTATGATGAGGAGGAACTGCAGCAGTCGATTCTTTCTCAGGCGGCTTCCTACAATCGAAATACGGGAAATGGCAGTATAACGGTGGAAAAGGTGGAAATAAAGGACGACATGGCATTGGTTCAGATGTCCTATGCAAGTGCGGAGGATTATGCGTCTTTTAATAAAGCGGTTTTATTTGTGGGAGAGGCATCAAAGGCGGAAGCGGAAGGCTATGAGATTAATGTGGTCTTAAGCAGTATAAAGGATGCGAACGAGACAGTGGGCAGGGCGGATATTCTTGCAATGAAAGATGCCCGGCTTTTGATTACAAATGTAAGTGATGGGATTGTACTAAACGGAAAAGCTCTTTATGTGAGTGAGAATGTTACCGTATCAGGAGACGCAAAGACGATTGTACGTAATGCGGAAGATAACGGGTTAGCATATATTATTTTCAAATAGACAAAGAATGAAAGGTAAATGTGTTATGGAAAAAACAATGGAAAAAATTGTTGCATTGGCCAAGTCCAGAGGATTTGTATATCCCGGTTCGGAAATTTATGGAGGACTTGCCAATACATGGGATTTTGGCAATCTGGGAGTGGAACTTAAAAACAATATTAAAAAGGCATGGTGGCAGAAGTTTGTCATGGAAAGTCCTTATAATGTGGGAGTTGACTGTGCAATTTTAATGAATCCCCAGACATGGGTGGCATCAGGCCATTTGGGAAGCTTTTCAGATCCTTTGATGGACTGCCGGGAATGTCATGAGAGGTTCCGTGCGGACAAGATTATTGAAGATTATGTGACTGAAAATGGAATTACTCTTGAATCTTCTGTGGATGGATGGAGCCAGGAGCAGATGAAGGCATTTATTGATGAACATAATATTCCCTGCCCTACCTGCGGCAAACATAATTTTACGGATATCCGTCAGTTTAATCTGATGTTTAAAACCTTTCAGGGAGTTACGGAAGATGCCAAGAATACGGTATATTTAAGACCGGAAACTGCACAGGGAATTTTTGTTAACTTTAAAAATGTGCAGAGAACTTCAAGGAAAAAGATTCCTTTTGGAATCTGTCAGGTTGGTAAATCCTTTAGAAATGAAATCACACCGGGCAACTTTATTTTCCGCGTGAGAGAATTTGAACAGATGGAAATGGAATTTTTCTGTGAGCCGGATACGGATCTTGAGTGGTTTGCTTACTGGAAGCAGTATTGTATTGACTTCTTAAAGAGCCTTGGCATGAAAGAAGAAGAGATGCGTGTGCGCGACCACGATAAGGAAGAGTTATCTTTCTATTCCAAGGCAACTACTGACATTGAATTCTTATTCCCCTTTGGATGGGGCGAGCTGTGGGGAATTGCAGACAGAACTGATTATGACTTAACGCAGCATCAGAATGTATCAGGCCAGGATATGAGCTATTTTGATGATGAAAAGAGGGAAAAATATATCCCTTATGTAATAGAACCTTCTCTTGGTGTGGAAAGACTGTTCCTTGCAGTGCTCTGCGGCGCTTATGACGAGGAAGAGATCGGTGAGGGAGACGTGCGTACGGTACTGCATTTCCATCCGGCGCTGGCCCCTGTAAAGATTGGCGTGCTTCCCCTTTCCAAGAAATTAAACGAAGGCGCAGAAAAGATCTTTACGCAGCTTTCCAAAAAATACAACTGCGAATTTGACGACAGAGGAAACATCGGAAAGAGATACCGTCGTCAGGATGAAATCGGAACACCTTTCTGCGTTACTTATGATTTTGATTCTGAAACAGATGCCTGTGTAACAGTGAGATTCAGAGACACAATGGAACAGGAAAGAGTGGCAATTGCCGATCTTGAATCTTACTTTGCAGAAAAGCTGGCATTTTAAGGAAAGGATACGATTTATATGAAACAGTATGGTGTAAATGAACTTAGAAAAATGTTCCTGGAGTTTTTTGAAAGCAAGGGACATCTTGCAATGAAAAGTTTTTCACTGGTTCCCCATAATGATAACAGCCTTTTGCTGATTAATTCAGGTATGGCGCCTTTGAAGCCCTATTTTACCGGACAGGAAATTCCTCCAAGAAAGAGGGTGACTACCTGCCAGAAATGTATCCGTACAGGAGACATTGAAAATATTGGCAAGACAGCGCGTCACGGCACCTTTTTTGAAATGCTGGGCAATTTTTCCTTTGGGGATTACTTTAAACATGAGGCAATTGCCTGGACATGGGAATTTTTAACACAGGTGGTAGGTCTTGATGCCGACAGGCTGTATCCTTCCATTTATCAGGAGGATGAAGAAGCTTTTGAGATCTGGAACAAAGAAATTGGAATTGCACCGGAGCGGATTTTCCGTTTTGGGAAAGAAGATAATTTCTGGGAACATGGTTCCGGTCCCTGCGGTCCCTGCTCAGAGGTTTATTACGACAGAGGGGAAAAATACGGTTGTGGAAAGGAAGGATGTACCGTAGGCTGCGACTGCGACAGGTACATAGAGGTATGGAACAACGTATTTACCCAGTTTGATAATGACGGACATGGAAATTATACGGAGCTTGAGCAGAAGAACATTGATACTGGTATGGGGCTGGAAAGACTGGCAGCAGTGGTTCAGGATGTGGATTCCATTTTTGATGTGGATACGATTTGCGCTCTTAGAAACAGAGTGTGTGAAATTTCCGGCAAGGAATATAAAGTAGAATATAAATGGGATGTTTCCATTCGTATCGTGACAGATCATATTCGTTCTGCGACCTTTATGATTTCAGATGGAATTATGCCTTCCAATGAAGGAAGGGGTTATGTGCTTCGAAGGATTATCCGCCGGGCGGCCCGCCACGGAAGACTTCTTGGTATTTCAGGAACATTTCTTGCAGATTTAAGTAACACCGTAATTGAGGGAAGTAAGGATGGCTATCCGGAATTAGAGGAAAAGAAAGATTTTATTTTTAACGTTCTGACACAGGAAGAAAATAAATTTAATAAGACCATTGACCAGGGCTTAAGCATTTTAAGCGAGATGGAAGAAAAAATGGTGAGGGAAGGAAAGAAATGTTTAAACGGCGCAGATGCCTTTAAGCTGTATGACACTTACGGTTTTCCTCTTGACCTTACAAAAGAAATTCTTGAAGAAAAAGGATTTACGGTAGAGGAAGAAGGCTTTAAAAGCGCCATGAAGGAGCAGAAGGAAAAAGCCCGCTCCGCCCGTAAGGTGACCAATTACATGGGAGCGGATGTTACCGTTTACGAGTCCATTGATCCTTCCATTACTTCAAATTTTGTAGGATATGATCAATTGACATATGAATCAAAAGTTACGGTGCTTACCACGGAGACAGAGCTGGTGGAGGCTTTGACAGATGGCGAAGTTGGAACCATTATTGTTGAGGAGACACCTTTTTATGCAACTATGGGCGGCCAGTGTGCGGACACCGGAATTATTTCCTGTGGGGAAGGAGAATTTCAGGTAGAAGATACGGTAAAACTTCTTGGCGGAAAAGTTGGTCATATTGGTAAAGTGACAAAAGGAATGATTAAAACAGGAGATATGGTTACTTTACAGGTAAACGAGGCAAACAGAAGCGATACCTGTAAAAATCACAGTGCTACCCATCTTCTCCAGAAAGCGTTGCGCACAGTGCTTGGAACCCATGTGGAGCAGGCAGGATCTTTTGTAAATGGCGACCGGTTGCGGTTTGATTTCAGCCATTTTTCAGCCATGACAAAAGAAGAACTGGATCAGGTTGAAAAAATTGTGAATGAAAAAATTACGCAGGCCCTTCCTGTAGAAACGAAAGTAATGAGCATTGAAGATGCCAAGAAAACAGGAGCAATGGCTCTTTTTGGTGAAAAATATGGAGAGAGCGTAAGAGTGGTGCAAATGGGCGACTTTTCCACTGAATTATGTGGCGGTACTCATGTATCAAACACATCCTCTATTATGCTGTTTAAAATTGTTTCTGAAAGCGGCGTTGCTGCAGGCGTCAGAAGAATAGAAGCACTTACCGGAAATGGCGTATTAAATTATTATGGGGAAATGGAAGACACCCTTCACAAAGCGGCAGCGGCAGTAAAAGCTTCCCCCTCAGAACTGGTTGCAAAAGTGGAGCATCTGATGGCAGATTTAAAAGCTCTTCAAAGCGAAAATGAATCCCTAAAGAGCAAGGCGGCAAAGGATGCACTGGGGAATGTAATGGACCAGGTAGTAGAAGTAAAAGGCGTAAAGCTTCTTGCGGCTAAAGTATCCGGCGTGGATATGAACGGACTTCGTGATTTGGGAGATCAGTTAAAGGCCAAGCTGAAAGAGGGCGTGATTGTACTGATTTCTGACATGGATGGCAGAGTTAATATGGTTGCTATGGCTACCGATGAAGCTTTAAAGAATGGTGCGCATGCCGGAAATCTGATTAAAGGAATTGCAGCACTGGTTGGCGGCGGCGGCGGCGGACGTCCCAATATGGCTCAGGCCGGCGGAAAGAATCCGGCAGGAATTGACAGAGCCATTGCAGAAGCCAAAAAGGTGCTGGAAGGCCAGATAAAGTAATTTTTTAAAATAGTGATTGACGTAAGGAAAATATGTGATATAATTGTACTAGTGTATGTGAATATGCATACATATGCAATACGAAAAACCCAATCAGTCATTGTTACTAGGAAGGGACTGAAGGGAGGTCAGGGTGTAAGATGTCAAATGTAATCGTAAAAGAAAACGAAACTTTAGACAGCGCGTTACGTCGCTTTAAAAGAAGTTGCGCAAAGGCTGGTATTCAGCAGGAGATTCGTAAAAGAGAACATTACGAAAAGCCAAGCGTAAGACGCAAAAAGAAATCTGAAGCAGCAAGAAAACGTAAATATAACTAATTTATAGCGTGCAACGTAAAGTCCTTGATGAAAACCAAGGACTTTCTTGTTGCTGAACAATGTTTGCAGCAGTTTCATCATGAAACTGCCGTGTGATACATAGAAAAAGGGGATGAAATCTATGTGGACAAGGGAATTGATGGGTACGGATGTGTATCATTTGATTTCGGCGTTTATTATTTACAGCATGGTTGGATGGCTGGTTGAGTCTATTTACATGTCGTTTTGTAACAGAAGGCTGACGAACCGGGGGTTTGGAAGAGGGCCTTTTTGTCCAATTTATGGATTTGGCGGTGTTTTGGGATATCTGATTCTGCATCCGCTCAGTAAAAATCTGATAGAGCTTTATCTGGCCGGTGCGGTTTTGGCAACAGTCTTTGAGTATCTGGTAGGCAGGATCATGCTTAAGGTTTTTGGCGAAGTTTGGTGGGATTATAATGAGAAGCCATGTAATTATCAGGGGATTATCTGTCTGGAAAGTACAATTGCGTGGGGATTTTATGCTATCATTATCATTACCTTTCTTCATGGAAAGATTTTAAGCATTATTGACAGATTTGATATGGGCTGGGGAGTAAGAGCCTGTAAACTGGTGCTTTTTCTTGTACTGATAGATTATACAGTCAAATTAATGAATATTTTTCATATCAGCATTAAGGAGCAAAAAGACAGGCTGGTTGACGCCTATCAGTCCTTCCGGGCAAGATGGTATTAAAAAGCATATGTATTTTTAGAAAAAGTAGTACTTGCATTTTTATAAATTTAAAACATATCCATAGTAATAGAATACATAAGGGGAGAGCAATTACGTGAATAAATTATTGAAAGTAACCCTATGCTATGTGATGTGTTTTATTTTTTTACTAATGATGCCATTAGAGGCGGCAGCAGCCCCGGAAGTGGAAGCTCCTTCTTACATATTGATGGAAGCGTCCACCGGAAAGGTCATCTGTGAAGAAAACGCGCAGGAAAGACGCAGTCCGGCCAGTATTACAAAGATTATGACGCTGCTTGTGATTTTTGATCATCTTGGAACAGGAAGAGTAAGGCTTGACAGTGAAGTGATGACCAGTGCATACGCCAAATCTATGGGGGGTTCACAGGTTTTTCTGGAGGAAGGTGAAGTCCAGACGCTGGAAACCATTATTAAGTGTATTGCAGTGGCCTCCGGAAATGATGCCAGTGTGGCGGCAGCGGAATATATTGCCGGCAGCGAAGCAGAGTTTGTGAAGCTGATGAACCAAAGAGCGGAAGATATGGGGCTTACGGATACTCATTTTGAGGACTGCTGCGGCTTAAGCGACTCTGATGAGCATTATACATCTGCAAAAGATGTGGCGATCATGTCCAGAGAACTGATTACAAAATATCCACAAATACTTGACTACACGAAGATCTGGATGGAGGATATTACCCATGTGACCAATCAGGGCACAAGTAATTTTACCTTATCCAGCACCAATAAACTACTTAAGATGTATGAATGGACGACAGGGTTAAAGACCGGTTCTACCAGTAAGGCGCTGTATTGTCTTTCAGCCACTGCCAGTAAGGAAAATATTGATCTGATTGCAGTGGTAATGGGTTCTCCCACAAATAAATCAAGATTTCAGGATGCCATGACCTTGTTGAATTATGGGTACAGTGTCAGTGCAATGTATGAAGATACCAATGAAGACCAGCTTCCGGGTGTTCCGGTAAAGGGTGGAATGCTGGATGAGCTGCCTGTTGTTTATAAGGAGCCTTTCAGGTATCTTGACATTACAGGGAGTGACCTTGGCGGTATCGAAAAAACAATTTCCCTGCCAGGAGAAGTACGGGCGCCTGTTAAGAGGGGCGATGCAATCGGGGAAGCTGTTTATAAGCTGAATGGACAGAGGATAGGAAGTGTGTCTATTCTTGCAGATGTAACAATCGATAAGGCAGGATATAAGGACTATCTGGTGAAAGTATGGAAGCTGTTCTGCAGGCTTTAAATGTGTATAATAAACATATATCTGCAGGCGGGAAAGGAAAAGAAATTTGGCAGTATTTTTTTGTGTGATTGCATTTTTTTTGTTTTTCTTTATAGTTGTAATGATTTTAGACTGCAATCGCTTTGTGGTAAGAAATTACAGGTGCAGGAAAGAAAAACTTAAGAAGGATGTAAAAGTCATCCTTCTTTCTGACCTGCATAATAAATCTTTTGGAAAGGGAAATGCAAGGCTCCTTAAGGTTATTGATCAAATTGCGCCGGACATGATTCTGATTGCAGGGGATATGTATACTTCTGCAGCAGGAGGCGGTACTGAGACAGCAGCAGAGCTGGTCTGCACATTGGCAAAGAGGTATCCGGTTTATTATGGCAATGGCAACCATGAGCAAAAGACCAGACTTTTTCCCAGGGAATTTTCAGATATGTACCGGAAATTTTCAGAAAAAATTGCAGAGGCAGGCGTCGTTCACCTGATGAATGAAAAGGTAAGCCTGCCCAATTTGAATATGGATATTTATGGACTGGAAATTGACAGGGAATATTATCAAAAGTTTAAAGAAATTAAGATGGAGGAGGCCTATCTTGAAAAGCTTCTTGGAAAGCCGGATAAAGACAGAGTTTCCTTATTAATTGCCCATAATCCGGATTATTTTAAAAGTTATGCTGCATGGGGGGCGGATCTGGTGGTTTCAGGCCATGTGCACGGAGGGCTCATGAGGCTTCCGGTGTTAGGGGGAGTGATTTCTCCGGCAATACGCCTTTTCCCCAAGTATGATGGAGGAGCGTTTAAAGAGCGGGATGCGGTTATGATTTTGGGAAGAGGACTTGGAACTCATACGCTTCCGGTCAGAATCTTTAACCCGGGGGAATTAGTGGTGATAGAACTGACCTCCAAATAAGCTGTGCTAAAGTTGACTAAGCAAATAATACATGTTAAACTATTGGACTGGAAAGGTATGGAAAAAGATGGATCACAAGTTATTTGATCATACGATTTTAAAAGCGGATGCAGATGCAGCGTCGGTGAAAAAGCTTTGTGATGAGGCAAAAGAATATGGATTTATGTCTGTCTGTGTGAATGGGTATTACACCGGATATGCTGCAAAGCAGTTGGAAGGAACCGACATCAGGGTATGTACGGTGGTAGGATTTCCTTTAGGTCAGATGGCAGCACGTGCCAAGGCGGCGGAGGCAGCCATTGCAGTGGAAGATGGTGCAGAAGAAATTGATATGGTAATTAATGTCGCTGCATTAAAGGACAGGCTATATGAGGTGGTACTTGAAGATATCAAAGGGGTAAAAAAAGCATGCGGCGGCGCACTTTTAAAGGTAATTATTGAAACCTGCCTGTTAACAGATGAGGAAAAGGTGAAGGCCTGCCAGCTTGCAAAAGAAGCGGGGGCTGACTTTGTCAAAACGTCCACAGGATTTTCCACAGAAGGAGCGAAAGTGGAGGATGTAAAACTGATGCGCGGCGTTGTAGGGACAACAATGGGCGTAAAGGCTTCCGGTGGAATTAGAGATAAAGAAACAGCACAGGCAATGATAAAGGCTGGGGCGAACCGGTTGGGAACCAGTGCCACAGTTACCATCTGCACTTAAGGGTTCAACCAGGAAAGGCACGGAAATAAAAATGGCAATATCGGTAAAACTGCAGGCGTTTGAAGGCCCTCTTGACCTGCTTTTGCATTTAATAGAAAAGAACAAAGTGGATATCTATGATATTCCAATTGTTGAAATTACAGCTCAGTATCTGGATTATATTAAAGCAATGGAAACCCAGGACATGAATGTGATGAGTGAGTTTCTGGTGATGGCGGCCACGCTTTTGGATATTAAATGCAAGATGCTTCTTCCAAAGGAAATAAATGAAGAAGGGGAAGAGGAAGATCCCAGGGCCGAACTGGTGCAGAAGCTGTTAGAGTATAAAATGTATAAATATATGTCTTATGAGCTGAAGGACAGGCAGGTGGATGCTGCCCGGACGCTTTTTAAAGACAGGACGCTTCCAAAAGAAATTGAGGAATATAAGCCGCCTGTGGATATGCAGGAGCTTTTGGGAGACGCGGATCTAAGGAAGCTTCAGATGCTTTTTAAGACGGTTATGCGCAGGCAGGAAGATAAGATTGATCCTGTCAGGAGCACGTTTGGAAAGATTGAAAAAGATGAAGTGGACATGGATTTAAAAACCACCTTTGTGGAGGCTTATATTCAGACACATAAGACTTTCAGTTTTAAAGTGCTGTTGGAAAAGCAGAAAAGTAAAATGGAAATAATAGTGACATTTCTTGTGATTCTTGAGCTGATGAAGCTGGGAAAAATTTTTATTGTGCAGGAAAATACATTTGATGATATAATGATCACTTCAAATGAAGCATAGGAGGCGGCAGAGTTGGACAGGCAGAAAGAAAAGGCTGTTCTGGAAGCAATCCTCTTTACGATGGGCGAGTCGGTGGAGATTGACAGGCTTGCTGCAGTGATTGAGGAAGATAAAGCTACAACCAGACAGATTCTTATGGAAATGAAAGAAGCGTATGAGAAAAAAGAAGGCGGAGTGACACTGATAGAGCTGGAAGATTCCTTTCAAATGTGTACCAGAGCAGATATGTACGAATATCTGATCAAGATTGCCAGGACACCGCGGAAGTATGTGCTTACCGATACCTTACTAGAAACCCTTTCCATTATTGCGTATAAACAGCCTATTACCAGAGCGGAAATTGAAAAGATCAGAGGAGTAAGCTGCGACCATGCAGTGAACAGGCTGGTGGAATTCGGCCTGATTACCGAAGTGGGCAGAATGGATGCGCCGGGACGCCCCCTGTTGTTTGGAACAACAGAGGAATTTTTGCGCAGCTTTGGAGTAAAATCCTTAGAGGAACTCCCGGCACTTTCGGCAGTGCAGATAGAAGAGTTTAAAATTCAGGCGGAACAGGAAATCAGTGTGCAGCTTGATGTGTAGGTAATTACAGGCAGTAGTGAAAGAGAATCTGTTTCAGGCACCAGAGGTAGTTGATGGCAGCTATGCTTTCCGTGGTGTAAATATATTCTACTGCATAAACTTCTCCGTTTACCAGGTAACGGATGGAGCCGACCTGTGTGCCGGAACTTACAGGGGCTGTCAACTGATCTTCTATTTGAAAGTCCACCTGAATTTGTTCCCCTGTTTTCAGTAATAATCCCTCCTGACCGGAAGATGGCTTCCGGTCAATTTTTATTCCCACATATGCACAGGAGTCAAGGGTATCTGTCTGTCCGTTAAGCACTTCAATGGGTTTTAATTTACTTTCATCATAATAAGCTTCCGCTATGGTATGATGCTCAAAATGATCAAGTCCATAGGTCATAAGCTGTTTGGTGTCGCTCCATTTATAGGATTTATTATTTGGCCATCCGCAGGCTAAAAGTGCAACCACGTATGTTCTGTCATCACGTCTTAACGCTCCTACATAGCAATAGCCGGCATTCCCGGTAAATCCTGTTTTACCGGAAAGAGCGCCTTCCATCATACCAAGAAAAGCATTATGATTATTACATTGAAAGCTGCGTCCGCTTGCAACATAGGAGCCATCCTGCTCCTTATAACTTTCAAAGGAATGGGAGGCGGCGCGGGTAATGGTAAGGAATTCTTCTTTTTTAGGAGAATCTTCAATGCAGTAAGACATAATTTTTGCAAGATCGGCAGCAGTTGTGGAATGGGTTTTTACGGAACCATCACTGGCAGTAGCTGTGGCATCCAGGCCGTTTGGAGTAATGAAAAAGGTATCAAAACAGCCGATATCTCTGGCTTTCTGGTTCATCATATCTGCAAAGCTTTCCGTACTTCCGGCGATATGTTCTGCAATAACAACTGCCGCATCATTATGGGATTCCAGCATAAGAGAATACAAAAGGTCCTCCAGCTTATAATATTCATCTGCTTTTACATTGAGCTTTACCTTGGGCATACTGGCAGCATAGGAGGAGGCTTTTGCATAATCCTCCGGATGTCCGTATTCCAATGCCAGAATACAGGTCATGATTTTGGTAGTGCTTGCCATTGGCAGAATTTTATGGGCATCTTTTTCATACAGGATGCGTCCTGAATCTGCGTCCATTAAGACAGCCGCCTGGGCGTAAAGCTTAAGTTCCTTTGAGGTTTCTTCTTCTGCGAAGGCAGAAAGGGAAGTACAGGGGGTAAGGAGAAGAAGCACAGTACTGAATATAGAAATAAGTCCTATGGATTTGTGAATAAATTTTTTAACAAAATGCATATTTTTTCATCCGAACAGGTTATCTCTTTTTATTTTTATGTATTTTCTGCCTTAAATATGTCATAATGTGATAGAATACATTTCACTAAAACGATAATTTAAAAAAAATAAGAAAATTAAGAACTTTATACTATGA
>VSNT01000240.1 GCA_009774465.1 Lachnospiraceae bacterium
TTTTTTCCCTGTAGTTCCATAATAATCTCCGTTCAACCTTTATTTATAAATAATTATAAAGCAAGCAGCGCCAAAAGACAAAGTGCTGCAGTAATAATGGAAAACACCGCCACCACTTTTGTCTCCTTCCATCCGCATAATTCAAAATGATGATGCAATGGCGCCATTTTAAACACCCGCTTTCCTCCGCTTAACCTGTAATAAACCACCTGGATGATAACCGATAATACTTCGATCACATAAATAAATCCAATGATGGGAAGAAACAAGGGAAGCTGCATCATATAAGCACAGGAGGCAACAAAACCTCCAAGGGCAAGGGAACCCGTGTCCCCCATAAACACGCTGGCAGGATATACATTAAATAAAAGAAATCCTAAAAGTGCACCTGTCACCGCACAGGTAATCGGTGCAATCCCCGCACCGGTACCAATAGCCGCCACAGTAAAAAAGGTTGACACCATGATCGTCACACTGCTTACCAGACCATCTAATCCATCAGTAAAGTTCGTTCCGTTCACCGTTCCAATTACCACTACAAACAAAAAGGGAATGGTAAGTCTTCCCATATTCAGATAGTACCCGTTTAAAAAAGGAATCTTCATTACTAAAGACACACCCTCAGCGTGATACAGATAATACGTAAACACACCAGTTACGATTAATTGAAGCTGCATTTTCTGCCATGCTCTAAGTCCCATAGACCGGCGGAGCACCACTTTAATATAATCATCCAAAAGACCGATCAGTCCAAACCCCAGTGTAAGAAACAAAACAGGTACAATCCTGGGATAATCCTCTGCATACAGTACTGAGGTGACTGCTACACTGATCATAATCAGGATTCCTCCCATTGTAGGCGTTCCTGACTTCTTTAAATGAGTGCCTGGTCCGTCCTCCCGCACTGTCTGCCCCACTTTAAGCCTTTTTAACAAAGGAATGATAAGCGGTCCTAAAATCACGCTTAAGCCAAAAGAAATCAATATGGGCAATGCAATTAAACTTCCTGCCATTATCTGCACCTCTCAATTATAATCCATTTCTTCCAAATAAGGAAGAATATTTTCAAAAAGCTGCCTTACTACCGGAGCGGCAACCTGACCACCATAATATACCCCCTGGGGATTATGAATAATGGCAAGTGCGAGAACCTGCGGGTTATCCGCCGGAGCAAAGCCTACAAAGGAAGCAATATATCTTCCACTGCCTCTTGGAAGTGTCTGGCTGGTTGCTGTTTTTCCGCCTACCTTGGCTCCCTCCACATAGCCATTGTGACCTGTGCCATTTTCCACCACCTGCTCTAAAATCATCCGCATAGTAGCAGAAGTCTCCTCTGATACAATATGTTCTGTTACCGGATATGAGAACTTTTCAATTTCCGTTCCATCTCTGTCCGCTGTCATCACTGCCAGATGAGGGGTTACCCTGTTTCCCCCGTTTACAATGGCGCAGGCAGTAGCTGCAAGCTGAATGGGCGTAATCTGAAAGGACTGGCCAAAGGATACGGTGGCAAGTTCCACTGCCTTCATATCCTCCATTTTATGCATAATCGTTCCGGCCTCCCCCGGCAGATCCACTCCTGTCTTATTTAATAATCCAAACTGGGTAAAGTATTGATAGTATCTCTCCACCCCCAGCCTTAACCCTACCGTAATAAACACCGGGTTACAGGTATTTACAAAACACCGGTTTCCTCCATAAACAGAATCTTTAGACTTCCGTCCTTATACACCACAATATGATCGACACAGCACAAAAGAACTTTTTCTATTGCAGTCCGTAGTATGTTCTCCTTTTCAAGAATATCTTCTATTTCTTTCATCCGGCACTCATAATTATTGTATTTCTGACTTCTCTCCTTTATACCGGCAATTTTATTTTTTACTGCTTCAAGTTTTTCTTTAAGCTCCTGATCATATTTTTGAAATTCCTGATCACAGATAATACCTGAAAGCAGTTTTTCCATTAAGATATCTTTTTTTGCAATTAACTTCTGTTCTTCCTTTCCCAGTTTTTCCAGCTCTTTTTCACTGTTTTGAGCCTTTAATGCCATTCTTATCAGATGTATCAATTCCTGAAAAAGCGCTTTCTCCCACTTTCTTTCTTCCCCACTGCCTTCAAGTTCTTTCTGAAGGTCTTTCAGAATCTGAATTTCCTTCACATTGGGATTGTCGCAGCCTTTGGGGTTTTCCCCTTTTCTTGCTCTGCCATTTTTCAAACAGGTGGAACATTTCCACACCGCATCTGCATCCGTATATGTATCCTTCCCCCTTTTTCCACTTCTTCCTGCCCGGTAATAATACTCTCCGCACGCTCCGCAGACGATTTTGTGGGACAATTCATATTTACCTGCATTACATAATGTATGAGTGTCGCCTGCGGTGTCGTTTCTGCCGCTGCTCCTCTGATTAAGCACCTTCAATACCTCTTCCTGATATTTCTTTGTAACAATGGGGGGCAGTGCATTTTCTATAACAACCCAGTCCTCTTCCGGCAATTTCTCATATTTTTTTGTGTCAAAATTATAAGACCGGATGTTTAAGACCATCGTCCCGCTGGCCCTTTTCGAATACAGCATTTTTCTCCACTGAACCTGTGAAATCTTGCCTCCATTTCTGCTTCTGGCTCCTAAATCATATAACCTGTTGCTTATGGTATAAAATCCTTTCCCCTCCTTTGCCAGCCGGAAAGCAGTTCTGTAATATGCCGCCTCCTCCTCATTGATTTCGTAAACATCCTTTTTCATCTTATTCCATCCAAACATTTCACAGGTGATATTAAACCCGCTTTTTTTCTCCTGTCTCCTTTTATGGGCATTTTTAATTTTTTTGGAAAGCTCCCTGCTGAAATCTTCTGCCAGAATCGCCTTAATGCCGGAAATCAGATTCGCGTCAGGGGGATAAAATTTTCCTTCTATATATATATATAATTTCAAATTGTTTTCCGTCAGCCTGCTTAAAAAAAAGTACCAGTCT
>VSNT01000241.1 GCA_009774465.1 Lachnospiraceae bacterium
AGATGGAGGGTGGCGCTGCCGGAGATGATATAGCCAAATTCCTCTCCTTCATGGGGGTTGTCCGGATAAGTACTGCCGCCGGGAGATAAGGAAAGACGGATTGGCTCCATCATATTTTTCTGAGCATTGGGAATAATCCATTCAATTTTGTTTTTCAGCTCTTCATCTATTTTTTCAAAATAATCTGTTTCTTTAAAGGAAATCTGCGTATCCTGTGAATCACTGAAAAATTCTTTTAAATCGGTGCCGAGACACATGAGAATGTCTACCAGGGTGGCAATGGAAGGAGAAGTTAAATCCCGTTCCAACTGGGAAATAAATCCTTTGGAAAGTTCGCAGCGGTCTGCAAGCTCTTCCTGCGTCAGTCCCTTTTGCGTGCGCAGATCTTTAATTTTATTGCCGATATTGATTCCGTTATTCATAATACTCCCAAATTCAGGCAAGATGAATGAGTTACTTTATAATAAACTTTTGGTTTAGTTTTACTAAACACAGCTATAATTATACAAAAGCACCAAAGATTGTCAATATCTTTTACAGAAATATTTTCCGGGAAAAAGTTTATGCTGTCTGTCCTGTTTAGTTATGGGGGTGGTTATGGGGTTTTGTCTGGACTGGAAAAATAACCTGTGATATAATAAACAAGTAGATAATTTTTGCGCATCATGCATTAGAGAGGTTGGATATTGGTCATGAAAAAAGAAAAATATGTTGCATATGTATCTACGTATACGTATGGAAATAAAAGTAATTTTGGAATAAGAATTTATGATGTGGATATGGAAAATGGAAGGTTTTTTGAAAAGGACCAGGTGGAAATTACCAATTCTTCTTATGTAACCATATCACATAACCGGAAATTTCTGTATTCAATTACAGATTTTGGTGTTGAGTCTTATAAAATACTGGAAGATGGAAGTCTTTCCGTGATTAATCATGCCCCGATTAATGGCATGAGAGGATGTTATTTATCTACGGATTATGACGATAAATTTTTGTTTGTGGCAGGATATCATGATGCAAAGCTGACAGTTCTTAAAGTAAGCGAGGATGGATCGATTGGTGAAATTACAGAAGAAATTTTCCATAAAGGACTTGGAAGCATTGCGGAAAGAAATTTCAGGCCTCATATTAACTGTGTAAAAATGACAAGAGACAATAAATTTCTATGTGCCGCAGATTTGGGCATGGATCATGTTGTTCTTTATGAATTAAACCATTCAAATGGAAGGCTGCGCCAGGTGGATATGATCAGAAGCGAACAGGAATCTGCACCCCGCCATTTAAAGTTTTCAGCAGATGGAAAGTTTTTGTATATTGTGCATGAATTGAGAAATTATATTGATGTTTATACCTACTCTATTGATGAGCATAATAATCCTGTTTTTGATAAAATTCAGAATATTTCCACATTGAATACGTATCATGCCAAAGGTTCGGCGGCAAGTGCGCTTAATTTTTCCGAGGATTTTAAATATCTTTGCAGTTCAAATGCAGGTGACAACAGTGTGATTGTTTATGCCATTGATCAGGAAACCGGTTTGCTTGATAAAAGATTCTGCCTGCCGGTCAGCGGAGATTATCCGAAAGATGCGGCACTGTTTCCGGACAACAGACATTTGGTTTCTTTAAACCATGAATCTGATTCCATGACCTTTTTTAACGTGGATATGGAAAAGGGGATCATGGTTATGAATGGAAGAGAAATGAAAGTGGATCAGCCCAATTGTATTATATTTTACCGTTTGCCATAAACGAAATAAAACAGCCGCCAGGCATCTGCTGCTTACAGATATCTGGCGGTTTTTTACGTAAAGATGGATCGCGAAGAGGCGTCTGTTTATTATTGTAAAATAGTTAGCTTTAGTTTAGTGGTAAAAGTCAGTTAAATAATCAAGTCTTGCCGTCATGTTTTTCATGCAGGCATCTAAAACTGTAAGTGCAGTCATAGCCTCTACCACCACCACAGCCCTTGGAACAATAACAGGATCATGGCGGCCTTTTATGGCAATTTCAATGTTTTGTTTCTCTTTATTTACCGTTTCCTGTGGGGAAAAAATGGAGGGAGTAGGCTTTATATAGGCTCTGAGGACAAGCTGTGAACCGTCGCTGATGCCTCCAAGTACGCCGCCGGAATGGTTGGTTTTCTTGTATATTTTTCCATTTTTACAGGCAAAAGCATCATTGTTCACAGAGCCGGTGGATTTTGACGCCAACAGCCCATCGCCGATTTCTATTGCCTTGACAGCGCCGATGGACAGAATTGCTTTGCCAAGGTTGGCGTCCAGTTTTTCAAAAACAGGATCACCTATGCCTGCCGGAATGCCCTCTGCAACACATTCAACCACACCGCCGCTGGAATCCTTATTTGACATACATTTCTGTAAATATTCCAGCGCCATTTGATCAGCTTTGACATCAGGCATACATGTGGAAGTGGTGTAAATGTTTTCTTTGTTAAAGTTTGCGTAATCAATTCCCACAGGGCCGATGGATTTTGTATAGGCGGTAATGGTAATTCCCATTTCTTTTAATATTTTGGCGGCAACAGCACCGGCAGCTACACGACCGATGGTTTCACGTCCTGAAGAGCGTCCGCCGCCTGTATAATCCCGAAAACCATATTTGGCGTCAAAGGTGTAATCGGCATGCCCGGGCCTGTAATAAGAGGCAATTTCACTATAGTCTGAGGATTTTTGCGAGGTGTTTGGCACAAGCAGTGAAATGGGAGTTCCCGTTGTTCTGCCTTCAAAAACACCGGAGAGAATTTCCACCTGATCGGATTCTTTTCTGGGGGTGGAAATAGAGCTTTGACCGGGCTTCCTGCGGTTTAAATACTGTTGTATATCGTTCTCATCCAGCATAAGCCCGGCAGGGCAGCCGTCAATGACTACGCCCAGGGCTTTTCCGTGAGATTCTCCCCAGGTGGTGATTTTAAATATATTTCCAAATGT
>VSNT01000242.1 GCA_009774465.1 Lachnospiraceae bacterium
ATATTGATGAGGTCACACAGCAGCTTAAGACGGATTTGGAGGAGCTGTATTCAAAGGATATCATGATTTTCAAGGTGAAAAATAATCCTCCCCCCAAGGGACAATAATTCTGCTATATCGCCAGCATATTATTTCTACAGTCGCGGCATTTAGGTCCTAATTCTTTGATTGGGCCACCCATAGCAGCCAGATTATTTGCACAGGTGTCATGGACTCTGCGCAAGGTTGCGTTATCGGGCTGTATTGCACCGGAAAATTCAGATCCAGGCAAAGCACGAAACGCCGACAAACAAGGTATCACGCCCATTTGCGCCAAATGCTTTACCTCGTCGAACAGTACCTCCTCCGGTTCTGCACCGGCCAGCAGCGCAGAACGAACCGCTCCCACACCAAATATCTGGACTGCCTCCTCCAAAACGGAATAATACGCTGTTTTGCCTTGTCCGCGTTTGCCAGGCATAAGCAATCGGGCCAGTTGGTCGTCGGAGAGTTCAATATTAAAAGCAACCTCCGTCAATCCCGCACGCCGAAACTCAATCAACATTTCCTTGGGAGGCAGCACTGACATAAGGGAAATGGGTTTGTTTTTGTACCAATCGTCTTCGCTTAAGAAGCGGCAGAGCCAAATGACGTCTTCCCAAATATCTGTCGCCAAACATGTGCCGCCGCCAATCAAAATATGCCGGAAAGAGAGCTGTTTTGATTTTAAGCGCATGAGCGCTCCCCTGAGCTCATCTCGTGTAAATCGCTTATCCGACATAGGAAGATTGCAGAATCTGCAACCGCGGCCAATGTTCTTGTACTCGCAGCCGGCAATCAGCTTAATGCGTAAACGGTCTGTAGATAAATATAGGATACGACGGTCTGTTTCGGGCAAGTCGGCCAATTGATTTTTTTCAATGGTAATGTCCCCAAACGGAACACCATAGTAGGTAATTGTGCTGTTGTTGGCATCTGTTTTAATGGTAAAAGGGCTGTATTGAGAAAGGTTTACTTGGTATGCACAGTTCATCGCTACAGGGTCAGTACAGTACTGCGCTCCCCTGAATGTAATATCAACAGACTCGTAAACTCCCTTTTTTACTTGTGCCAAGGAGCCCGCAAAATTAACGCCTTGGTTGAGCAAGGCGATTTTTAAATCTAAAAGGTCCTGGGGAGCCTGCTTAACAGGGATATTGTCATTGAGCATCAGGGTCATGTCCGGCGAAACAGCGCAAATCCTATGGGGAAATACTGCCCGAAACAGATAGGAATCTGAATCCAGAAATTTTTCATCAGCAAAACTTACAAAGCCGTCATCATGAATAGTGACTCCTTCGCGGGCGAGTTTGTCGCGTTTCTCCATCAGATATTTCAGTGGAAGTGTCCCTTTGTAGTAATAATAGCAACTATAATTAATAATGTCATCAAAACACAGCGCAGTAGCCATCAAATTAGAAAAAGCCTGTTCGTTTAGAGCAAATACCGAATTTGCGGTGTTATTTCCAGTATTATGCTTCTGCAAATACATATCTAGCAGCACCGTTGAAGCCTGAAATCGGGGATTGATTTCCATGCAGTAGACTTTTTGATCTCTGGTCACAATAAAATCGATTCCAGCAACTCCTCGATAATCTCGCTCCCTCAGCCGGTTTGCGATTTTCAAGCTCAGGTTTCGCACCTGTTCCCGGCATGTGTCTGGGAGCATGCGAAAGGCGGCGAAATCAGCGCCGCGGTAACATAACTGATCCTGCTCCAACTCTATAATTTGTACTGAACCAGGAGAGAGGACAGTTTGTTTGTCAGAGATAAAAACATGCGTATTGACGGAAACACTATGTTTGGCGTAAGAGGATACCATGTACTGTCTTAAAGGCTGCAAGAGAGGTTTTACTTTGTCAAAACCACTGATGGATACCAAAAAGGTTCCCATCCCTCCGCCTCCGTAGTTGCTCTGAATAATACACTGTTCTGTTTGGGGAAAGCGCTGCTCCAACTTGTCACTTGTAATATCTTGTCCTAAAAAAGTTTCATATGGAAAAACCGGAATATTGCAAAAGGAAAGCCAGCTTTTTACAGTTGGCTTATCATTCAGCCATTGCAGCAGTTCCCGTGGATTCAGACAAATAAAGTACTGGTGAAACTCCTGAGGTAAATTATAGGCCATTGTACCATTGTAAAAGGCAAATCGATATTCGGACGTTTGCGACAGCATTTGTCTGATCCGGCTGGTCATAAATGGCACTACATATTTATTTGCCTTATTTTGATTTGGTCGTACAGGAAAAACCTGCGGTCCAGCGTCTTTTGAAAATATGGATATATCAGACCGAAAATATCCGCTGTCATACAAATGGTCAGAGGAACGGATACCAATATAACACCGCTTTTTATAATTAGGCAGCTGCCCTTTGATTTTTTTCATATTTCTAATCTTTTTAAGTGCTTCTTCATAGTTTAAAAACATCTTTGAATTATTGTTTTCTCTCCTCTCACGCAGAATAAAGCCGTAAAAAACCATAAGGCGTTGATATAATGCTAAGGACATCAGTTTTTCAAAAGAACGATAAACGCTTCGGTGATCAACTACCAGGAAAAAGAAATTTTCCATTTCCGTCAAGTAGTCCAGAACTCTATCATGTGCCGCCTGGCAAGATATAATTCTATCAGTTTCATAAAAGAATTCTTCCTCTTCCTGCTTTTGTATGATAGAGGTCAGTTGTGTGCGAAGTGAAAATGTTTTCTGATATAGTATGTTGAAATTGTCGGTAAAGCGAGTATGTGATTCGCGTGCTATAGTTATCATAGCAATTAATATGCTAATTATAACAGCTAGAACTGTGGCCAATGCAGTGATAACCTGCCAAAACATATTTTTCTCCTCCAACTGTTTGGCAATGATTCGATGAACCAGTGCGATGCAGTTCAAAAGAATCATCCTTAAAATCAACAGATAATCGCATATTAT
>VSNT01000243.1 GCA_009774465.1 Lachnospiraceae bacterium
AACTTACAATTATATTCTTGATGTCTATATTTTGAAATGAAAAACTCACATCATTATTAATCGCTTTAGATATCAAACGTGCATCTTTAATATAAGTAAAAATACTCTGCCAAAAATACTTCATTCTAAAATTTGCTTCCACTGATTTTGCTTCTTTTCCGCATTCTTTTAACTTTTCTTTTGCTTTATCAGCATTCATGCAAAAAATACAATATTTCAAATCCTCCGTAAAATTTTTTAAACTATTTAGCAGCCAGTTAATATGTTTATTTGCATTAGATACCAAAATAATAGCCAAGTCATACTGATTTTCTTTTTTATCTTTCAAATTCTTTCGAGAAATTTTTACAGTATTTATCAAGCTGTCCAGTATTATTTTAAAACTTATGATTGAACCAATTCCGCAAGGATATGATTTAAAAAACCATCTCTTTAATTCTGAAACAGTTCCAATCCCTCCAGACAAATAACAAAATTTAATGTCCTTTGACAATGCAACAGCCTGCAGTGCATGTATATCTGCAATCTCACAATTCCTGTCACAATATACAACATCTATTTTTCTGTCAGAAATAATACTTTGGAAAATATCAATACTGTACAAAAGATCTGCAATTGCACCGGCAAGCCCCCCTTCTATTAAATAATTTCCTTTATATAAATATGAAGAATTTTTTAATTTGATTGACTCAATCCGTTCATTTATTGCACCAATTATATGCCAGGTATCTTCGGAAAATATTCCTTTATCAGACCAAAAAGGTACAAATTCTGTCTTTGTCCGGTCACAAAAATATTCTTTTAATCTTATATCTGGCGATACTAGAAATACAAAATTATATTTCATCAAACACTTTTCATTTTTTTGCAGACTATAAATATTCTTACAATACACTAATGCATTTTTGCTTTTCATACCCGTCCCTGATTTCACTTTAACTCATCAATGTTATCATATACTTTTTCAAATGCAAAAAAAACATCATCCAAATCATTTTTTGACATTCCAGGTTTCATTAACTCGTGTGTTATCAAGCTCTCAAAATGCATTCTCTCACAAACTGGACATGTACCCTTTTCGTAGCTGACAGAGCTTTCTTTTAATGGATAACCTCCCTTTCCATATGCTATCCTTTCCTGATAAATTGGTTGCAAATATAAGGGCTTTACATAGCCATATTCTACTCTAACCCCTTCGCCCTCTCTCAATTTTGTAGGCATCAATTCCGCCCTTACAGCCTCCACAAATCGTTCTCTGCTAATTCCTGTTTTAGCTTCATTATATATTAACGGGAACATATAAAAAACGTGCTTACAGTTTGAACGTATCGGCGGAACAATTACACATGGTAGTTGTTCGAACTTATCCCGCAAATAATTTACATTCTCAATTCTTACATTAACGAGATTTTCAAGTTTTTTTAATTGTTCCCTGGCAATAGACGCCTCTATTTCTGTCATCCTTAGATTAAAGCCAATCATATTATTTAAATTTTTATAGCCTTTATCCCCCACAACAGCCTCTGCATGATTTCTTATCAGCCTTAGTCTCTCTGCTAATTCATCATTATTTGTAACTGCAATACCACCTTCTCCACAATGAATATGTTTATGATAATTTAATGAAAATACACCTATGTCCCCTAACGTCCCCGCCAATTGTTTTCCATATGCCGCCCCGGGACCTTGCGCATTATCTTCAATTATAAAAAGATTATGTTTTCTGGCAATTTTATTAACTTTATCCACATCATAAGGTTGTCCAAAAATATTTACTATAATTATCGCCCTGGTCTTCTCAGTAATTCGTTCCTCTATTGAATCTGGATTAAGACAAAAAAAATCCTTTTCAATATCAGCAAATACCGGAATCGCATTATAGATCAATGGCGCCGTTGCAGATGCACTCATCGTGTATGGTGAAACAATCACTTCGTCCCCAGGATTAAGCCCTATCGCACCGGCAGCACAATATAATGCCGATGTCGCTGAATTTACCGCAACTGCATGTTTCACTCCAAAGTATGCTGCCCATTCTTCTTCAAGGGCACGCACTTGCGGTCCACCATAAAAATCATCTTCCCAGCACCCCAAATATTTTGACAGGACGCCCGAACGAATTACTTCTATGGCTGCCCTTTCTTCTTCTTTTCCAATGACTTCATAAGCTGGGAATAATGTTTTTCTAACCTTTTCTCCACCATTAATTGCTAATTTTCCCATAATATCTCCTTTAACACAGAATCAATTTTTTCCAATGCATTGCCTGAAACATTCCAATTAATATCTCGCCTTTTCCCCTTAAAAAAATCTTCTACTACGTTTCTAAAAATATCATAATCAAAAATTGACTGAATAACACCAAGTTTTGATAATATAAATGGCTCCTCTCTTTTACACCCTATCTGCAAGCTTACAACTTCTTTATAAGCCAAAGCAGCCTCTACCAAAAACATAGACTGCATTCCAATAATCAAATCAGCAGATTTAATTATCACATCTCCACTCGTGCTCCTATCAATAATAACTTTCATTTGCGGTATCCTTCTTACCACATTACTCCAATACTCTATATCTTCCTTAGGATGAGGACGTATTATCAGCACAAATTCCTCACTGTTTAAATCATTTAATGCCCGATATACATAAGAAAAAATTGTCTTTTCATTGTAACCCCAATACAAATTGTCTAATGAATCATTATACGTTTTACTAATATCATCAGACGCATATACGATTAACTTTTGCTTTTCTGAGCATCCTATTCTTCTTTTATATTCTTTTACTTCTTTTTCATCTATTTGTAAAATACGATTCTGGACATATTGCAAATACGGTTGTCCAGTAACATATATTATATTTTCAGGGATTCCCTCTTTTATCATTTCCTGCTTGGAATAATCATCTATGACTAAAATATAATCTGGCATATATTTAAATTC
>VSNT01000244.1 GCA_009774465.1 Lachnospiraceae bacterium
GTTTCAACAAATATCTGAATTCAAAATCTGCTATTGGAAGTGAATATCCGCAAGAAATTATTTTATCTGCTTTTTGTAATTGATAAGCTGCATTTTGCCATAAATTATTGTATAATTGACTGTTTATAGATTTAAGCATGGTTGGTGTTATAATTTCCGGTTTCAATTGTACTTGATCTCCGTATGCGATTTGTCCGCATTTATAACATTTTTCTTCTTTTGAATCATCAAAAAGATATTGCCCGCATTCATCTACACCGCATACTTGCAAGGTGCCACAACGCAAACACCTAAACCAATTTATTGAGCCATGAATCTTAAGAAATTTAATGTTATCTTTGGATTTCCCTTTCAGGGTTTTATTTTTAGCAATTTCATCTATAACATATTCACTATTAAAATTATAATCAAATTTTATTCCCTTCCTATGCATATATTGATCTAATAAAACATCCCAATTGGTAGTTATGATAGAAATATGCCCCTTTTCTTGTTCTAAAAAGTGCATAACATTTCCATAGTCCTGGCACGTGTAAGTATGTTTATTTATTTTGTTTGCAAAATAATATACGAATAGCCTCAATAACGAATGCTGCAACATATCCATTTGCATATAGGAATAGTTTTTGGTATTCTCCCGCATGGAAATACTTTTATCAAATGCTGTAAAAACATCCTCTAAGCTTATTCCAATTTTATATCTCTGTAATAGTCTTCGTAATTCTTCTTTTATTTCCAGCAGTCTATAACTATATTGATCCGTGTCGATAATATACTTTTGTGCAGTATCATCTAAAATCTTATCCAGGCTAAAATTCTTTATACCGGCTTCCTTGCCATGCTCCTTCCGAATATACTGCAACACAGAATTTACTCTCTCGTCCGCCCAATAATTATGACGCAAAACATCGTATTTTTCTTCCAGTTTTTGGGTATCAGCATTTCCGTATACCTATAGCAAATAAATTGCAATGTTTATGTAAGCCATCAAAAATTTTCTGCTTTCACGAATAGGATCAGCACTCATAAAATCACTTGTTGACGCTGCAACCATTTCATCCAGTATCTTATCCTGTATAGGTAATTTTGCAGGAGCTGAAAATCCAGCCCCTGTTATTAAAACAATTCTACTTCGCAAATATATCACACCACTCTTCTATTTGTTTTTGTGCTTCTTTAGAACCGTACCTTTTATAGTCACTTAATAACTGACGTATCAATTCCTGCCGCTCTATCTTATTAACCTGCTCCCACTCATTATTTTTGCAGAACAAAAAGTGAAATGCTGCCACTAAAGTAGCCTCTGTCGTAGGCCGGTTACGCTTAATTTCCCCATACCTGGCATTCACAGTATACGGAATTGATTCATTATAAACTCTAAAATTGTCAATATCATTTTTGATTATTTTTTTACATTGTTCACAATTACAAATTTCAGCATAGTAATCATTTGCATGTTCTGCATTAGATTTTTCCGAACTGAAATAGCCATTTTCCATCAATATCCCTAACGCTTCATCAAATCTCATTCTTCTATGCAAAGGGTAAAAATAATACTTGTTTACGGGAAGACCACCTCCCACAGGTGTTATCGATCGTGCCTCCCCATATCCTACAGATTGTGCAACGCCAAACAGCCTCACCGGCATTTGAACCTGGGTAAGCAGAATTGAATCATATCCACCATATGCCATAAGCGGCTTTTTCCCCATCTGATTCAATACTTCGAGTAAATCATAATATTTTTTCTTTTCTTCCCTCGAACATTCAAAGCTGGAAAAATCACTTATCCAAAGAAATATATACTCATAACCCTCATAATCATAATACTCTTTTATCAATCCACACAAATTTTTGTTTTTTAATATCTCCCTGTCAATTACTAATTGTGCAGCAACAGGATAGTGAAATTCCTGCTTTTCCTGATACAAAGAAAACTTTTCCAGACACTTCCTATTTAATTCAATATATTCATGTATCTGATTTTCTGCCATATCCCTTTTTAGCATAAAATATGGGGCAATAATTACTTTGGGTTCTGGTCCGACATTAACATATCGTAGATACTTATCATATTCTTTCTCTTTTATAAATGAATTAACGTACTGTGTTTCAAATTCAAACACGCTTTTAACAAGATCATCAATAATGCTATTAATCTCCACCGTAGATAACGGTCTGTTTTTCTTTTCTATTATCTCCATAACAGAACCCGGCAACTGGTCTAAATATTTCTTTACCGACTGCTTTATATGATATTGCCCAGTCTTTTTATCTTTTGACATAATCGCCATGCTGTCATGCTGCATTATATGTGTTTGCGGATCTATAATATATTGATTTTTATGCACCGAAACTAAATCTGCAATCGCTGAACCACTATATGCCACTATAGTTGCATTAAAAATAACCGCATCAAATGATTCTTTAAAGGCTACGAATGCTTTCTTGTCCGTTCCTGTATTATATCGCAGCATTCTAATAATATCACTTTGCATAAGTATCCTCCTTCAATATGAAGTCAATCACTTGAGCTTTTTGAACGTTCCATATTTTTTCAACCTTTTCCGGCTCCAAAATATGTTCAAAATTCAATGCACCAGTATCAAAGAAATATACTCCGACACCTATTGCACGACAATACTCTTTTATTGTTTCCTGTGCTTTTACCGTTTTGGGTTTTCGTACACATATTTCAACATAATCAAATGATATAGCTATACTCATAACCTGTTCCACAGCGCGTCTCCAATTCTTGGTCTTAAATTCAACTGCACTAACTGTGTTCTTTTTCTTATTATATTTTACCAAATCAATCGACCTACAAAACACTGGAACTTCACATATAAACTGCGTATCTTTTTCTTTCCATTTATCCAGAAAGTACTTTCTTTGTTCCTCTTCAGATATATTAATTTCCATTATCTAATACCTC
>VSNT01000245.1 GCA_009774465.1 Lachnospiraceae bacterium
GAAAACTACCCCAGTGATTACCCGGAGCCAGAGGCAATCGTATCAGCAATTATGCATCGTGGAAAAATAATGGAGATTCCTGTTATTATGCAGGAAAGAAGTAGTGGAAAGAGCTCTATTAATTTAAAACGTTCCATTTATTATATGCTCAAAGTTACATTAGCAATTTTGATTTGCAGAATTAGTTTTGGAGTGCGAAGGGGGAAGACGGATGATAGCTGACAGGCTTCGGATCAGCCTTATAATTGCATTAATTTGTTATTTTGTGCTAATAATGATTTTTCTTAAAAGAAGGGATATTTCTTTGAAATATACTCTGTTGTGGATTTTTGCCGGTATTTTTATGGGAATTCTGGTTCTCTGGCCGGAAACATTAACAAGAATTACTTCCCTAATCGGAATTGAAACCAGTATGTATGGACTATTCATTTTAGCAATTGCCTTTATAATTGCTATTTTAATGTCTATTACAGCAATTGTGTCAAAGCAGAGTGAGAAAATCAGGTCTTTAACGCAAACAATTGCCATGCTGGAGAAAAGGATCAGGGAATTGGAGGAAAAGTAATTTATTGTTTATATAATTTCAAGTATTCTTTAAAGCGCAAGCTTCTATCGAACTCCATAGCACGTTCACGACAGGCGAGGGAAGTTATTTCCGTCTTTTTATCTAAAGACAGAATAGCTTCCTTTAATTGTCCCATATTTCCCTTTTCAACGACAATACCGCACTTCTCTGTTATACTTTCAGGGCTTCCGCCAGTGTTGAAGGTAATAACAGGAGTTCCACAGGCGAGCGCTTCAAGATTGGTAGTAGGGAAATTATCTTCCAAAGTAGGATTTACATATACGTAAGCCTTCTGATACCAGGAAACCAGTTCTTCCTGAGAGGAAGTTTTGGTAAGGGCAGTAATGCGTCGACCATATTTAGACTTAATTTTTGATTGCTGCTTTTTACTTAAACCAACAAGGACTATATGATAACAATCGTCCAGCAGATCAGACAGCCTCAGAAAAAAATCTAATCCTTTTTGTTTCGTCCAGACATTTGCAACGCCCAGAACAATTTGAGGGCTCGAGGCATTGGTCATCAAAAGGTTTTTGTCTGTGGAACTGTGCGCTTCATCAAAAGCAGGCTTAAAAACATTCAAATTAATTCCATTGGGAATTACTGTTACAGGGTATTCTTTTAAATAGGATTTGCTGACAATATCAGCTAACCAGTTACTTGGTGTTACAATCGTCATACTTTTAACACCTGTGAAAGCAGCCTTTTTTAATTGGTAATTCTGGCGGCTGTTATCGCGAAATAAAGAATAGGGATAATTGCTTCTATAAATGGGACATTTCTGGCAGGCAGTCTGCCATTTAGCACAGCCTGCATAATCGAAATGGGCGCACTGGCCGGTTAAGGGCCAGCAGTCGTGCAAAGTCCATACAACGGGAATGTTATGAGCCTTGATGTATGCAAACAACATTTCTACATGAATATAAAAGCCATGAAGATTATGCAGGTGCAGAATGTCCGGCTTTACTTCATCCAGCCATTTCAGGAAACGCCTGGTAACAGATTTAGAGCCGAAGCCGCTTTTTCCAAGGAAAAAATTGATCAGTACGTGGTGTACAAAGTCTATGGAATTTCCGATTTTAAAGCTCTTTATTTCATCAGGGGCAGTTCCCCGGCCATAAGCAATAAAAGATGTATCACCTGCTTTTTCAGCAATATGATATAAATCTGCAGCTATTTTTCCGGTACTGCCCGTATTGCATACGGTATTAATCTGAACTATTTTCATAGATTCCCCTGTTTTGTTGTAAATTTTTTGAAAGTGTGGTATAAATAAATAATGCATAATTATTGTAGCCTAAATGAAATAGAAAGAAAAGGTGAAAATGAAAATATTGTATTTATCCACATGGGATTTTACAAATGAAGAATCCGATGGGGTTTGTAAAAAAATATATTCCCAGATTGCTGTTTTTGAGAAAAAGGGACATGAAGTAGATTTTATTTTCATTAAAGGAGAAAAATTAATTTACAAAGAGTCTGGAAACAGCAGAGTAATAGGTAAAGTAAGCGCTATCAAGAAAACACCAGCCTATATTAAAATGTATAAAGTAATAAAAAATAAGAAATATGATTGGGTTTACAATCGATATGGAATGATGGATACGTTTTATTATAGAGTGTTGAAAAGGCTGCATAAAAATGGTGCAAAAATATTAATAGAAATTCCGACTTATCCTTATACGGGAGAGAAGCCAAAAGGGATTTTGTATCGCTTTATGTTCTGGTGGGACAGAGTATATATTAAACATTTGAAAAAAATAGTTGAAAGAATTGTTACCTATTCTCAAGATAAAAAAATCTTCGAAATTCCAACCATTTCTATCATGAATGGAATTGATGTAAATTCAGTTAAGCCAGTTCATAATGTAAAAGATGATGATACAATTAATTTACTAATGGTGGCATTAATGCAGCCATATCATGGATACGAAAGATTATTGTATGGCCTGAAACACTATTATGAAGAAGGCGGAGTTAGAAAAATATTCTGTCATTTTGTAGGTGATGGACCAGAGAAGGCGGCATATGAAAAAATAGTAGAAGACTGTAAATTAGAGGATTGTACATGCTTTTATGGATTGAAAGGTGGAGAAGAATTAGATGAGATCTATGATATAGCAGATATTGGCATTTGCAGTCTTGGCTGTTATAAAAAAGGCCTTTATTGGTCCAGCGAACTAAAAGCAAGGGAATATCTTGCAAGGGGAATTCCGATTGTTTCAGGGATAGAAATTGATATTTTCAATTTGATTGATAAAAAATTTTTTCTTCAATTGCCTAATGATGAGTCTATAATTGATATAAATAAAATAATTGAGTTTTATGATGAAGTATATAGGGA
>VSNT01000246.1 GCA_009774465.1 Lachnospiraceae bacterium
TCCCCCCCGCCCCGGAGCCTCCCGCTCCCGATCCGCCGCCCGAATACTCCACCGAGGACATCAGCCAGGCCCTGGCGGATGAGAGCTCCATCTTCCCCGCCCTGGCGGGCGAGGTGGAGCGCCGGCTGGGCAAGCGGCTGTGTCCTCCAACATGTATTGTACTCCCCCGCTGTAGGAGTACCATACATTGCCTATGTGCAGCGGCGAAGTGTAAGTGATATAATGAGTGAGCTGATGGAGGGCTACAGATCAGAGAATGTGGCGAGCATTTCTGAATTTGAGGTAATTACAAAACACTGAATTGGAGAGAGAAAATTATGATTCGAGTCCAACTAAGAGAGATGAAAGAAAAATGTGGGTATAGCAACAAGAAGATTGCCGAGCTATCTGGTGTATCGCTGCCAACAGTGAATCGGATAATGTCCGGGCAGACAGATGTACCTAATTTTCAGACTGTGTGTGACCTGGTTATTGCGATGGGCGGATCGCTGGACGAATTAGCGGGTATTCCCCCTAAGCCAACAATACAAGATGAAGGCTCGATTGAGATTTATAAGGGGATGCTTAAAGAAAAGGATATTTGGATAAAACGACTTTTTGTTATTACATGTACGCTTGTAGTGGTTCTGGTTGGGGTTTTGATCTTCGATGTAACGCATCCGTTTATTGGATTTATCAGAAGATAGAGGAAGGACAAGGAAAAATAGCAAAAAATCAGATTATTTTGTGACATGGACGATAGTATTTGTGCCATACATGTTTTGGCATGAAACTATCGTCCATAGTTGTATTTTAGGACAAAAACTATCACCTGCGATAGTGGGTAGGATCATTGTTTGGGGTTGCTGAATACTGAAAATGCAGAATTGGGATCACAATGGTGTAGGCGTGTTAGCTTATGAGATATGAGGCGCTATCAGGTATGAGGATTGACGGGTTGGCCGGTTTGGTATAACTTGGCCGCAGAAGCAAGGTTCAAGTGCTTCGGCAAAGATTTTGTCTTGAACAAATAGGTAAGGATCAAAAAAGGAGGCATTACCCATGTGTAATATGATCCGTTAGAGTTCTAACGGCAAGGCGGTCGGAACCGGCTTGTGCATGTTAAAAAACCAAAGAAAAAATTTGAAGAAAGAAGGAAAAGAAAATGGCTACTAACTACACATATATAGATTACGGAGGATATCATATCATTAAAACAAAGGCAAGTAACATATACTTAATTAGCCTCAATAGACAATATGGAGAAGATAAGTACATTAGTGATGCGCGAGATGCGCTAGGTAAACCTTACTACGGAATGAATGCAAGTTTTTTCAACACATCAACTTCCGCATTGTGTAATATAGCGTATCAGGATGGAAGACCTGTTGGCCCTGACACACAAGGAAGTACAAATGCAGATGGTTGTGGCGCTTCCATAGTCTGTTGGGATAGATCAAAACTAAAACTTTATGATGGTGTAACAAGTGGTTCAAGTTCATATATTCCAACACTTAGAGGCACATGGGCTCAGGGTGGAATTAATTTAAATCTTTGGGATACTAACTGGGTAAATAAATTTAAGGAACATGGTGATCCTGATTTATTGAATGGAATTTCTGCACGAACAGGTATTCTTATTAATACAAATTCAAATGAAGTATATCTCTTCATGACTCCAGCAATTACCCAAACTGTTGCGAATTATCGAGATGCAATAAAAAAATATATTGATTATTTCGAAAACAGCAGTGGTACACAATGGCAGGCAATTCTTACCGATGGCGGTGCCTCTGCACAAATGGTCTGCGCAGATGTAGATGTCCGAGTTCTACTTAAGAGTAGACCAGTCCCTCAAATTATCGCACTCAAAGACACGAATTAATGTTAAAAACAGTATGGGGCTTTCCCCATACTGTTTTTAGTTTTGATTTATGATTTAAAAGGTGGATATCCCCACCAGCCGTCTTGTGTGATTTCGATGCCATGAACTAAACTATTAACATGGGAATAGTAGCGCCAACTACAGCTTCCACCATGCTGATCGTTCGCATAAACAATCATTTGATTATTGTATGTTGTTAAACCATCATGCCAGCTTAAAAAATGGAAGTATATAGCTGTCCATGCTAGTGTTATAATCATCACCAATACTAGAGAGATAAACCCGAACCCTATTAGGACAGGCTTAGTGTTTTCCAAGAGACTGAGTACGTTCAAACATCGCCACAATGTGATGATAAATAGAATAGCACAGAGGAACAACATGATATTAAATGGTGTACAACGCCAACCCATGTCAAAACAAGCTAGTATAGCTTTGCCGCCAAAGCAAATCATTGCCATTATACCCAGCAAGAAAGCGAAGCACAACAATTTTTTACGGGGTATTCCTCTGCTACGTAAAAGGCAGAGTATAACAGAAGGAGCCGATATTATGATGAGTGCAATAATAAAAATATAATTTGATTTTCCCATTCTCTATAATCCCGTCCACATTACTATTCTTACTATTCACTATTCTTACTATTCATTGGATAATAGTTAAAATGTTTTTCAATTATAGCATAAGGCTAATTAGAATTCAAGACGTAGTAGGAAATATTATAGCGGTTTACCCGTTTATAAAATGAACGGGTAAACCGCTATACCTTTAATCGCCGCTCCAACAACTTTCCGATGTAACCTCTTGCCTGGCTTTCTCCTATCAGCTTCCTTGTCCAACATGTTTGACAATCCTGCAGCCTCCGTTTTCGTCCTTTGGAAAAAGGATGGACGCGGCGGCGATTTTGTTGTAGAATAGGGGGACGAACATCCGGAGAGGGGGCGGCGCGGTTTGGCCGACACATTTTTTCCCGGTCAG
>VSNT01000247.1 GCA_009774465.1 Lachnospiraceae bacterium
TGTTTTTTCTTATTGCTTCTGCCACTCTCAGCCAAAATTATAATCTGCCAACAGCAAAAATGTGGTCTGCAAGAACAACTGTATATCGTTAATTCTTATTCGAAATTGCAGCTTGGGCTGCTGCCAGACGGGCAATAGGTACTCTAAATGGTGAGCAGGATACATATGTCAGCCCAACCTTATGACAGAACTCAACAGAAGAAGGATCTCCGCCATGTTCGCCGCAGATACCAAGTTTGATATCAGGTCTGGTCTTTCTTCCCTTTTCAGCCGCCATCTGTACAAGCTGTCCTACACCGCTTTGATCCAGTCTTGCAAAAGGATCTGATTCATAAATTTTCTTTTTATAGTAGTCTCCTAAGAACTTGCCGGAATCGTCTCTGGAGAATCCAAAGGTCATCTGCGTCAGATCGTTTGTTCCAAAGGAGAAGAATTCTGCTTCCTCTGCAATCTCATTGGCCAGGAGAGCTGCTCTCGGAATTTCAATCATGGTTCCGATATGATACTGAATGTCTGAATTCTTTTCTTTCTTTACCTGTTCAGCAGTTTCTACCACAACGTCCTTCACATATTTTAATTCCTTCTTTTCTCCAACCAGAGGAATCATGATTTCAGGAACCACATCAAATCCCTTTTCATTCTTAACTTCAATGGCAGCTTCCATTACAGCACGTGTCTGCATTCTTGCAATTTCAGGATAAGTTACTGCAAGCCGGCAGCCTCTGTGTCCCATCATGGGATTAAATTCATGAAGAGAATCGCATACTTCCTGTACCTGCTCTGCGGTCATCATCATTTTAACTGCCAGATCATCAATATCGTCCTGTTCCGTAGGAACAAATTCATGAAGCGGCGGATCCAGGAAACGAATGGTAACCGGTCTTCCTTCCATTACTTCATAAAGTGCCTTAAAGTCACCTTTCTGATAAGGAATCAATGCATTTAATGCCTTTTCTCTTTCCTGCACTGTTCTTGACAGAATCATTTGTCTGATCTTTGGAATCCTGTCCGGTTCAAAGAACATATGCTCTGTACGGCACAGTCCAATACCTTCCGCACCATACTTAATTGCATTGGCAGCATCTGTAGGGGTATCTGCATTGGTGCGCACTTTCAATTTACGGAAGGAATCTGCCCATTCCATAATTCTTTCAAAATTACCACTGATGGATGCTTCCTGTGTCTTTATATCACCATCATAAATCTTACCGGTGGAACCGTCTAAAGAAATATAATCTCCTTCATGATATACATGACCGCCTAAAGCAAATTCCTTTTCTTCTTCATTAATGGAAATCTCACCACAGCCTGATACACAACAGGTACCCATACCGCGGGCCACTACTGCTGCATGTGAAGTCATACCGCCGCGTACCGTTAATATACCTTCTGCCGCATGCATTCCTTCAATATCTTCCGGAGAAGTCTCCAAACGCACTAATATAACTCTTTCGCCCTTTTCATGAGCCTCCTTTGCTTCATGCGCGGTAAAGTACACCTTACCTGCTGCCGCACCGGGAGATGCCGGCAGTGCCTGTCCGATCACTTCGCCGCTCTTAAGCGCTTCAGGATCAAAAGTAGGATGCAGAAGCTGATCTAAAGATTTTGCTTCGATACGAAGCACTGCCTCCTCCGGAGTAATCTTACCTTCATCTACCAGATCACATGCAATCTGCAATGCAGCCTGTGCAGTACGTTTGCCATTTCTGGTCTGCAGGAAAAACAGCTTTCCGTTTTCAATTGTAAATTCCATATCCTGCATATCCCGGTAGTGATTCTCAAGACGATTTGCTATTTCAATAAACTGTGCGTAGCATTCAGGCAGATCCTCTTCCAACTTGGTAATCGGCTGAGGCGTTCTGATACCTGCAACTACGTCCTCACCCTGTGCATTGATCAGGTATTCACCATAAATCCCCTTGGCGCCTGTTGACGGATTACGGGTAAAGGCAACACCGGTACCGGAGGTATTTCCCATATTACCAAATACCATAGCCTGTACATTAACTGCGGTTCCCCAGTCGCCGGGGATATCATTCATTCTTCTGTAAACAATGGCTCTTTCATTATCCCATGAACGGAATACCGCCTTTACTGCCTCCATCAATTGTACTTTAGGCTCCTGAGGGAAATCTTCTCCCATCTTATCCTTGTAAACTGCTTTAAATCTGCTGATAACCTCTTTTAAATCCTCTGCAGTTAAATCCGTATCATACTTGGCTCCCTTTGCCTCTTTGAGTTCATCCAGAATTCTTTCAAAGAAAGACTTGGGAATTTCCATAACCACATCAGAAAACATTTGAATAAATCTTCGATAGGAATCATAAGCAAAGCGGGGATTGCCTGTCCTTTCTGCAAAACCTTCCACAGCAACATCATTCAGCCCCAGATTTAAAATTGTATCCATCATACCAGGCATAGATGCCCTTGCACCGGAACGAACCGATACCAAAAGCGGGTTATCGGTATCCCCAAACTTCTTTCCCTGCTTTTCTTCCAATTGAGACAGAGCTGTAAAGATCTGCTCCCTGATCTCATCAGAAATCTGTTTTCCCTTTGCATAATAATCTGTACATGCTTCCGTTGTCACCGTAAAGCCCTGAGGAATCGGCAGACCAAGATTAGTCATTTCAGCCAAATTAGCGCCTTTTCCTCCTAAAAGGTTCCGCATATCGGCACTTCCCTCTTCAAATGAATAAACCCATTTCACCATACACTTCTCTCCCTTTTCGTTTTTTAATTGATAAACGACAAAATAGAAAGTACGTCTTCCGTACTTTCTGTTTTATCGTTTGTCTTGCTATCTAAAACTGCAATTATTATATCATATATTTACC